>JAFEFJ010000083.1 GCA_018240635.1 Pseudomonadota bacterium | reverse complement strand
GACGCGGTGCGCGAGCGGATGAAGAAGATCCCGCTGCAGCGCTGGGCCGAGCCGGAGGAGATCGCGCAGGGAATGCTCTATCTGGTCACCGCCGGTTTCGTCACCGGACAGGTATTGAGCCTGAACGGCGGCGACACGATCGTCGGCATCTGACGGGAAACGCGCAATGCATTTCGGTCTGTTCAGCCTGATGGCGCAACGCGACCGCTCCCTGCGGCCGCAGCAGCTCTATCAGGAGATGGTCGAGCAGGTGAAGATGGCGGAGCAGATTGGCTTCGACATCGCCTGGTTTGCCGAGCACCATTTCTCGAATTACTGCCTGTGTCCGTCGCCCCTGGCGATGGCGATTGCGCTCGCCCCGCAGACGACCAGGATCCGCCTCGGCACGGCGGTGATCGTCGCGCCGCTCTATCACCCGCTCCGCATGCTGGAAGAGATCGGCATGCTGGACGTGATCAGCAACGGCCGCGCCGTGGTCGGCGTCGGCACGGGCTACCAGCAATACGAATTCCATCGCTTCGGCATCTCGCTGCAGACCGCGCGCGACACCTTTCTGGAAACGCTCGATGTGCTGGAACAGTACATGGCCGGCGGGCCGGTGGAATACGACGGCGAGGCCATCAAGATCCCCGAGACGCATTTCGTGGTGCATCCGATCCAGAAGCGGCCGGAGATCTACGTTGCGGGCCTCGCGCGCGATCCGGTGACGCAGGCGCGCGTCGCGGATCATGGCTACGTGCCGATCTTCACGACCGGCTGGAGCACGCTCGCGCAGATGCAGGAGACGCGCGATCTCGTCACTGCAGCGAACCCGCACGCCAAAGGCGACAAGCGGCGCGCGCCCTATGCGATGCAACGCTACGTCTTCGTCACCGATGACCGGAAGGAAGCGCTCAAGGCGGCCGAAGCCGCGCGCTATATCCGCCGCGTGGCGATGTCGATGCGCAACAACGTCGCGCGGCTCGACGGCGCGTTCCTGCATGAAATGCCGGCGCCCGACGAGCCGCCGCTGGAGGATATCGCGGACCGGCTGATCGTGGGCGATGCCGAAACCTGCGCGGAGAAGCTGGCGAACGAGCTCATCGCGCTGCAGCCCATGCATGTCAGCTGCTTCATGGGCCTTCCCAGCATGCCGCAACCCCGCACGCTGCGATCGATGGAGCTGTTCGGCAGCAAGGTGATGCCGATGGTGGATCGCGCCGTCGGCGGGCTCGCTCACGTTGGACGCGCAGCCTAGCGTCATCATCCGCACGGCGCGCCCCTGGACGCAGGGCCGCGGCTACGCGCTGCTGGCCGCGGTGCCTTGCCTGTTCCTGGCGGTTCTCTTCGTGTGGCCGCTCCTGCGCGTGGTTCTTCGCAGCGTGCTGGAGCCGCGTCCCGGCATCGGCAACTACACGAAGATCATGTTCAGCGGCCCTTACGTGGCAATTCTGCTCAATACGCTGGAAGTGGCTGCGATCGTCACCGGAGTGTGCCTGCTGATCGCCTATCCGGTCGCGGCGCTGACCGCGCGCATGAACGGCCTGAGGCTGCGCCTGATGACGGCGCTGATCGTTGGATCGCTGTGGACCAGCGCGGTGATCCGCAGCTACGCATGGATGATCCTGTTCCAGCGCTACGGCATCGTGAACGATGCACTCGTCGCGCTCGGGATCGCGGACGCGCCCGTCCGGATCCTGCAGACCACCACCGCCGTGGTGATCGGCATGGTGCATATCCTGCTCCCCTTCATGCTGCTGCCGCTGATCGCTTCGATGCGGCGCATCGACCCGAACCTGCTGCGCGCCGGCCGCATCCTCGGCGCCAATCCGGTCAGGCTGTTTCTCGGGGTGTACTTCCCGTTGTCGCTCCCGGGGGTCCACGCCGGCACCGTCCTGGTGTTCATCAGCTCCCTCGGCTTCTTCATCACGCCCGCGCTGCTGGGCGGCGGGCGCATGATGATGGCCGCGATGCTCATCGAGCAGCAGGCCAACATCTATCTCGATTGGCCAATTGCATCGGCGGTCGCGACGGTGCTGCTTGCGATCACGCTGGTTCTCTACATCGCGTATGGGCGCATCGCCCGCGTCGATGTCACGCGGAGCCTGCGATGACCGCGGATGGCCTGACAAGGGGCCTCGCACGCGGCGGCAGTGCCATGCTGCTGACCTTGTTCACGGCGTTCCTGCTCGCGCCGATCATCGTGGTCGTGCTGATGTCGTTCACCAATCAGCTCTACCTCACGTTCCCGCCGACCGGCTTCGCCACACGCTGGTACAAGGCGGCGTGGAACGAAACCGCCTGGTTCGACGCAAGCTGGAACAGCATCCAGATCGGCGCTGCGACGGCGGTGTTGTCGATGATCCTGGGCACGCTGAGCGCGCTCGCGGTGACGCGCGGCGGCACGCGCTGGACGCGCTGGGTCGCATCGCTGGTGATCGCGCCGATGATGCTGCCGCACATCATCATCGCGATCGGGCTCTATCCGACGATGCTCGATCTCAAGCTGTCCGGCACCTACATCGCGGTGATCCTCGGGCATACGGTGGTGGCGATGCCGCTGGTGTTCACCACCGTCTCGGCGGCCCTGCGCGGCTACGATCCGGCGCTGGAGTTCGCGGCGCGCACGCTGGGGGCGGATGGCTGGCAGGCGTTCCGCCATGTCACGCTGCCGATGATCGGCGGCGGCCTGGCGGTGGGCGGCATCTTCGCCTTCGCCGTCTCGTTCGACGAACTGATGCTCGCGCTCTTCCTCGCCGGCCCGCGCACCGAGACGTTGCCGCGCCTGCTGTGGGAGCATCTGCAACAGACCATCACGCCCGTCATCGCCGCCGTCGCCACGCTGGTCCTGCTGTTCACCCTGGTGCTGATGGGGGCGGTGCTCCAGTTGCGCCGCCCCGAAGCGGAACCGGCGTCGTGACCCGCGGCGCATCGCTGGAATTCGACCGGGTCAGCAAGACCTACGGCGCCGTGACCGCGCTGCAACCGACCAGCATGACCGTCAGGCCCGGCGAGTTCTTCGCCCTGCTGGGGCCATCGGGATCGGGCAAATCGACCTTGCTCGGAACCATCGCGGGCTTCGTCGCGCCGAGCGGCGGGTGCGTGCTGGTGGATGGCGCCGACATCACGGCGATGCCGCCGCACCGGCGCAATATCGGCATGGTGTTCCAGAACTACGCGCTGTTTCCGTATCTCACGGTGGCGCAGAACATCGCCTTCCCGCTGAAGATGCGGCGCCTGCCGAAGTCCGAGATCGCCGCCCGTGTCGACCGTGCCCTGGAGATGGTGCGCCTCGGCGGCTTCGGCCCGCGGATGCCCGCGCAGCTCTCCGGCGGACAGCAGCAGCGCGTCGCCCTGGCCCGTGCCGCCGTCTACGACCCGCCGCTTCTGCTGATGGACGAGCCGCTCGGCGCGCTCGACAAGAACCTCCGCGAGGAGATGCAGGAGGAGCTGCGCCAGTTCCACCGCAACGTCGGCGCCACGATCCTGTACGTGACGCACGACCAGCAGGAAGCGGCATCCATGGCGGATCGCATCGCGATCATGAACCACGGCAAGGCCGAGCAGGTCGGCGCGCCGCACGAGGTCTACGAGAGGCCCGGAAACAGCTTCGTCGCCCGCTTTCTTGGCGAAGCGAACATGTTCCGTCTGCGAAGGGGCTGGCCGGACGGACCAGGCCGCCTGCGCTGCGAGACGGAGGAGTCGCTGAACCTTCTCGCATGCGGCGCAACGTCGGCTGCGCTGGCCTGCGTCCGGCCGGAAGACATCGTGATCGGCCCGGCACCGACGGGACGCGAGAACTGCTTCGCGGGCCGCGTCACGGACCTCGTGCAGGTCGCAGGCAGCGTGCGCTATCGCGTCGCCGTCGCGCCCGGCTGCACGCTGATCGTGCGCGCCTCGGCCGAACGGCGCGCGGTCGTGCTTGCGAAGGACGACGCCGTCCATGTCGGATGGGATGCCGCCGACATGCGGTTTCTATCGGAATGAACCAACAAAACACGCAGGGAGCCGAAACATGACCCCGTACCGCCTTACGCGCCGCGCCATGTTGATCGCAGGAACCGCGGTCCTGGCTGCGCCCTACGTCGCCCGCGCGGCATCCAAGAGCATCGTGGTTGCCACCAGCGGCGGCGCGCTCGAAGCCTCCTTCGATGCCGCCTACTACAAGCCGTTCACCGCCAAGACCGGCATCGAGATCGTCAAGACCGTCAACACCTACTCCAAGCTCAAGGCGATGGTCGAAGCCAACGCCGTCGAATGGGACGTGGCGCAGCTCGACTCGCCAGCCGCCGCCAATTTCGCGCATCAGGGACTGCTGGAGAAGCTCGACTATGGCGTGATCGACAAGACCGATCTGATCGAGGGCGCGGCGCAGGAGTCGTATCTGCGCTGCGATGTCGCAGCGGCGTGCATCGCCTGGAACACCAAGATCGTGAAACCCGCACAGGTGCCGAAAACCTGGGCCGAGCTGTGGGATCTGAAGCGGTTCAGCGGCCAGCGCGGGCTGTGGAAGCAGCCGTATCAGACGATGGAGCTGGCGCTCATGGCCGATGGGGTGCCGCTCGACAAACTGTATCCGCTCGACGTCGATCGCGCGCTGAAGAGCCTGGACCGGATCAAGCAGGACATCTTCTGGTGGGCGAACGGCGCGCAGTCGGCGCAGATCCTCATCGACGGCGACGTTCCGGCGGGAATGACGTGGAACGGCCGCGTCTACGATCCGCGGCAGAACGGCGCGCCGGTCGATTTCCACTTCAACCAGGCGCTTTTCGTGGCCGACACCTTCGTCGTGCCGCGCGGAGCGAAGAACAGGAAGGAGGCGATGGAGTTCATCGCCTTCGCGATGCAACCGCAGCCGCAGGCCGATTTCTCGAAGACGATCCCCTACGGACCGACCAACAGGAAGGCGCTGGCCCTGCTCGATGAGAAGCGGCTCGCGGTGCTGCCGTCGTCCACCCAGAATCTGGCGCATGGCGTATTCCAGAACGCCGACTGGTGGGCGGAGAACGGCGCGAAGACGCTCGAACGCTTCAATTCCTGGATCCTTGGCTGAGACGATCCGACCCCGCGCAATCCCGCCGGCGGCGGTGGCGCGCGGGCCCGGCGCATCGCCGGGGGATGACGTCTTTCGTTCCCCGGCGATGCCCGGCCCGCGCTTCCTTCCACCGGCTCACGCCTGTCAGCCTCCGAGGTCGCCATGGCCGCTACGCCGAGACGCATGCATCTGGTTGGCTACCTGATCGCCGGGCCCACCTGGCACCATCATGGAAGCTGGCGCCAGGATGCCAGCGACGCCGTCGATGCGCTGGACCCGGCGCGCTACGAGCATCTCGCCAAAGTCATGGAAGCGGCGAAGTTCGATGGCCTGTTCTTCGTCGATACCCTGATGCTGACGGAGTTCTATCAGGGAAGCCACGCCGAGGTCGTGCGGAACGGCGGCCAGATCTACATGCTGGAACCCATGCAGCTGTTGGCCGCCATGGCCCGGGTGACCAGCCGCATCGGTCTGTCCGCCACCATGTCCACGGCCTTCGCGCATCCCTTCCAGATCGCGCGCGCCTTCGCCACGCTTGACCATATCAGCAAGGGCCGCGCGGCCTGGAACATCGTCACCTCCACCACCACGCGGGAGGCGCAGAACTTCGGCCTCGCCAGCCTCCCGTCGCCCACCGAGCGGTACGATCACGCCGACGAAGTCGTGGAAGCCTGCTGCCGCCTCTGGGAATGCTGGGAGGCGGACGCGATCGTCTACGACCGCGAACGGGGCATCTACGCCGATCCGGCGAAGGTGCATCGGGCGGATTACGAAGGCAGATGGGTCAGGACGCGCGGACCGCTGCCCACGCCGCGCTCGCCGCAGGGGCGTCCCGTGTTCATGCAGGCCGGATCGTCGGACCGCGGGCGCGATTTCGCGGCGCGCTGGGCGGAGGTCGTGTTCACCCTGCAGCACAGCAAACAGGACATGCAGCGATTCTGCGCCGACATGAAGTCCCGCGTCGCCGCCGCCGGACGGCGGCCGGAACAATGCGCGGTGCTGCCCGCGATCGACGTGATCCTCGGCGAAACGCAGGAGATCGCGCGGGAGCGCGCTGATTACATCGCGAGCCTGGTGAACCCCGAATTCGGCATCGCCGAGATCTCCAATGCGCTCGGCGTCGATCTTCCCCCGGACGCCTTCGACCGGCCGGTCGATGAGCTGTCTCTCAAGGAAGGTGCGCGCGGCATGCTGGACGTCATCCTTCAGGCCAGCAAGCCGGGCACGCCGCTGACGATCCGCGAGGCCGCGCGGCGCTACGGCAACACGCGCATGAACCCGCAGATCGTCGGCACACCGAAGATGGTCGCCGACTACATGCAGGATCTGTTCGAGTCCGGTTGCTGCGACGGCTTCGTGCTGTGTCCCGCCGTCAGCCCGGAAGGCTACGTGCAGTTCTGCCGTAGCGTGGTGCCCGAACTTCAACGGCGCGGCATCTTCCGCAAGGACTACGCGGGCCGGACGTTCCGCGAAAATCTGGCCAACTGATCGGCGCGCTTCGCGCCGCGCATCGGACCGCCGTCGGCCTGAGGCGGGCTCTAGGCAAGGATCGGAATCGTCGCTTACGGTGTTCCGCACTGGGAACATAACGGCATGAACGCCCTTGGATGAGGTCGCGACCCGTGGAGACGGCCGGCTTGGCATTGGAAGAGCGCGCGTACCGGCGGCTCCGGCAGGCGTTGATGGAAGGGGCGTTCGCGCCTGGGGACCGGCTTTCCATCCGCCGCGTCGCGGCGGCGCTGCATACAAGCCCGATGCCCGCCCGTACGGCGCTCCGGCGCCTTGCCGCCGAACAAGCGGTGGATGTCCTGCCCTCAGGCACCGCGGTGGTCCCGCGGCTGACACGCAAGAGCTTCATCGAGCTGAGCATCATGCGGGCGGAACTCGAACCGCTCGCGCTGCGGATGGCGGTTCCGAACCTCACACGGTCGGTGTTCCGCACGTTGGAGCGTCTCATCCGCGATCATAAGCAGGCGCGCGCGAATTCGGATCCGGCGGCGAGCCAGTACTGCGACCGCGAGTTCCTGTTCACCCTTTACCGGCTGGCCGATGCGCCAATGCTGCTGGGCTTCGTTGAGACCATGTGGCTCCGCCGGGGACCGCTCTTCTGGGAAGTGCGCTGGGCATTGTTCGGTCACGCGGCGGCCAATGACCGCCATCAGGAAATACTGGATGCCCTCAAGGCGGGCCGGCTCGAGACGGCGGCGTCCGCGCTCCGGCAAGAGATCGAATCGGCCAGGGATTTTGTGCTGACCCAGGCGCACTTCGCCGGCGAACCGGCCGGACCGTCCGGTCTGGCCGGCCTCGCGCCGCTGAAGCCCATCGTCCGGGAAACCGACGCCGCCCGGACGTAGATCGTCCGATGCCGGGCGTGCAATGCTGCCCACCGGCCCGACCGTCCGCTGGACCCTCCAACCCGTGTAAGCTTCCGCTCCCCGCGGAGGAGGAAGCGATGAAGATCGGCGTCCCCAAGGAAATCAAGACGCACGAGTACCGGGTCGGGCTCACCCCCGCCTCGGTCCGGGAATACGTGGCGGCGGGCCATCAGGTGGTGGTGGAGACGAATGCCGGCGGGGGCATCGGCGCCGCGGACGAGGATTACGTGCGCGCCGGCGCCACGATCGCGGCCTCCGCGTCCGAGGTGTTCGCCGCCGCCGAGATGATCGTCAAGGTGAAGGAACCGCAGCCATCCGAATGGCCGCTGCTGCGCGACGGCCAGATCCTTTTCACCTACCTGCATCTCGCGGCCGAGCCGGAGCTTGCGAAGGCGCTGATCGGGTCCGGATGCACCGCGGTTGCATACGAAACCGTCACCGATGCGCGCGGCGGCCTGCCGCTGCTCGCGCCGATGAGCGAGGTCGCGGGCCGGCTCGCAATCGAGGCCGCCGCCTTCGCGATGCGGCGCAGCGCCGGGGGGCGCGGCCTGCTCGTCGGCGGCGTGCCCGGCGTCCCGGCCGCCCGCGTCGTGGTGATCGGCGGCGGCGTCGTCGGCATCCATGCCGCGCGCATGGCGGTCGGCCTGGGCGCGGAGGTGACGGTGATCGACCGCTCGCTCCCGCGTCTGCGCGAACTGGAGGAACTGTTCGGCGGCCGCGTCCGCACGCGCTTCTCCACCATCGCCGCCGTGGAGGAGGAAATCGCCGCGGCCGATGTGGTCGTCGGCGCCGTCCTGGTGCCCGGCGCCAGTGCGCCCAAGCTCGTGACGCGCGCGATGCTCGCCTCGATGCGCCGGGGCGCGGTCGTGGTGGATGTGGCGATCGACCAGGGGGGCTGCTTCGAAACCTCGCACCCGACCACGCATGCCGATCCCACCTTCGAGGTCGATGGCGTCATCCACTACTGCGTCGCCAACATGCCCGGCGCCGTTCCCCTCACGTCCAGCCACGCCCTGAACAACGCCACGCTTCCGTTCGGCCTTGCCCTCGCGCGCCGCGGCGTGACCGCCATGAAGGCGGACTCCCATCTGGCGGCCGGCCTCAATGTCTTCCGGGGCCGGCTCACGCATCGGGCCGTGGCCGAAAGCCTGGACCTGCCGTTCTCCGCCATCGAAGGCATCGCGGCATGACCGGCCGCGCCCCGCCGCCGGGGCGGCTGGGGCAGGGGGCCACGTCGCCTCCGCGTTGACCCGAGCAGTGGAGAAGGGCCCATGACGCGCCAGGTCGCCGTCGTCGTGCTCGATGGTCTTCGGCGCGACATGCTGGGGCCGGATGCGACGCCCGCGCTTCATGCCTTCGCGCGGGATGCGACCACGTTCGCCGCGCACCGCTCGGTCTTTCCGTCGGCCACGCGCGTCGTCTCCGCCTGCTTCGCCACCGGCTGCCTGCCCGCGACGCACGGGCTCCAGGGCAATTCGGTCGCGCTGATGGAGGACGGCACGCTCACGCCGCACGATGTCGGCCATCCGGGCTTCATGGATCACTGGCGGCGCGTGCGCGGGCGCACCTTCGCCGTGCCCACGCTGGCGGAGCGGCTTGCGCGGGCCGGACGCACCGCGATGGTGTTCAACAATGTCTCCCCTGGGGCGGCGCGCGCGCACGATCCGGATGGGCATGGCTGGGTGTTCCATCGTGCCTGGGCGCACGGCCCCGGCCTGCGCGCGCTGCCGGGGGCGAAGGCGGTCACGGACGTGACGCTGGATACCGCGGGCGATGCCCGCCTGACCGGCTACTATCTCGACCGCGCGCGGGATGCGGGCCTTGCCGTCCTGTGGCTGGGCGAGCCCGATCACGCCCAGCACGAAAATCCGCTGGGCTCCCCCGCCGCGATGGCGGCGATCGCCGGCGCGGATGCCTGCTTCGCCCGCGTGCGCGCCGCGCTGCCGCCCGGCACGCTGCTGATCGCCTGCTCCGATCACGGCCATCAGACGGTGGAAGACGTGATCGACATCGACGCCGCCTTCGTCGCCGCCGGGCTGAAGGACGGTCCCGGTGATGCAAGCCTGCTCGCGGTCTCGAACGGCACGTCCGCGCTGATCTACCTGCATCCCGGCCGGCAGGCGGATGCGAATCGCGTGACCGGCTTCCTCCGCGCGCAGCCTTGGGTGGGCTCGCTGCTCGCCGGCGTGGACCTGCGCTCGGCCGGCCACGTGCCGGCAGACGGCCTTCTCTGCGCGGTGTCGATGCGGGCCGAGGACCGGCCGAATGCGTTCGGCGTCCGCGGCGTCGGCGCCGCCGCCCGTCCGTTCGCGGGCAAGCCCGACCGGATGGGGTGCGGCCAGCACGGCGGCCTCGGGGCCTACGAGCAGATGCCGTTCCTGATGATCGCCGGGGCGGGCTTCGCGCCCGGCGCAACCGTCGCCGCGCCAAGCTCCGTCATCGACCTTGCTCCCACCATCCTGGCGCATCTCGGCATCCCGGCCGACGGCTGCGAAGGGCGGGCGTTGCAGTCGCGCTGAAGGCCGCGCTCAGGCGCTGCGCGATATCGCGCGCGCGGCGTCCACCACGATCGGCGCATAGGCTTCGCGCGCGGCCTCCGGCGTCATGCGCGAGCGCAGCGTGGCGATGTTGATGGCGCCGACGGGCCTTCCCTCCGCATCGACGATCGCCGCCGCGACCGACAGATCGCCGTGATGCATCTCCTCGAAGGCCGTCGCGTATCCCTGCGCGGCCGCGCTGATGAGTTTCTCCCGCAACTTGTCCAGCTCCCACACCGTGTTGGGCGTGATCGGCCTTCGGTCGCAGCGTTCCAGGATCGCCATGGCCTCGTCCACCGGCAGCCGCCCAAGGATCGCGATGCCGGGCGCGCTGCAGTAGATCGGGATGCGCCCGCCGATCACCAGGTCGGGATCGATGACGTGGCGCGCCGCGATGCGCGCGACATACACCACCTCGGTGTTGTCGGGAACGGTCAGGTTGACCGTCTCCTCGGTGCTGTTGCTGATGTGCCGCAGATAGGGCCGGGCGCGTTCGACGAGCGAATTGGCGCGTACGAAACGATATCCCAGATCCAGTGTCTTGACGGTCAGCTCGAAACGCTTGGTTGTCGGGTCCTTGCGGAGATAGCCCAGCGCCGTCAGCGTATGTGCGAAGCGCTGCGCCGCGCTGCGGTCAAGCTCCGCCGCCGCCGCGATCTGCGTCAGGCTGAGCGAAGGCTGGCGCGCATCGAAGGCGCGCAGCACCCGGAAGGCCTTTTCGACGGATTGCACATGCATCGGATCATGGTCGCCCGCGCGTTCCCGCGCGGCGGCCGCAATGGCCTTGCTCATCGTCCGCGCCCGGCGGGTCCCGTCCTGGCGCGCCTGTCGGCTTTCGTTCTGTGACGCATTGTTCCTGCCCCGTATGCGTGAAGCCACGGCGGGACGATAGCCCGCCCCGCCGGACGTCATCTACGCCGGCAACACCAGCGCATCGTCCCGGTCCCAGCCGACATGCACCGGCGCGCCCGCGTCGAAGGCGTTGCGGGTGCGGTCGCTGCCGGCCCGGACCAGCAGCGTGCATCCCGCGACGTCCACCCGGTAGCGCACCGATCCGGCGGAAAACACCGCGTCGATCACGGTGCCCTGGAAACTGTTGGCGTGTCCGTCTGCGGCCTCGCCGATGGCGATGCGTTCCGGACGCACGCACACGATCGCCTCGCCCGCGGTCCCGCGCGCGGCCGCCAGCGTCAGTCCCTCGCGGGTCGCGAGCCTCACGCCGCCCGGCTCATCAGTGATTCTGTCCACGGCAAAGCGGTTGGCCTCGCCCAGGAAGCCGGCGACGAAGCCGTTGCGCGGATTTTCGTACAGTCCGCGCGGCGTGCCGATCTGCTCCAGCCGCCCGGCGCGCAGAATGGCGACACGGTCGGCCAGCGCGGCCGCTTCCGCCTGATCGTGCGTGACGTAGATGATCGTGGCGCCCACGTCGCGATGGAACTGCCGGATCTCGTCCTGCAACTCCTCGCGCAGGTTCTTGTCGAGCGCGCCGAGCGGTTCGTCCATCAGCAGCACGGGCGGATCGTAGACGGACGCGCGCGCCAGCGCGATGCGTTGCTGCTGTCCGCCGGAAAGCTGGCGCGGCAGCCGGCCGGCCATGTCCGACAACCGCACCATCGCCAGCGAGCGCTCCACCCGCTGCTTGATCTCCGCCTTCGGCATCTTCCGCGTCTGCAGCGGAAACGCGACGTTCTGGAACACCGTCATGAACGGGAACAGCGCGTAGTTCTGGAACACCATGCCGATGTTCCGCCGGTATGGCGGCACGTCGGTGACGTTCTTGCCGTTGATCAGCACCTGGCCGGAACTCGGTGGCGTGAAGCCGGTCACCGCGCCCAGCAGCGTCGATTTTCCGGAACCGCTCGGCCCCAGCAGGGCGAAGAACTCGCCTGGCTCGATCGTCAGGTCGGTCTCGTGCAGCGCGACGACGTGGCCGTAATGGCGGGAGACACCGCGGAACTCGATCCGCGCGCCCCTCATCCGTTCAGCTCCAGCTTGGCGCCGCGCCGTCGCAGCGCGATCGGCATCGCCATCAGGGCGCAGGAGAACAGAAGCACCAGCGTCGCGACCGCCGCCACGTCCGGCGAGACCTGATAGGCGAGATGCGCCCAGATCACGCGGGGCAGCGTGTTGGTCTCGGGCGTGGTCAGGAACAGGGACAGCATCAGCTCGTCGAAGGAAGCGGTGAAGGCGAAGACCGTTCCCACCACCACGCCCGGCAGGATCATCGGCAGCGTCACGCGCCGGAAGCTCACCCACCACGTAGCACCCAGCGTCATGGCCGCAAGCTCCAGTGACGGGCTGTAGCCTTGCAGGGAAGACCGCACAGTGATGAACACGAAGGGCATCGCGATCACCGTATGCGCCAGCACGATGGCCGCGAAGGTGCCGGTCAGACGGACATCGACCATCAGGGGATAGATGCCGATGGCCAGGATGATGTGCGGCACCATCATTGGCGCCGCGACCAGGGCGGCGAAGCCCGCGCGCCAGAACACCTGCGCGCGCGCCGCGACCAGTGCCGAGCAGATGCCCAGCGCCGCGGACAGCATCGCGACCGGAATGCCGACCTTGAAGCTGGACCACAGGGCGTGCAGCCATTCCTGGCTGCTGGCCAGACTCTGGTACCAGCGCCAGGAAAACCCGGGCGGCGGAAATGCGAGATACGTCAGCGGGCTGAACGACAGGATGATCACGATCACGAGCGGCATGAACAGGAAGATGAAGATCAACGCCGTCAGCGCTGCCAGCGCGTAGCGGACGGACGGGCTCAGCGGGCGCTGCACGCGATCGGCGTCGGCCATCAGGCGCGCATCTCGTTGAAGCGCCGCGTCAGCCGGCTGTAGCCCATATAGATCAGCACCGCCGTCACCAGCAGCATGGTCGCGAGCGCCGAAGCCATCGGCCAGTTCAGCAGATCGACCGCCTGCTGTTCGATCAGCACCGCGATCATCGTGCTGCGCGCGCCACCGAGCAGGGCGGGGGTGACGAAGAAGCCCAGCGCGCTGATGAACACCAAGATGATCCCCGCGCTCGCGCCCGGCAGCGTCATCGGCACGAAGATCCGCACGAAGACGCGGGCCGGCGAAGCGCCCATGATCTCGCCGGCCTGCAGCAGCGTGCCGTCCAGGCTGCGCATGCTGGTCAGGATGGGCAGCACCATCATCGGCAGCAGCACGTGCACCATGCCCACGGTGACGGCGAACGGGGTCTGCAGCAGGCGGATCGGGCTTTCGATGAAGCCCAGTGTCACCAGGGTCTGGTTGATCGGGCCGGAACGCTGGAACAGCACCATCCAGGCATAGCTGCGCACCACCACGCTGGTGAACAGCGGTATCAGGATCAGCGCCATGAAGACCGTGTACAGGCGTCCCTGCAGACGCGACCCCACGAAGGCGAGCGGATAGGCCAGCACGAGGCACACCGCCGTCACCATAAGCGCAGTTTCGAGCGTGCCGAGCATCACCGGCAAATAGGGGCCGCCGGTCACGATGCGCGTGTAGTTGCCTGGGCCGCTGGCCGGCGCGGCGAATCCCTTCACCACGACGTGCGCCAGCGGCAGCAGGAAAAGCGCCGCCAGGAACAGGGCCGGGCCGGTGGCGAGCAGCACGTAGACCGGCCGCTGCGACCAGACCCGAACCGGGCCTGGCCGCGCCGGAAGAGTGTCCGGGGACGCTGTCTGCCCGGCCGTCAGGCTCACGAGGCCGCCGTCACGACAGCATCCAGCTATTGAACTTCTCGGCGGCGTCCACGCCGTTCTTCGCCCACCATTCGCCGTTCACCAGCGTGCCGCGCGAGAAATTCTCGGGCGCGGTTGGCATCATCGCGCGGCGCGCGGGTTCGAGAAGGTCCATCGCCTTCGAGCGCACCGGGCCGTACGGCACACGCTTGGCGAAGTTCGCCTGGTTTTCGGGATCCAGCATCACCGCGATCAGTTCCATCGACTCGCGCTTGTTCTTGGCCCCGCGCGGGATAACGATGGCGTCGGCCAGGAACATCGCCTGGTTGAAGGTGAAATCGACCGGCGCGCCGTTCGCCTTCGGACCCGCGAGGCGGCCATTCCACGCATATCCGGCGGCGGCTTCGCCGTCGATCAGAAGCTGCGCGGACTGCGCGCCGCTCTCCCACCAGCTGATATGCCCCTTGAGCTTGTCGAGGCTCTTCAGGGCGCGCGCGACGTCGAGCGGGTACAGCTTGTCGGGCGCCACCCCGTCGGCCAGCAGCGCCGCCTCGAATGTCTGCGAGGGCTTCTTCCAGAACATCCGGTCGCCCTGGAACCGCTTCAGGTCCCAGACCTCGGCCCATGTCTTGGGCGCTGCGGCGGCGCCGACGCGGCTGGTGTTCCACGCCACCACGCCTGCGACGATGTCCACCAGCGTGAAGTTCGGATTGACCGTGCCCGGCAGCAGGCCGTTCTGGTCGATCATCGACCAGTCGAACGGCTCCAGCAGGTTCTGCTGCGAGAACACCGCCGCCTGTTCGCCGCTGCAATCCATCGCGTCCCACTCGACCGATCCGGCATCCACCATCGCCTTCAGCTTGGCGTACTGGTTCGTGGTCTTGACGACGGAAATGCCGGTCTTCGCCTTGAATGGCGCGAAATAGGCCGCCTCGAACGCATCGTCCATCACGCCGCCCGGTGTCGCGACGACGATGTGGTCCGGCTTCGCCCGTGCGACGGCCGGCATGGCGAGGGCGCCGGCGGCGGCACCTGCCTTCAGAAGGCTTCTCCGGCTCAGGCTGATCATCGGCAGGTCCCCCAGGGAATGATTGCAGAGAATGATTGCAGGTCGGCACTTAAAAGCCTGCCATATGCCCGACGGACTTGCATAGCGTGAACCGACTATCGCATTGCAATAACCTATGCCACAATGCGTGCTTCGTGCGGCATCGGGTGCGAGCGCGTCATGGACGGTCCTACCCCTCGGAGCGAGCCTCGATACGGCGGACCGGCGGTGCCGCGCGCCCGCGCGCACATGATCCTCGGCATGCCCATCCACGCGATCGGCTACCACCCGTCCTGCTGGCTCATGCCGGGCGTGCCGCCCGATGGCGCGATGCGGCTCGATCACGCGGTCAACTGCGCGCGCATCGCGGAACGCGGCAAGCTCGACTTCGTCTTCCTCGCCGACACCGGGTCCGTGCGGAACCTCGACAATCCCGCCATCGCGCGCGAGCGGGAGTTCGAGCATGTGAAGTTCGAGCCGGTCAGCCTGCTGGCGGCGCTCGCCACCGCGACGCGGGACATCGGGCTCGTGGCGACGATCTCCACCACCTACAACCACCCCTACAACGTCGCCCGCGCCCT
>JAFEFJ010000082.1 GCA_018240635.1 Pseudomonadota bacterium | reverse complement strand
AGCGCGTGCGCGAATACGAGCGCAAGCGCCAGTACGACGAGTTCAAGGACCGCGTCGGCGAGATCATCAACGGCACGGTCAAGCGCACCGAGTACGGCAACCTGATGGTGGAGGTCGGCCGGGCCGAGGCGCTGCTGCGCCGCGACGAGCTGATCCCGCGCGAAAGCTTCCGCAACGGCGACCGCGTGCGCGCCTACATCTACGACGTGCGCGAGGAGCCGCGCGGCCCGCAGATCTTCCTCTCGCGCACCCATCCCGGCTTCCTCGCCAAGCTGTTCGCGCAGGAAGTGCCGGAAATTTACGACGGCATCATCGAGATCAAGGCGGTGGCGCGCGATCCGGGCAGCCGCGCCAAGATGGCGGTGATCAGCCGCGATTCCTCGATCGACCCGGTCGGCGCCTGCGTCGGCATGCGCGGCTCGCGCGTGCAGGCGGTGGTGCAGGAACTGCAGGGCGAGAAGATCGACATCATCCCCTGGAGCCCGCAGGCAGCGACCTTCGTGGTGAACGCGCTCGCGCCGGCCGAGGTCACCAAGGTGGTGATGGACGAGGAAGCCGGGCGCGTCGAGGTGGTGGTGCCCGATGAGCAGCTCTCGCTCGCCATCGGGCGGCGCGGGCAGAACGTGCGCCTTGCCTCGCAACTGACGCGCTGGGACATCGACATCCTGACCGAGGCCGAGGAAAGCGAACGCCGGCAGGAGGAATTCCGCCGCCGCAGCGCGCTGTTCGTGGAAGCGCTGGACGTGGACGACGTGATCGCCGGCCTGCTGGTGACCGAAGGCTTCACCACGGTCGAGGACGTCGCGTTCGTCGATCCCGAGGAACTCGCCTCGATCGAGGGTTTCGACGAGACGGTGGCCGCCGAACTGATCCGCCGCGCCGAGGCGTTCCTGGTGCGCCGCGACAGCGAACTGGATGAACGGCGCGTGGCGCTCGGCGTCAGCAACGAAGTCGCGGCGATCGAGGCGCTGACGCCCGCCATGCTCGTGGCGCTTGGCGAGAAGGGCGTGAAGACGCTCGACGATCTCGCGGATCTGGCGTCGGACGAACTTCGCGATATCGTCGGCAACGAGGCGATGGACGAGGAAACCGCGAACGCCGTGATCATGGCGGCGCGCGCCCACTGGTTCGGCGACGAGGAAGGCGCCGGTGCCGAGGCGCAGGAGGCAGGCCACGACTGATCTCGCGCACGAACCGGCGCCGGTCGTCGCCGGTGCGGACATCGCCGAGGAGGACGAGCCGGAAACCGGCCCCGTCCGGCGCTGCATCGTCACGCGCGAGCGGCTGCCGAAAGAGGCGATGATCCGCTTCGTGGTCGGGCCCGATCGCGCGATCGTGCCCGACCTCGCCGCAAGGCTGCCCGGCAGGGGAATCTGGTTGAGCGCGCGGGACGATGTGCTAGAAACCGCGCGCGCGAAGGGCGGATTTGCCCGGGCCGCGCGCGGCCCAGTCAAAGTCCAAGCCGATCTCACGGCCATCGTCCGCACCGGCTTGCAGCGGCGGATCATCGAATTGCTGGGTCTCGCGCGGCGCGCCGGCCAGGCGGTAGCCGGGTTCGAAAAGGCGCGGACCATGCTGCGGGCCGGCAACGCCGGGCTCGTGGTGCAGGCCGCGGACGGCAGCCCCGAGGAGCGCAACAGGCTGCTGTCCGGGGTGGCGGGCGGTCCGCGCGTGATCGCGCCGCTGGACGGCGCGGCGCTGGGCGAGGCGTTCGGGCGCGACCGCGCCGTGCATGTCGCCGTGGCGGCGGGACGGCTCGCGGACGCATTGGTGATCGAGGCGGCGCGGCTTGCGGGCGTGTCGGGGTTGACGGACAAGGCTGCCGGCAGCGACGCCGGACAAACGCTCCCGGGGAACCGGGCGGACAATCGGACGGGTGCATGAGCGAAGGCAACGACCAGGATACAGGCAAGGCGAGGCTGTCGCTGCGGCCGGCGGGACGGCTCGAACTGGGCCGCACCGTCGATGCCGGATCGGTGCGGCAGAGCTTCAGCCACGGCCGCTCGAAGGTGGTGCAGGTGGAGGTGCGCAAGAAGCGCGTGCCCTCGCCGGGCGCTCCCGGAACGGGCGGCGGCGCAACGCCCGGCGCGCCCTCGGGGCCGGGCACGACCGCCCGCGCTCCGGGCCAGGGCGGCGCGCCAGCGCGCACGGGCAGCGGCGCCGGACGCGCGCTGACCGCGACCGAACTCGCCGCGCGCCAGCGCGCACTGGTCGAGCAGCAGCGCGACGTTGCGCGGCGCGAGGCCGAGCGCCGCGAACAGGAGAAGATCTCCATCCTGTCGGCGGCCGAGGAAGCCCGCCGCCGCGAGGAGGAGGAGCGCCGCGCCGCCGAGGAAGCGGCCCGCCTCGCCGCCGAGGAGGAAGCCCGCGCGAAGGCCGAGGAAGAAGCGCGCAAGGCCGCCGAGGCGGTCGCCGCCGCGCAGGCCGCGGTCCCGGCGCCGAACGCCGACGCGCAGCGCCGCCGGCCGCCGCAGTCCGCGCCGGCCGCCGCACCCGCGACGCCGACCGAGACGCTGCGCCTGCGCCCGACCCGCGGCGAGGAAGACGAGGAAGCGCGGCCGCTGCGCCGCACGCCCGCCGGCGTCATCATTCCGCCGCGCAAGCCCGCCGTGGCGCCGCCCAAGAAGACGGGCGACCAGCGGCGCGCCGGACGCATCGACGTGCAGGCGGCCATCGAGGGCGAGGACGAGCGCGTCCGCAGCCTGGCGTCCGTGCGCCGCCAGCGCGAGCGCGAGCGGCGGCAGATCGAACTGGAGCGGCTGCGCTCCGATCAGGTGAAGGTTGTGCGAGACGTTGTTCTGCCCGACGCGATCACCGTGCAGGAGCTGGCGAACCGCATGGCGGTGCGCGGCGCCGACGTGATCAAGTCGCTGATGAAGCTCGGCGTGATGGCGACCATCACGCAGGCGCTCGATGCCGACACGGCCGAACTGGTCGTGCAGGAATTCGGCCATCGTCCGAAGCGCGTGTCCGAGGCCGACGTGGAAATCGGCCTGGAAGGCGCGGTGGACGAAGAAACGGCGCTGCAGCCGCGCCCGCCCGTCGTGACCATCATGGGCCATGTCGATCACGGCAAGACCTCGCTGCTCGACGCCCTGCGCGCGACCGACGTGGCGGCTGGCGAGGCCGGCGGCATCACGCAGCATATCGGCGCCTATCAGGTCGAACTGCCGTCGGGTCCGCGCATCACCTTCATCGACACGCCGGGCCATGAGGCGTTCACCGCCATGCGCGCGCGCGGCGCGTCCGTCACCGACATCGTCGTGCTGGTGGTGGCGGCCGATGACGGCGTCATGCCGCAGACGATCGAGGCGATCCGCCACGCAAAAGCGGCGGGAGCGCCGCTGATCGTGGCCATCAACAAGATGGACAAGCCGGACGCCAATCCCGACCGAGTTCGCAACGAACTTCTGAGCCACGAGATCGTGGTCGAGAAGCTCGGCGGCGAAACGCAGGACGTGGAGGTGTCGGCGCTGAAGAAGACCGGGCTCGACAAGCTGGAGGAAGCGATCCTCCTGCAGGCCGAAATCCTGGATCTGCGCGCAAACCCGGACCGCTCCGCCGAAGGCTCGGTGATCGAGAGCCGCCTCGACCGCGGCCGCGGCCCGGTGGCGACCGTGCTCGTGCAGAAGGGCACGCTGCACCAGGGCGACATCGTGGTGGCGGGCGCCGAATGGGGCCGCGTGCGCGCGATGCTGGACGACAAGGGCCGCGCAGTGAAGGACGCCGGCCCGTCCGCGCCGGTGGAGATCCTGGGCCTGACCGGCGTGCCGTCGGCGGGCGAGCCGTTCGTGATGGTGGATAACGAGGGCCGCGCCCGCGAGATCACGGAATTCCGTGCCCGCAAGCTGCGCGACAAGGCAGCGGGCGTCACGGCGGCGGCGCGCGGCACGCTCGACGAGATGCTGGCCCGTATTCAGGCCGGCGTGCAGAAGGAGGTCGCGGTACTGATCAAGGCCGACGTGCAGGGCAGCGCCGAAGCCTTGCAGGCGACCGTGATGAAGCTGGCGCACGAGGAGGTGAAGGTCCGCGTGCTGCACGCGAGCGTCGGCCAGATCACCGAGAGCGACGTGCAGCTTGCGCAGGCCTCGAAGGCGGTGGTGGTCGCATTCAACGTGCGCGCCACGGCGCAGGCCCGCGAGCTTGCCGCGCGCGAGGGCGTCGATATCCGCTACTACTCGATCATCTACGACGTCGCCGACGACATCGAGAAGCTGATCAAGGGCAAGATCGCGCCGAAGGAACGTGAGAAGTTCCTGGGCTACGCCGAGGTCCGCAAGGTGTTCAACATCACCAAGGTGGGCCGCGTCGCGGGCTGCATGGTGACCGAGGGTCTGGTGAAGCGCGGCGCGGGCGTGCGCGTGCTGCGCGACGGCGTGGTGATCCACAACGGCGACCTGTCGCAGCTCAAGCGCTTCAAGGACGACGTCCGCGAAGTGGCCCGCGGCTACGAATGCGGCCTGTCCTTCGCCAACTTCGACAACCTGCAGGAAGGCGATGTGATCGAGTGCTTCGAGACGGAGCTGGTTCCGGCTTGAAGCCGCCTGTCCGGGGGTCGTCGCCTCAGGGTCCGTCGCAGCGTCAGCTTCGCGTCGCCGAGCAGGTGCGCCACCTGCTCGCGGAGGCATTCGCGCGCGGCGACCTGCGCGACCCGGAGCTGGCCGGGGCGCACATCACCGTCACGGAAGTGCGCATCGGCCCGGACCTGAAGCACGCCACAGCCTTCATCGCGCGCCTCGGCCGCGCGGACGCCGAGGCGCTGCTGCCCGCGCTGCGCCGCGCGACCCCCTACCTGCGCGGCGAGGTGGCACGCGGGTTGCGGCTGAAGTTCGCCCCCGGCCTGTCGTTTCGCGCCGACACAACGCTCGATCATGCGATGCATATCGACAAGCTGCTGCACGCCCCCGAGGTCGCCCGCGATCTCGGCCCGCCGCCGCCCGACCCGGAAGACTGAACCCAAAGCCTGAATCGCGCCGTCCGCTCGCCGCATTGCGGCCACGCTCCATTTACGATTTGAAACGCAACGCACCTGTTGCGTTTACTTTAGGCCTTCTACCTCTTTGGATGTTTCCCAGGAGGGTTTCATGCCGTCGATCCAGAACCGCCCGTCTTCCGCTCCCCGCGCGGCCGTGGCCGTCCGCGTGCTGGCGCTGATCCTGGCCGGCGTGGCGCTGGCCGGATGCGTGGTGGTGCCGGCCCGCCCCTACCGTCCGGCTTATGTCGTTCTCTGACGCAGCACCCGCCCCACGGCGCGGCGGGCGTCCGTCGCGCGAGGAAGCGCCGCAGATCACCGAGCGGGTGATCGAGGCGGCGACCGTCCTGTTCCTGCGCGACGGCTACGGCGCGACCAGCCTGGAAGCGGTCGCCGCCGCCGCCGGCGTCTCCAAACGCACGCTCTACGCCCGCTTCTCCGGCAAGGCGGCGCTGCTGCAGGTTTCGGTCGCCCGGCTCGTCGCGCGCTGGCTGCCGCCGTTCGATGCCGAGATCGGGCAGGCGCAGGGGCTGGAGGCGACGTTGCTGGCCGCCGCGCGCGTGATGCTCGCGACGGCGCTCGCGCCGGAGGCGCTGGCGCTGCATCGTCTGGTCATCGGCGAGATCGCGCGCTTCCCCGAGCTGGCGGAGGTGATGCGCGAAGCCGGCGCCCATGTCGGCGTCTTGCGCCTCGCCGAGGCGATGGCGCGCGGCGGCATCGCCGATCCGCAGTGGGCGGCCGAGCAGTTCATGGCGCTGGTGCTGTCGGTGCCGCAGCGCCGCGCAATGGGCCTCGGGCCACCGCTCGACGCGGACGCGCAGGCCGACTGGGCGGCGCGGTGCGTCGCGCTGTTCCTGCGCGGCGCCGCCTGCAGCCGCGGCTGGTGCGACGAGGCCTAGCAGCCCCCCTTGCGTTCCCCGCGCGGCCATGGATCGCTTCGTGTCCGTTCGGGGGGGATGTGCGCATGGCGTTCGAACACTGGCTGGCCTTCGCCGTCGCCTCGCAGATACTGCTGGTGATCCCCGGCCCCACCGTGCTGCTGGTGATCTCCTACGCGCTCGGCTACGGGCGGCGGCCCGCCGCGGCCATCGTCGCTGGCGTGGCGCTGGGGGACCTCACCTCCATCACCGCCTCGATGCTCGGGCTCGGCGCGATTCTCGCCACCTCGGCTGAGATCTTCACCGTGCTGCGCCTGGCCGGCGGCGCTTACCTGATCTGGCTCGGCATCAAGCTCTGGCGCGCACCGGTGACGGCGGAGAGCGACGATACCGCCGCCGTGCCGATGGCGCGCCCGGGGCGGATGTTCGCGCACGCCTATGCGGTGACCGCGCTCAATCCGAAGAGCATCGTGTTCTTCGTCGCCTTCGTGCCGCAGTTCCTCGACGCCGCGCGCCCCCTCGGGCCGCAGATGGCGCTGCTGGCCGCGACCTTCGTCGGGCTCGCGACCCTGAATGCGACCCTCTACGCGCTTCTCGCCGCTTCCGCCCGGCGCACGCTGCGCGCGCCGTTCGCGCGCCGCGCGGTCAACCGGGTGGGCGCGACCCTGCTGATGGCCGCGGGGGTACTCGCGATCGGCTGGCGTCGGGCCAGCGCCTAGGTGGAACAAGGAGACACGCCGCGATGATGCAGCATGCCGCGACGCTCGCCGCGATCGGCGCGATCTGGTTGGCCGCCACCATGACGCCGGGTCCCGATTTCCTGATCACCACGCGCACCGCGCTGCTGCACGGCCGCGCCGCGGGGCGGCGGCTGGTGCTGGGGCTCGCGGTCGGCACGGCAGCCTGGGGGCTGGCCGGCTTCTTCGGCATCCACGCGCTGTTCGTCGCCGCCCCCTTCCTCTATCTGGGCCTCAAGCTGTTCGGCGGCGCCTATCTGATCGTGCTCGGCGTGCGGCTGCTGCTGGGAAGTTTCAGGCGCGACGATGCCGGCGTGCCCGCGCCCGCCCCCGCAATCAGCGGCGGCTCGGCCTTCCGGCTCGGACTGCTGACCAACCTCGCCAATCCGAAGGCGGCGCTGTTCACCACCAGCCTGTTCGCCGCCACGCTGCCGCAGAACCCGCCGGTATGGCTCGGCTTCGCGGCGAGCGCGGTGATGACAGCGATCTGCCTCGGCTGGTACTCGCTGGTCACGCAGGCGCTCACCACCGGCAGCGCCGCCGCCGCCTTCGCGCGGATGCGGCATTGGATCGACCGCGGAGCCGGCGTCTCGTTCCTGGCGTTCGGCCTGCATCTTACGCTCGATGCACGGCGGCCCTGACGCGCCGCTGTCCCCTCCTGGAGCCCGTCCGCATGACGAAACGACTCGCCGCCGCCTTCGCCGTCCTGCTGCTGCTGTCCGGCGCCGCCGCCCGCGCGGGCGACGATGGCGGACACGTGGAGGTGACGCGCGAGCGGGTGCTGAACCAGAGCGCCATCCCGGTGTACGGCTACCGGATCGTGCGGACCTATCCGCACGACACCTCCGCCTACACCGAAGGGCTCGTGATGCAGAACGGCACCTTCTACGAGGGAACCGGGCTCTACGGCCGCTCCAAGCTGCGCCAGTGGGAGCCCGAGACCGGCAAGGTGCTGCACGAAACCGACCTCGATCCGCGCGACTTCGGCGAGGGCGTCACGGTTCTGGGCAACACGATCTATCAGCTCACCTATCTCGCCAATCAGGGCTTCCGCTACGACCGCGCGACGTTCCGCCGCACCGGCGGGTTCCGCTACCTGTCGCAGGGCTGGGGCCTGACCACCGACGGCACGCGGCTGATCATGAGCAACGGCTCGTCCGCCATCGCCTTCCTCGATCCCCGCACGCTGGCGGTGCGGGGCCAGGTGTACGTGACCGACAATGTCGGCCCCGTCGGCTTCCTGAACGAGCTCGAATGGGCGAACGGCAAGCTCTACGCGAATGTCTGGCAGACCGACTTCATTGCCATCATCGCGCCCAGCACCGGCAAGATCACCGGCTGGATCGACCTCACGGGGCTGAACCCGGACCCGAAAACCCTGGTCTATCCCCTGGTGCTGAACGGCATCGCCTACGACGCGCGGACCGGCCACCTGCTGGTGACCGGCAAATGCTGGCCGCATGTCTGGGAGATCGAGCTGGTGCCCCGCACCTGATCCTCCGCCGCCCGGCAGCGCAACCGGACGGCGTCACCGAAGTGCAATCATTGCCGGGGGTGACTTTGCAGCGACGGCTGGGCTAACAGAGCCCGGTTCCCGGCGCCGCCCACCCAGGCGGACGGGCCGCCCTAAAACCCAAGCCGGCGCACGCGCATGCCCTCCAGCACCTTTCCATCCCTGGCGGCGTCACGACGGCTGCCCAATGCCTGGGACTTGGTCGCGATCGTCTGCGTCTTCGCCGCGCTGATGTCGGTCGCGCATGTCGCGCGCGGCACCTGGGTGCCGCTGTCCGCGCCCGACGCGACCGCGGTCAGCCTGGACCCGTCCAACCTGCCGAACTACGCCGTGCGCACCACGATGCGCATGTTCGCGGCCCTGGTGGCCTCGCTGCTGTTCACCTTCACCTATGCCACCGCCGCGGCGAAAAGCCGCCGCGCCGGCCTCGTGATGGTGCCGGTGCTCGATATCCTGCAATCGGTGCCGATCCTGGGCTTCCTGACCTTCACGGTCGTGTTCTTCATGAACCTGTTCCCGGGCCAGGTGCTGGGGCTGGAGCTGGCCGCGATCTTCGCGATCTTCACGAGCCAGGCCTGGAACATGGCGTTCAGCATGTACCAGTCGCTGACCACCGTGCCGCGCGACCTGGAGGAGGCGTCCTACTCGTTCCACCTGTCCGCGTGGCAGCGATTCTGGCGGCTGGAAGTGCCGTTCGCGATGCCCGGCCTGGTGTGGAACACCATGATGTCGATGTCGGGCGGCTGGTTCTTCGTGGTCGCGTCGGAAGCGATCTCGGTCGGCGACAACACCTGGAGCCTGCCGGGCATCGGCTCCTATGTCGCGCTGGCGCTGCAGAAGAGCGACATCCGCGCGGTGTTCTACGCCATCGCGACGATGCTGCTGGTGATCCTCGCGTACGACCAGTTGCTGTTCCGCCCGCTGGTCGCTTGGTCGGCGAAGTTCCGCTTCGAAACCACCGCCGGCGCCACCGCCGACGACCCCTGGATGCTGAAGCTGATCCGCCGCACGCGGCTGCTGGGCGCGCTGGGCGACGCGGTGGCCGGGCTGTTCAACCGCGTCAGCGGGCTTCGGATGTCGCTCGCGCGCCCGAAGCCCGAGGCGATGCGCAAGCCGCCCTCGCGCGCGGTCGATGTGGTTTTCTACGCCGCGACGGCGGCCGCCATCGCGCTCGCGCTGTGGGAGATCGTCTCCTTCGTCTCCGCCAGCCTGACCTGGTCCGACCTGGGCACGGCCGTGCTGCTCGGCAGCTTCACCATGATCCGCGTGATCGTGCTGATGATCGTCGCGACCCTGATCTGGGTGCCGATCGGCGTGTGGCTCGGCCTGCGGCCGGTCTGGGCGCGCCGCGCGCAGCCGCTGGCGCAGTTCCTGGCGGCATTCCCGGCAAACCTGCTGTTCCCGCCGTTCGTGCTGTTCATCGTCTATTTCCACCTCAACACGGATATCTGGCTGACGCCGCTGATGGTGCTGGGCACCCAGTGGTACATCCTGTTCAACGTCATCGCGGGCGCGGCAGCCTTCCCCGGGGACCTGCGCGAAGCGGCCGCCAATTTCCGCATCGGCGGGCTGCTGTGGTGGCGCAAGGTGATCATCCCCGGGATCATGTCCTACTACGTCACTGGTGCGATCACCGCCTCGGGCGGATCGTGGAACGCCGCCATCGTCGCCGAGGTGGCGTCCTGGGGCGACACCCATCTGGCCGCGCACGGGCTCGGAGCCTACATCGCCGATGCCACGAGCGCGGGGGACATGCACAAGGTCGTGCTCGGCGTGGTGGTGATGTCGGCCTACGTCATCATGTTCAACCGCGTGCTGTGGCGACCGCTCTACGCCTATGCCAGCCGCCGCCTGACCCTGGCCTGAGGACACGTCATGGACGCGACCGTCGCCACCGAGATGCTGCTCGAAGTGCGGAACTGCCGGCAGGCGTACCACAAGGACGCGGCGACCGACCTTGTCGTGCTGGACGACGTGGCGCTGACGCTGAAGTCGGGCGAGATCGTCGCATTGCTCGGCCGCTCGGGCTCGGGCAAATCGACGCTGCTGCGCATCGTCGCGGGCCTGTTGAAACCGACCGCCGGCGACGTGATCTGGCGCGGCCGCCCGGTGGACGGGCCGGCGGACGGCGTCGCGATGGTGTTCCAGAGCTTCGCGCTGTTTCCCTGGCTCACCGTGCAGGAGAACGTGGAACTCGGACTTGAGGCGCTGGGCGTGCCGCGCGACGAGCGCGAGCGGCGGGCCGAGGGCGCCATCGACCTGATCGGCCTCGGCGGTTTCGAAAGTGCCTATCCGAAGGAACTGTCGGGCGGGATGCGCCAGCGCGTCGGGCTTGCGCGCGCGCTGGTCGTGCATCCCGACCTGCTGCTGATGGACGAGCCGTTCAGCGCGCTGGATGTGCTGACCGCCGAGACGCTGCGCACCGACCTGATCGACCTGTGGTCGGAAGGCAAGCTGCCGCTGAAATCGGTGCTGATGGTGACGCACAACATCGAGGAGGCGGTGCTGATGGCGGACCGCATCCTGGTGTTCTCGTCCAATCCCGGCCGCGTCGCGAGCGAGCTGGCGGTGCCCTTCGCGCATCCGCGCAACCGCCTGGACCCGGCGTTCCGGCAGATGGTGGACGACATCTACGCGCTGATGACCCGCCGCCCGGTGAAGGACCACCGCGTCGCCGCCCCCGTCGCCGCCGCCGCCGCGCCCACGCCGCTGCCGCCGGTGGGCACCAACCTGATGGCGGGCCTGCTGGAGACGCTGGCCGCCCCGCCCTACAGCGGCCACGCCGACCTGCCGGCGCTGGCGGGAACGTTGCAACTGGAACTTGACGATCTGTTCCCGCTCGGCGAGGCGCTGCAACTGCTCGGCTTCGCGGTGCTGGAGGAAGGCGACATCCGCCTGACCGATGCGGGCCGCACCTTCGCCGACGCCGACACCGACGATCGCAAGCAGCAATTCGCGCAGGCGCTGCGCGCGCACGTCCCGCTGGTCGCGCAGATCCGCAGGGTGCTGGACGAGCGCGAGAATCACCGCGCCTCCGCCGTGCGCTTTCGCGACGAGCTGGAGGATCACATGTCGCCCGAATACGCCGCGGAAACGATGCGGGTGGCGATCTCCTGGGGCCGCTACGCCGAATTGTTCAGCTACGACCAGGAAGCCGAGCAGTTCAGCCTGGAGGATATCGCCTGACGCCAGGCGTCAGTGCACCCCCGCCGGCAGCGGCGCCTGCAGGATGTGCGCCAGGGCGTCGCGCATCGGCGCGCTGGACACGTTGATGATCCCGCTCAGCGGCGTGTCCAGGTCCATCGCCAGATAGATCGAGGACGCGACCGACAGCGCGGCCAGCACGGTGGACGCGAACACCACGATGTTGCGCGACGAACTCAGGCCCGCGATCGCGAAGATCGCCGCCAGCCAGAACATCAGGATCGCCATGAACGGCCACGCGATCGACGGCCGCGCGCTTTCGATCAGCGTCAGCCGCTGATCCAGCAGCGCGGTCATCCGCGCCTGCACCTGCCGCAGCAGCCCGCGCTGCACGGCGTTGGCGGGCACGAGCGACCGGATCGCAAGATCCGTCTGCGCGAGCAGCGTGCTTAGCTCGACGCTTTCCACGCTGCCTTCCGACATGCGCGTCAGGTTGCGCGGATAGTCGCCCGGCGGCGGGGTTTCCTTCGCCCACGTATCGGCGATGGCGGCGCGGGTGTATTCGATCATCGCAGCGCGGATCGGATCGGCGGCACCACCGTAGGCGCGCAGCCGTTCATCGAGTTCCGAGATGTCGGCGCTGAGCGCGCGCAGCCCCTGCTCGATGCCGACAAATCGCGCCTGCGTGGTGGAGATCAGCAGGCCCAGCACCACGGCGGCGAAGGTGACCAGCAGCGTTATGACGACGCGGATCGAATCGACCGAGTCGCGGCTGCGGTGCGCCTCGTGCAGGCGGCGCTGGACGATGAAGCCCGCCCAGAAGCAGCCCACCATGATCGCCAGGGCCAGGACAGCCCAGCTTGCCTCGCTCATCCGCGCTCCCAACCGCCGCGCGCGGCCGGGACAGGGGACCGACGACGCTCCGCGCTGATTCTGTTATGGTATCCGCCACGCTTCGTCGATGACGAGTCCGCTGCCTTGCACGCACATGCCGGCCTGTCCTGGTCCCGCCTAGCGCGCGGGCTTGCTGTCCTCGGTCTGGTCGCCGCCTGCGCGGCATGCAGCGGCGGCGGGCGCTACGCATCCGGCTGGAACGGACGGCGCGGCTACAATGGCAGCGGCGATTACGGCTACGACGTGAACGCCTCGCGGTCCGAAGCGCGCAGCTACCGCGCGCGGGCGGCGCGCTCCTACCCGGTGCCCGGCACGCCGGACGATCCATGGGGGCCGTACATCCAGGAGGCGTCGGCGCGCTTCGGCGTGCCGCAGCGCTGGATCCGGGAGGTGATGCGCCAGGAAAGCGGCGGCCATCAGAACGGGTCCGACGGGCTGCCGATCACCTCGGGCGCCGGCGCGATGGGGCTGATGCAGGTGATGCCCAGCACCTACGACGCGCTGCGGCGGCAGTACCGTCTCGGCCCCGATCCGTACGATCCGCACGACAACATCATGGCGGGCACCGCCTATATCCGCGACATGGCGGCGATCTACGGCGCGCCGGGGTTCCTGGCCGCCTACAACGCCGGGCCGCAGCGGCTCGACGCCTATCTGTACGGCGGCGAGCCGCTGCCCGACGAGACGGTGAACTACGTCGCCTCCATCGCGCCGCGCCTCGGCGCCGACCGGCCGATGACCGGCCCGCTCGCGGTCTATGCCGGCGGCGCGACAGGCGGGTGGAGCCAGCCGCCCGTGATGCAGGCGTCCTACACCCCGCCCGTGACCGCGCAGCCTGTCGAAGTCGCGCAGGCCGAGGACACCGATCCGGCCGACCGCGCCTTCGACGGCGGCGGCCTGGTCACCGCCGATGCGCCGACCGGCGTGCTGACCCCGCGCGCCGGCGCGGCAGCCCCGCCTGCGCCGCAGCCGCAATGGCAGCCGCAGCCGCAAGCCCCGGCGAGCGTCCTGGGCGCCGCCCGTCCGCCCGCGCCCGTGGCGGCGACCCCCGCGGTGGTGCTCGCCTCGGCCGCCGCGCCCGCCTACACCGCGCCCGCGCGGCCATCCTCCGTCGGCAAGGGCGACTGGGGCATCCAGGTGGGCGCCTTCCCCGATCCCACGCACACCCAGGCCGTGCTGACGGCGGCGCGCATGAGCGCGGGCGACCTCGTGGCGGGCGCGCAGCCGGTGGTGATCCCGGTGCAACGCACCGGCACGTTGTATCGCGGCCGCTTCGTCGGCCTCTCCGCCTCCGCCGCGGCCGCGGCGTGCGACCGGCTCGCCAGCCGCGGCATGGACTGCTTCGCCGTGCCGCCGGGGTTCTGATGGCGGAGACCATCCCCATCGCCGAGGCGGCCGAGGACTGCGTCACGCTGGAAACCTGCGAACTGACCGACGCCTTCTTCGCCGGCGGCGCGGACGGCATCGCGCGCGACCGCGGCGCCAACCCGTTCCTCGGCTGGCGGGCCTCGCCCACGACGCTGCGGGCCTGGCGGCTGCGCGACGTGGTGCTGGACCGCGACCACATGGTGCTGCTGAAGGACGGCCGGGTGCTGGCCGAGACCGTCTATCTGCAATCGCCCGACAGCATCGCGGCGCTGCGCGTCGATCCGGACCGGCTGGAACGGCCCGGCATCGCCGGGGTGGCCGCCACCTGCTTCGATCACTGGGACGCCAACTATTACCACTGGCTCGCGCACAGCGTGCCCACCGTGCACGCGATCCGTTCCCGCCACGGTGACGCCGCGACGCTGATCGTGCCGCGGCTGTGGCCATGGCAGGCGGCGACGCTGGACCGGCTGGGCGCGGGCGGGATGCGCCGCCTGCCGACCGAACTCGGGCGAAAATACGCGCTGGCAGAGGCGGAGTACTACGAATTCGCCGCCGGTCGGGCGGATTTCTCGGTCTCCGCCCTCTCCCGCGCCGCCTACGAGCGGATGGCGGAAGGGATCGCGCCCGAACCGCCGATGGGGCGGCGCCTCTATATCGACCGGGGCAACGCGGCGAACCGGCGCATCCCGAACGAGGCGGCGCTGGTGGCGGCACTGCGCGCGCGCGGCTTCGAGATCGTGCGGCCCGAGGAGCGCGACATCGACGGGCAGATCGCGCTGTTCCGCGCGGCCGGGATGGTGGTGGGGCAGCTCGGCGCGGGACTGGCCAACATCGCCTTCTGCCGTCCCGGCACGGTCGTGTACGAAATCGTGCCGGAGCATCACGCCAACCCGTGCTTCCTGGCGATGGCGATGCAGAGCGGGCTGCGCTACTGGGCGGACCTGTTCCCGACAGGCGCGGCGCAGCCGGATCACACCAGCGCCTGGCACGCCGATATCGATGTCGCGGCGGTGCTGCGGCGGATCGGCGAGCTGGAGGCCTTCGTCCCCCGATAGGCGCTCTCAGCCGTCCTTGCGGCGGCCGATCGGGTCGATGGGAAAGCCGTGCGCGAACTTGCCTCGCCGGGCCGTCAGGATGCCGCGGCGGATCATCACCGCGATGCGGGCGGCTGCAGCGTTCACGCTGATGCCCATGTGCGCGGCGATCTCGCCGTAGCCGAGGCCGGTGCGGTGAAGCGCGATCAGCGTCTCGTCGCGCTCGCGGGTCCACACGCGGGCAGACCGCCCGCCTTCGGTATCGCCGGGACGGCTGGGCTTGGGAGCGTCGGAATACGTCGTCATGATCGGAGGCCGCCTGTCGGTTGGCCCTCCCCGTACGGCACGATAGCGCGTCGGGCGTCCCCGGCGCCAATCAAATGCTGCGCCGCAGCAAGACGGGCGCGGCGGGGCGTTCAGTTCTGCGCCGCCGGCTCCGCGCGCGGTCCCCACAGGCGGGGAAAGCCGGCCACCGCCCAGTTGCCGGCGGCGGCGGCGATCAGGTCTTGCGTCAGTTGCGGATTGCGCTTCTGCGGCATGGTGGAGCTGCCCACGGTGCCCGGCGGCACCGGCTCCTCCACCTCGCCGAACTCGGTCTTCATCAGCGTATAGACCTCGCGGCCGATCTTGCCGCTGGTCGCCGCCAGCATTCCCAGCAGCGCGATGTATTCCGCCGGATGATCGGCGATGCTGCGCGACGGCACCGCCATCGGCGCCATCGCCAGCAGCTCCGCCA
>JAFEFJ010000081.1 GCA_018240635.1 Pseudomonadota bacterium | reverse complement strand
CCTTGTGGGGGAGGGTCAGGGTGGGGGGCCGCGCCCCCTACCGCGTCAGATCCAGCGCCGCCGTCAGGTCGCCGAACTTGCCGCTGCCGGCCTTCGCCGCCGCCTCGTCGCGGACCTTGATGCCGTCCAGCTCGGGCAGGGCGTAGCGGCGGGTCAGGAAGCGGATCACCGCCGTCGTGTCGTACTGCGTGTGATCGACGAAGCCCTTCTTCGCGTAGGGCGAGACGATCAGCGCCGGCACCCGCGTGCCCGGGCCCCAGCGGTCGGCCTTCGGCGGCGCGACGTGGTCCCAGAAGCCGCCGTTCTCGTCGTAGGTCAGCACCACCATCATGTGCGGCCATTGCGGGCTCTGCTCCAGCGCCGCGATCACCGAAGCGATATGCGCGTCGCCGTCCATCACGCTGGCATAGCCCGAGTGCTGATTGAGGTTGCCCTGCGGCTTGTAGAACGTGACCTGCGGCAGCTTGCCCGCGCGGATGTCGGCCAGCAGCGCCTCGCCGTTCACGCCGCCGTCGCGCAGATGCTCGCGCCGCGCCTCGGTGCCCGGCGCATAGGCGGCGAAGTAGTTGAACGGCTGGTGGTGATACTGGAACACCGGGTTGGGCGTGACCTTCTCCTTGTCCAGCGTCGCCTGCCAGGCGCCCGCGTACCACGCCCAGCTCACGCCCTTGGCCGACAGCAGGTCGCCGATCGTCGCCTGCGTCTGCGGCGGCAGCACGTTCGGCGCGGCCGGATCGGCATAGGCCGGATCGCCGCCCTCGGCCGGCTTCACCGCGCTCGGCTGATACGGCGGCTGCATCGTGTTGACGGCGTAGAAGTCCGGCGTCAGCCCGCCCGAGTTCAGGAACTTCGGCGCCGTGGTCAGCGCCGAGCCCGGCCCGTCCTTCGGCGGCGTCAGCGTGACACCGTCGGGCTCGACCGCGCTGATCTGCTTCGCCGCCGGGCTCTTGTCGGCGTTCGGGTAGAAGGGCGTGCAGGCGCAGATCAGCCAGATATGGTTCAGGAACGATCCGCCGAACGCGGCGGCGAAGAAATGATCGGCCAGCACGTAGCGGTGCGCCACGTCCCACAGCTTCTGCCCGCTGCCGTCGTAATGGCCCATCGACAGCCCGCCCGAATCGCTCCAGGCGGCGAAGCCCGTGTTGGCGCCGCCGGCGATCTGCATCTGGTTCTCGTAGAAGCGGTGCCACAGATCGGCGGTGATGGTGCCGATGCCCAGCGCGTAGCCCTTCGCATCGTCGATCGCGAACGGCCCGTTCGGCATGTTCTCCGACTGCGCCACGGTGATCGCCGGGGTCACGCCCTTGCCGGTCACGCCGAGCCAGGCGGGCGGCAGCACCGCCATCGGCGAGCCGTCGCGGTTCTTCTGCACTTTGCTGTCGGCCGAGGCGTTCGCCAGCCCGTCGGCGCCGGGGAACGTGCCGTACAGGTTATCGAAGGACCGGTTCTCGGCGTAGATCACCACCACGGTCTGGATGTCGTCGAGCGTGGCGGCGCGCGCGGCCTGCGGCAGGCCGGCGGCGGCCGCGAGGGCGGTGGCGGCGAGCAGCAGGCGGGAAAGATGGGTCATGCTGGCCCTCGGTTGCTGGAAGGTCTGACGGGGGTGGCGAGGAGCGGCAGGCTGGACAGCGTGCGGGGATGGTGGGCACGAAACGCGATCATGGGGAAGCCGCTTCATGTCCTGCCGATCCTCGCTGCGCTGCTCGCGCTGGCGGCGGCGCCGCCGGCCGATCCGCCGCCGCGCGCGATGACGCGCGAACAGGCCTTCGCCCGCGCCGCCGCGCTGGCCGATCTCGGCAGGCGCGCCTTCTTCGATCCGCGGCTATCCGCCTCCGGCGCGCAATCCTGCGCAAGCTGCCACGATCCCGCGCACGGCTTCAGCCCGGCCAACGACCTGCCGGTGCAGCCGGGCGGCGCGCATCTGGACCGCGCGGGCACCCGCGCCGCGCCGGGCCTGACCTACCTGCAGGCCGTGCCCGCCTTCACCGAGCATTTCCACGAATCGGACGAGGAAGCGGACGAAAGCGTGGACAACGGGCCGACCGGCGGCCTGACCTGGGACGGGCGCGTCGATACCGCGGCGGCGCAGGCGATGATCCCGCTGCTGTCGGCCAACGAAATGGCCAACCTCACGGTCGAGGCGCTGGCGGAGCGCGCCCGCGCGGCGGGGTACGCCCACGGCCTCGCCGCCATCGACGGCGCGGAGGCGGCCGCTTCGCCGCAGCGCATCGCCGCCGGCCTCGGCGCGGCGCTCGCCGCCTTCCAGCAGACCTCCGCGCTGTTCTTTCCCTACAGCAGCAAATACGACGCCGTGCTGGCCGGCCGCGCCACGCTCACCGCGCAGGAGGCGCGCGGCCTCGCCGCGTTCGAGGACCCGGCGCGCGGCAACTGCGCGCGCTGCCATGTCAGCAGGCCAGGGCTCGACGGCACGCCGCCGCAATTCACCGATTACGGCATGATCGCGGTCGGCGCGCCGCGCAATCCGGCGATCCCGGCGAACGCCGATCCCGCCTATTTCGACCTCGGCGTCTGCGGCCCGCTGCGCGCCGACATGGCCGCGCACCCGGAATATTGCGGCCTGTTCCGCACGCCCAGCCTGCGCAACGTCGCGCTGCGGCGGAGCTACTTCCACAACGGCGTCTTCCACGACCTGCGCGACGCCGTCGCCTTCTACGCCTCGCGCGACACCGATCCCGCGCGCTGGTATCCGAAGAACCCCGACGGCAGCGTGCGCAAGTTCGATGACCTGCCCGCGCAATACCGCGCCAACCTCGACGACGAACCGCCCTTCGACGGCCGCCGCCCGGGCGATCCGCCCGCGCTGACCGGGCAGGAGATCGACGACATCGCCGCCTTCCTCCGCACCCTCACGGACGGCTGGGGCGGGTAGCGCCGACACCGACGGACAGCCCCCTTCGTCATGGCCCAAGACGGCGGACCGTACCCCCCATCGTCATGGCCCGCGAAGGCGGGCCATCCACGTCTTCCTTGTTGCGCATGAAAGCAAGACGGGGATGGCCCGGACGAGCCGGGCCATGACGAACAGAGAAGCGCCGGTCAGGCCGTGACCGCTTCCGCCGCCTGCTTCTCCGGGGCGGCGGCGAACATGGCGTCGATGCGGGCGAGGCGGCGGGCGCATTCCTCCGATTGGCCGCCACGCGCGGCAAGCATGCGATGCAACATGTCGCGCATCGCCGCCCGGTCGGCGCGGCTTGCGGGCAGCAGGGCTGGGATCGCCCGCACGGCGCGTTCCTCGTCGGCGTGCAGCAGCATCGACTGCTCGCGCAACACGCGCTTCAGTTCGTGCAGCGTCATGCGCCGCTCGGGCGGCTGCTCGTCGCGGATGGCGCGCAGCATGGCGTAGCCGCGCTCGTCCACCACGCCGTCGGGGCGGCGGATATAGATCAGCGCGCGCAGCAGCACCTCGGCGGGGCCCGCGGCCTCGAAGCGCTCTTCCAGCTCCTTCGCCAGTTCCGCCTCGATCACCTCCCGCGTCAGGTCGCGCTCGATGCGCCGCTCCGTCGTATCGACATGCGGGCCGAGCCCGACCAGCGCCTGCAACAGCGGCGAGCCGTAGGTATTGAGGAAGAACGTCTCCGTCGCCGCGTCGCGCATCACGCGGTAGGTCTCCAGGCTGCCCGCGATCCATTCCGACATGAAGCGTTCGGCGACAACGAACGGGTTGTCGGGCGCGGCGGGACGGCGCGCGGCGCGCACGCGCTCGGCCAGCGCCTTCACCGGCGCCATCGCGGGATTGCGGTCGGACAGCGCGGCGAAGCGCAGCCGGTTCGGATGCGCCTCGCGCAGCGCCTCGGCCACCTTCTCCGTCACCGCCATCCGCACCAGCGGCGCGGCGTAGGTCTCATACAGCCCGTGCGTGATCTCGGAGACGCGCGCGGCGGCGGCGAAGCGCCGCTCGTCCGCCGCGTCGTTGCCGCCCAGCGCGCGGATATGGTCCAGCGTCCGCGCCTCCAGCGTGAACAGGTAGCGCCCCTGGATCAGCGCGCGGTTCGCCGTGTCCGGCTCGACCTCGGTGATGACCGCCTCGTAGAGCCCGGGCGGCATCATGTCGATCATCTCCATGCAGGACGCGAATTCCTCGTGTTCCTTGCTCGCGACCTTGCCGGAGACGAAGATGCCCAGATGCCCGATGGTCTGGTGCATCGTGTAGACGATGGTCTGGCCGTTGGAAACGATTTCGTCCTCGTGGCGGTAGAGGTCGGCGATCCAGCCCAGCGCCTGCTGCGGCGGGGTGATGTTGTCGCCCCAGGAGCAGAACACCACGATGGGCGAGCGGATGTTGCGCAGATCGAGCCGCAGGTCGTCGGACGTGCGCAGCTCGGCGGTGGCCAGACGGTTGCCGACGAAAAGATTGTCGGCGATCCACTGCATCTCCCCGGCATTGAGCAGCACCGGGCTGCCCCACCACGTCTCGAACTCCAGGAAGCGGGCGGCTTCCGTATCGACCTTGGAATAGACGTTGTACGCCTTCTCCCAATACGTGTTCGCCGGGTTGAGCGATTCGAAATTGGCGACCAGGTGCGCGCCGTCGAAGATGCCATGGCCCATGTCGCCCGCCAGCGCCGTCGCCCAGGTGCCGCCCATCACGCCGCCCAGGTAGCGCAGCGGATTGCGCCCGCGCACGCCCGCCCAGTAGGACAGTGGCGAGCCCGCCAGCATGATCGGCCCAGGCAGGTCGGGGCGCATCGCGGCCATCATCATCACCTGCCAGCCGGCCTGGCAGTTCGCCACGATCACCGGCTTGCCATCGGCCTTCGGATGGCGGCGCGCCACCTCCTCCACGAAGGCGGCCTCGGCGCGGCAGACATCCTCCACCGTCTGGCCGGGGATCGGCGCCGTGCCGAAGCCCACGAAGTAGCAGGGATGGCCCGCCTTCAGCGCGACGCCGATCTCGCTTTCCTGCTTCATGCCCCCGATGCCCGGCCCGTGCCCGGCGCGCGGATCGACCACGATGAAGGGCGGCTTGGTTTCGTCCGTCGCGGTTCCTTCCGGCGGCACGATCCGCACCAGGCCGTAGTTCACCGGGCGCGGCAGGGTGCGCCCATCCATCACCAGCTCGTAGCCGAACTCCAGCACGTTGGGGACGGTTCGCGCGATATGCGCGCGGTAGATGTTGCCGCGCTCGCGCAGCACGTCGAGGAACAGCACGCCGCGCTGCGCGGCATCCACCCAGTACTCGAATGCCGGGCCGAATGGGGTCCAGTTGGCCATCCCGATCCTCGCTTTATCTGATGCGTGCGGGCCGTCGCGCCCTGCGCATGGCCCGCCGGGGCGGCCCGCGTCAACCCTGTTCGCGTGACAGGCGGCGGTCTGCGCCCGCTTGCACGGCAAGGCATTGATCTGGCGCAATCACGGGCACGTGACGTGCCCCTGAAGCCTGGGCGTCAGCTGGCGTGGCGCACCAGCGGCTTGCGGAACCAAAGCGTCGCGCCGTCGGTGCCGTCGGCGTAGCGCATCGTGGTCTCGGCGAAGCGCGTCGCGCCCGCCGCGCTGTGCACCGCGATCGAGCGGGCGTTGTCGGCGCGGATCGCCATCACGGCGGAAGCGAAGCCGCGCTGCTTCGACCACTGTTCCCGCGTGCCGTACAGGAACCGCCCGATGCCGGTGCGCCGGTGCGCGGGCTGCACGAAGGCCGAGCCCCAGCAGACCGTGTTGCCCGACGGGTCTTCCTCCCACGCGCGGGCGGCCATGATGCCGACCAGCCGGCCGGCGGCGAAGGCGCCGAAGGCGGCGCGGTCCGGCGCCTCGGCGCACATCGCGGCCCAGCCCAGCGGATGGCGCATCGCCTCGCGCCCCAGGTCGGTCGCGAAGAAATGCCCGTCCCGGTTCAGCGCCTCCAGCGCGATGGTGCGGAAGGCGCGCATGTCGTCGGCGCCCAGCGCGCGGATCGAAATGTCCGGATGTTCGGGGCACGGATCGATGCGGTCGAACGCAAGCGGTGCCCGCGCGGCGCGCGTCCGGAAGTGGGACAGGAGGATGACGGAAGCGGGAACGGGCGAACGGCCCGGATGTGGCTGCATGTCCATGATCGGTCTCCTCGGACGGTCCGATCATGGGGCGGCGCGGATTGCGCGTCTGTGAACGCTTTCACAAGGGCGGGTGTTTTCGCCCGCGCCGCCGTCAATCCTTCCTGCGGGCTGCGCGGCGCGCCATCAGCAGGTCGAGCGCGAGCAGCAGCGCCGGCTTCAGCAGCGCCGACACCGCGAGGCTCGCGCGCATCTCGCTCACCGCGCGGTCGCGCACCTCGGCGGCCTGCGCGGCGATGCGGTCGGACGGCAGACGGGCGGAGACGAAGCCAACGATGATGGCGACGGCCGCATCGAAGCCCGCCAGCGCCAGCGCCGCCGTCTCGGCCCCCCACATCGCGGACATGCGCAGCCACGCCGCGATGTGCAGCAGCGCGACGGCGCAGCACAGGAACAGCAGCGCGACGACGGCGAGCATGCCGCGCAGCGCGGCCGAGCGCGCCCGCCTGCGGAGCAGGAGCGCCTCCGCCTCGGCGGCGACGCGCGCGAGACGGAGGGCCCGCATGGATCAGCGCATCGCGCGGCCGAGGAGGAAGCCGACGCCGGCGGCGATCAGCACCGCCATCAGCGGCTGCTGCTGCACCTTGCCGGACACCGCCTCGGTCGAGCTGCGAACCGCGCTGGTCGCGGTATGCAGCGCGCTTTCCGCGCGGTCCGCGGCGGCGGCGACGGCCGGGGTGACGCGGTCCTTCATCAGCGATTCCACCTGCGAGCGAAGGCGGGCGATCTGCTCCTCGGCGCTGCCGAGCGCGGCGCTGGCCTTGTCGGCGGCCTTGTCGGTGTACGACGTCATCTTGTCGGTGGTGGAAGACATGGTCGGCCTCCTTCATTACGGACGCTTATGAAACAGCTACGACAGCCGGGCGATCAGGCCCAGCCCCGATAGCGAAAATGTGGCAAGGCGCGAGGCGGGCCGTTCACGTCGCTTGGAGCGCACGGCCCTCATTTGCCGATGCAGAAACGCGCGAACAGCGTATCAAGAATCTCCTCCACGCCGACATGGCCGGTGATCCGGCCTAGGGCACGCAGCGACAAACGCAGATCCTCCGCCCTTAGTTCCGGCCATTCAGCGATCCGCGCGGCGCGCAGCCTTTCCTCGGCCTCGGTCAGGGCGGCGCGGTGGCGCGTGCGGGTCAGCGGCGCCGGCCCCTCGGCCTGCGTCAGCGCGGCGGCGCGGGCGGCAAGCGCCTCGCGCAGCGCCTCCATCCCCTCCCCGGTCGCCGCGCTGACGCCGAGCGCCCCCGCCGGCACCGCGCCGCCGAGATCGGTCTTGTTCGCGACCAGGATGCGGCCCTCACCCTCCCGCTGCTCCGCAACGGGCGCCTCCCCCGCAACCGTCACCTCGATCACCAGATCCGCCGCCTCCGCCCGCGCCAGCGCGCGCCGCACGCCCTCGGCCTCGATCGCGTCGCCCGCCTCGCGCAGCCCCGCCGTGTCCACCAGCGTGACCGGCACGCCGCCAAGCGCCACGCGGGCCTCCAGCGCGTCGCGCGTGGTGCCGGGAATGGGCGAGACGATCGCCACCTCGCGCGCCGCCAGCGCGTTCACGAGGCTCGATTTGCCCACGTTCGGCGCGCCGGAGACGACGAACACCAGCCCCTCGCGCAGCCGCTCGCCCCGCCTGCCGTCGGCCAGCCGCGCCGCCATCTCGGCGGCCAGGGCGTCGATCTCGGCCCGCACGCGGTCCTCGGTCTCCGGCGGCAGGTCCTCGTCGGGGAAGTCGATCAGCGCCTCCTGCTCGGCGAGCAGCAGGCGCAGCCGGTCCGCCCAGCCGCGCAGCGTCCCGGTCAGCGCGCCCTCGGTCTGGCGCAGCGCCTGGCGCCGCTGGGCCTCGGTCTCGGCGTCGATCAGGTCGGCGACGCCCTCGGCCTCGGTCAGGTCCATCCTTCCGTTGAGGAAGGCGCGGCGGGTGAACTCGCCCGGCTCTGCGGGCCGCGCGCCCAGCATCGCGAGCGCGTCGGCCACCGCCTCGATCACCGCGCGCCCGCCATGCAGGTGCAGTTCGGCGCCGTCCTCGCCGGTGTAGCTCCCCGGCCCCGGCAGCCACAGCACCAGCGCGCGGTCGAGCGCCACGCCGTCCGGCCCCGTCAGCCGCCGAAGGCTCGCCCGCCGCGGCGGCGGCACCCCGCCGCACAGCGCGGCCAGCAGCGCGCCGCTTTCCGGCCCGCTGATCCGCAGCACCGCCACCGCCGCCCGCCCCGCGCCGGAGGCAAGGGCGAAGATCGTCTCGTGCGTGGCGGGCTTCATGTGTGGCGGCAGATCACCCCCGCGTCTCGGGCGGCAGCATCAGCGCCGGCACCCGCTCGCCGCGCACCACATGCGCCTCCAGCACCGCGTCCACCTCGGCCGTGGTGGTCACGCGGTACCATACGTCCTCGGGATAGATCACCATGCACGGCCCCTGCTCGCAGCGGTCCAGGCAGCCGGCCATGTTCACCCGCACCGAGGACAGGCCCAGTTCCTTGGCGCGGACCTTCATGTAGTCACGCAGCTTCTCCGACCCCTTGGCCGCGCAGCTGCCGCGCGGATGGCCGTCGGGCCGGCGGTTGCAGCAGACGAAGATATGCGCCGCGTAATAGTGCGGCGGATCGTCCGCCTTTCTCTCGCCCATGCCGAACTCCTGACCGTGACAATCGCGCCCCGGCATCGCCCCGGGACCCGGCCCCATATGGGGGGGGCGCGGCGGCGGCGGCAATGGCGGGCCGCCGCCGGCCGGGGCAGCCGGGCCAGCGCCACCTTGACTAACGCCCCCGCCGCGAGTGACGTGACGCGCCGCATCGCCTGGGGGGTTGGGGACAGGGTGCCTCAGCTGTCGCTGCATACGCCGATTGGCCCCATCACCGTGTCCGAGGAGGACGGCGCGGTCGTCGCCCTCGACTGGGGCTGGGGCCGGGATCAGACCGAGACGCCGCTGCTGCTCGCCGCGCGGTCGCAGCTGCACGCCTATTTCGACGGCGCGACCTGCGGCTTCTCCCTGCCGCTCGCTCCCGCCGGCACCGCCTACCGCCGCCGCGTCTGGCAGGCACTGTGCGAGATCCCCTACGGCGCGACGCGCAGCTACGCCGAGATCGCGCGCGTCGCCGGCGGCGCCGCCCGCTCGGTCGGGCAGGCGAACGGCGCCAACCCGATCCCGATCATCATCCCCTGCCACCGCGTCCTCGCCACAAACGGCATCGGCGGCTACTCGGGCGGCGAGGGCATCGACACCAAGCGTTACCTGCTCGGCCTCGAAAGCCGGGCGCGCGGCATCCTGGCCGCCTGACATTTCACGGAGACGATCATGAGCAAGGCAATCCGCATTCACACCTATGGCGGCCCCGAGGTGATGCGCTGGGAGGATGTGCCGACGCCGGAGCCGGGCCCGGGCGAGGTGCTGGTCAAGCACGCGGCGGTGGGGCTGAACTACATCGATGTCTATTTCCGCACCGGGCTCTACAAGGCGCCGTCGATGCCGGTGACGCCGGGAATGGAAGGCGCGGGCACCGTCGCCGCCGTCGGCACGGGGGTGACGGAATTCGCGGTGGGCGACCGCGTCGCCTACGGCACCGGCACGCCGGGCGCCTACTGCACGATGCGCGCGGTGCCCGCCGAACGGCTGCTGAAGCTGCCCGACAGCATCGATTTCAACACCGCCGCGGCGATGATGCTGCAGGGCCTGACCGCGCAGTATCTTCTGAAACGTACCTATAAGGTGCAGGCCGGCGACACCATCGTGATGCACGCCGCCGCCGGCGGCGTGGGCCTGATCGCCTGCCAGTGGGCGAAACACCTGGGCGCCAAGGTGATCGGCGTCGTCTCGACCGAGGCGAAGGCGGAACTGGCGCGCGCCAACGGCTGCGCGCACACCGTGATCGGCCACGCCAACCTCGCCGCCGAGGTGAAGAAGATCACCGGCGGCGCGATGGTGCCGGTGGTGTACGACAGCGTCGGCAAGGACACCTTCATGGCGAGCCTGGATTGCCTGCGCCCGCTCGGCCTGATGGTCAGCTTCGGCAACGCCTCGGGGCCCGTGACCGGCCTCGATGTGGGCGTGCTCGCCGCCAAGGGCAGCCTGTATCTCACGCGCCCGACGCTCGCGACCTACGCGGCCAAGCGCGAAGATCTGGTGGCGATGGCCGCCGACCTGTTCGGCGTCGTCGCCTCCGGCGCGGTGAAGATCGCGGTCAACCAGACCTTCCCCCTGAGCGACGCCGGCGCCGCGCACGTCGCCCTCGAATCCCGCCAGACCACGGGCAGCACGGTCCTGATTCCCTGATCGACGACGCGTCCAGACATCCGCTCTCCGCCCGCGCTTGCAGGGGGAGAGGGAGGGGCCCGTCGCGCAGCGACGGGAGGGTGAGGTGGGTCAGCCGGCCCAAGCGCCGAAGCCTCCTCATTCCCCCACCTCACCCTGCCCTCTCCGCCCCCGGGGGCGGAGAGGGTTGCTTGTCGGGAGGGTGAGGGTTGGACGCCACCATCCTCCCGATCCTCGTGCAGGACGGCATCGTGAACGGCGCAATCTACGCGCTGCTCGCGCTGTCGCTCGTGCTGGTGTTCGCCGTGACGCGCGTGATCTTCATCCCGCAAGGGGAGTTCGTCGCCTACGGCGCGCTCACCTACGCCGCCATCGGCACGGGCGCGGTGCCGAAAAGCATCTGGCTGCTCGCCGCGCTGGCGGCGGGCGGGCTGCTCGCCGGGCTGTGGCAGGGGCGGCGCACCATGACCGCCCGCGCGCTCGGCTGGCTGCTCGCCGAGACCGTCGCCTTCCCGGCGCTCGCCATCGGCGCGGTGCTGCTGCTCGCGCCGCACAAGCCGGGCGTGGCGGTGCAGGCGCTGCTCGCCGTCGCGGTCGTCACGCCGATGGCGGCCTGCACCTGGCGCATCGCCTACCAGCCGCTCGCCGACGCCTCGGTGCTGACGCTGCTGATGGTCTCCATCGCCGTGCATCTCGTGCTGCTCGGCCTCGGGCTGCTGGTGTTCGGGCCGGAAGGCTCGCGCGGCGATGCGTTCTCCGACGCCGTGCTGGATGTCGCGAGCCTGACGGTGCAGGGCCAGGCGCTTTGGATCGTGGGCGCGGCGGCGGCGGGGATGGCGGGGCTTGCGCTGTTCTTCGCGCGCACGCTGCACGGCAAGGCGCTGCGCGCGACGGCGGTGAACCGGCTCGGCGCGCGGCTGGTCGGCATCCCGGCGGCCGCGGCGGGGCGCGCGGCCTTCGCGCTGGCGGGGCTGATCGGCGCGATCTCGGGCGTGCTGATCGTGCCGCTGACGACCGTGTACTACGACAGCGGCTTCCTGATCGGGCTGAAGGGCTTCGTCGCCGCCATCGTGGGCGGCCTCGCCAGCTATCCGCTCGCGGTCGCGGCCGCGCTGCTGGTCGGCATCGTCGAATCCTTCGCCGCCTTCTGGGCCAGCCCCTTCAAGGAAGCCATCGTCTTCACCGTCATCATCCCGGTGCTGCTCTGGCGATCCCTCCGCATGGGAGCGGTGGAGGAAGAAGAATGATTTTCCCCTCCCCTCGCGGGAGGGGTTGGGGGAGGGGGCGAGGTCCGGATGCGTGCCGCTGGCCCCCTCCCCCCGGCCCCCTCCCGCGAGGGGAGGGGGAGTAAGTCGTTACGAATTCGCCCCCGGATGCGTGCGCGTGGATTCGAACAGGAACCAGGTCCGCCGCTCCGTCTCGTCGATCCACACTTCCAGCAGGCTCGCCGTCGCGACGTCGCCGTGCTCGTCGCACACCCCGTGCGCCTCGCGCAGCCGCTTCGCCAAGTCGGCGTTGTCGTCGCGCAGTTCGGCCAGCATCGCGTGCGGCTCGACATAGTCGGCGTCGTTGTCCATCACGCGCTTCTGGCGCGCGATCTCGCCGATGGAATGCAGCGTGTTGCCGCCGATCTTGCGCACCCGCTCGGCCATCGGATCGGTCATCGCGAAGATCTGGTCGCTCTGCTCGTCCAGCAGCAGGTGGTAGTCGCGGAAATGCGGCCCGCTCATGTGCCAGTGGAAGTTCTTCGTCTTGACGTAGAGCGCGAACACGTCGGCGAGCAGACCGTTCATCGCGGCGCTGATGTCGCGCGTCGCCGCGCCCTTCAGGTCCGTCGGCGTGCCGAGATGTTCGCGCACATGCGCGCTCTCCCGTCCGGACGAGGCGGAGGGAGCCTGCGCTTTGCGGGCCATGTCGTTCTCCTGTCTGTTGCGATGGCGGTGGCTGGGGATTCGGTGGGGAAGGCGTTCGGTCGGCGCGCGGCCATAATGCCGCCATGCGGGCTGTGGTTCCGGTCGTGCCGCCCCGCCTGTATACCGCAAGCGCCGCGCACCGTCCCGGGCTGTCCGGCGCGTGCATGATCACTATGAGCGGAATGGTCGGACCCGGGGCGCGCGGGCGGGGAGGATGGATGCGCTTTCTGCTCGGCTTCGCGGCCTGCGCCGTGGTGCCCTGGATACCGGGACTGCCGCCGTTCTGGGTGACGCTGGCGGGCTATGTCGGCATCGCCGCCATCGTCGCACTCGGCCTGGTCGTGCTGACCGGCGTGGGCGGAATGACTTCGTTCGGACAGGCCGCCTTCATGGGCTTCGGCGCCTACACCACCGCGCTGCTGACCACCCGGTTCGGCGTCTCGCCGTGGCTGACTTTGCCCGCCGCGCTGCTCGCCGCCGGGCTTGCCGCCGCGCTGCTGGGCGCGGTCGTGCTGCGCCTGTCCGGGCACTACCTGCCGCTCGGCACGCTGGCGATGAACGTGGCGCTGGTCTACGTCGTGGCCAACCTCGATGGTTTCGGCCGCAACGACGGCATCAACGGCATCCCGCCGCTCTCGGTCTTCGGCGTCGCGCTGACCGACAACCGCCCGTACCTGACCGTGATCGGCGCGGCGCTCGTGCTGGCGCTGCTGCTCACGCGCAACCTGCTCGACAGCCGCAGCGGCCGCGCGATCCGCGCGCTGCGCGGCGGGCGCATCGCCGCCGCCGCCTTCGGCGTGCGCATCGCCGAGGCGCGGATGGTCGCCTTCGTCTATGCCGCGCTGCTCGCCGGGCTCGCGGGCTGGCTCTACGCGCACATGCAGCGTTCCGTCACCCCCGCGCCGTTCGGCCTCGGCCCGTCGATCGACTACCTGCTGATGGCGGTGATCGGCGGCGTCGCCTATCCCGGCGGCGCGGTGCTGGGCGCGGCGGTGGTGGAGCTGATTCACGACCGGCTGCAGGACCTGCTGCCGCTGCTGATCGGCGCGCAGGGCAATTTCGAAACCATCGTCTTCGGCGCGATGCTGCTGCTCGTGCTGCAGCTCGCCCCCGAAGGCATCTGGCCGCACCTTGTCCGGCGCCGCGCTTTCCCCCCACCCCACCCCTCCCCCTCGTGGGGAGGGGCCGGGCGTGGGGGGCCGCCGCCCCTGCCCCCACGCGCCATGCCGGAACGCGGCGCGCCGCTGCTCGAAGTATCCGGCCTCACCCGCCGCTTCGGCGGGCTGCTCGCGGTGAACGACATCGGCTTCGCCGTCGCCGCCGGGGAGATCGTCGGGCTGATCGGCCCGAACGGCGCGGGCAAGAGCACCACCTTCAACCTGCTCACCGGCGTCGATCGCCCGAACGCGGGCGCCGTGCGCTTCCAGGGCGCTCAGTTCGCGGGCCTGCCGCCGCAGGCCGTCGCGCGGCGCGGCGTCGGGCGCACCTTCCAGCACGTGAAGCTGGTGCCGGCCATGAGCGTGATCGAGAACGTCGCCCTCGGCTGCCACCTGCGCGGCCATGCCGGCCCGCTGCGCGCACTGCTGCGCCGCGACCGCGCCGAGGAATCGACGCTGTTCGCCGAGGCCGCCCGCCAGCTTGCCCGCGTCGGCCTCGCCGACGAAGCGGACCGCCCTGCCGGCACGCTCGCGCTCGGCCGGCAGCGCATCGTGGAGATCGCCCGCGCGCTCGCGCTCGATCCCGTCCTGCTGCTGCTCGACGAGCCCGCCGCCGGTCTCCGCCACGCCGAGAAGCAGGCGCTCGCCGCCCTGCTGCGCCGCCTGCGCGACGAGGGTATGACGATCCTGCTGGTCGAGCACGACATGGGCTTCGTCATGGGCCTCGCGGACCGGCTGGTGGTGATGAATTTCGGCACCAAGCTCGCCGAAGGCCCGGCCGCCGAGGTGCGGCGCGACAAGGCGGTGATCGCCGCCTATCTCGGGGCCGCGCCGGCATGAGCGCGGTGCTGGACGCAGAAGACATCCGCGTCGCCTATGGCGGGGTGGAGGCGGTGCTCGGCGTCTCGCTCTCGGTCGCGCGCGGCAGCATCGCGACCGTCATCGGCCCGAACGGCGCGGGCAAGACCACGCTGCTGGGCGCGCTGATGGGCGTGCTGCCGGCGCGCGGGCGGGTGCGCTTCAACGGGGCTTCAGTGAACCACCTGGGCGTGGAGGCGCGCGCCGAGGCGGGCATGGCGCTGGTGCCCGAAAGCCGCGCGCTGTTCGCCACCATGAGCGTGGAAGACAATCTCCGCCTGGGCGGCTTCCGCCTGCGCCGCGCGGGCAGGGCGGCGGCGCGGGCACGGCTCGATGCGGTGCTGGCGCTGTTCCCGCGCCTTTCCGAACGGCGCCGCCAGGCGGCCGGCACGCTGTCGGGCGGGGAGCGGCAGATGCTGGCGATGGGCCGCGCGCTGATGGGCGAGCCCGCGCTGCTGATGCTGGACGAACCGAGCCTCGGCCTCGCGCCGCTGATCGTGCGCGACATCTTCGCCACCATCGCGCGGCTGCGCGCCGAGGGCGTCGCGATCCTGCTCGTGGAGCAGAACGCCCGCGCCGCGTTGGAGATCGCGGATCATGGCTACGTGCTGGAGAACGGCGCGGTCACGGCGGCGGGAGGAAGCAGGGAACTCGCGCGCGATCCGCGCGTTATTGCGGCCTACCTGGGTTCCGATTCTTCCGACGACGTATCGCCCTCCCGCCCTTCCTCCCCCGCCGGCACGCTTCCGCCTTCCGGCCGCTGACCGCGGCGGCCTGCAACAAAACAAAGGGACCGACCGAATGCGCTTCCCTCCGCACGCCATGCCCGCCGCCGCCCGCCTCGCCATGGCGGGGCTCGCGATGCTGGCGCTCGCCGCCTGCACCTACAGCAGCAGCAGCCCGCCGCCGCCCGCGCAGGGCACCACCGTCGTGGTGCCCCCCGGCTCCACCGTCGTCTGCCCCAACGGCGGCTCCCCGCCCTGCTGAGCGCTGTGTCGCTCTCCTCCCCTCGCGGGACAGGGCTATCGCATATGGCAGAAATCGGCCCTCTCCGCCCCCAATGCTCCCTTGGGGGGC
>JAFEFJ010000080.1 GCA_018240635.1 Pseudomonadota bacterium | reverse complement strand
AACGGCGCGGCGGGCGTCATTCCCGCGGTGCTGCGCTACTACCGCGATTTCTGCCGGCGCGATCACGACGATGCAGCGGTGCAGGAAGGCATGCACGATTTCCTGCTGGCCGCGACCGCCGTTGGCGGGCTGTTCAAGCGCAACGCCTCGATCTCCGGCGCCGAGGTCGGCTGCCAGGGCGAAGTGGGCGTCGCCTGCTCGATGGCGGCGGCGGGGCTTGCCGCGGCGCTCGGCGGCAGCAACGCGCAGATCGAGAACGCCGCCGAGATCGGCATGGAGCATCATCTCGGCATGACCTGCGATCCGGTGGGCGGCCTGGTGCAGATCCCCTGCATCGAGCGCAACGCCTTCGGCGCCGTGAAGGCGATCAACGCCGCCTCGCTCGCGCTGCGCGGCGACGGCACGCACCGCGTCAGCCTCGATCAGGTGATCGCGACGATGCGCCAGACGGGTGCCGACATGCACCACAAATACAAGGAAACCTCGCTCGGCGGCCTGGCGGTGAACTTCGTCGCCTGCTGAACAGCCTCCGTCACTTCCCGGGCGGCAGCATGTGCGCCAGAGCGATTTGCATCGGCCGCTCCGATATCCGCAAACCGCCGTCGAACGGACGGTCCAGTTCCAGGATCAGGTGGATCGCGCTCGCCAGCGCGATCGCGCCGGCGGCGAGCGCCACGACCACCACGCGGTTGCGCGGCGCGTTCAGCCCGAAGCTGACGAAGATCGCGAAGATCCAGATGACCAGCATGGCGATGAACTGCGGCCGCACGGTCGGCCCGGCACGGTCGATCAGCAGCCATCGCTCCCGCATGATCGAAACGGACAGCTGCAAGGCTTGGCTCATCAGCCATTGCTGGCCTTCGTCCACCGGCTTCAGCGCGCGGATCGTTTCGCGCACGTGCTCCAGCATCAGCCCGGCCTCGCGCCGTTCGGTCAGGTAGGGCGACGGATTGGGATTGTGCCACACATCGTCGGTCAGCATGGTGACGTAGTCGCGCAGCAGGCGGCGGGCGGGCAGTGCCGAATCGCCGTAGTCGCGCAGCGTCTCGTCCAGCAGGATCAGGCTCGCCGCGTAGGTGCGCACCGCGGTCTCGGTGTTGTCGAACGAGGTCTTGACCGTTGCAACCATCAGGCCCAGCACCAGCGATGCCACCACCGACAGCATCCCGGTCGCCAGCCGCACGACGTCCTGCGTTTCCTTCGACAGATGATCGCTGTTCAGCCATTTGTGCAGGAACAGCCCGATCAGTCCGCCGCCGAACACGATCACGGCGATCGTCACGCTGGTCAGAACGGGGTTGGGCAAGATCTCTCTCCACTGCGCCGGCCGCCGGTCTGGCCTGCTTGGGTCGTTATGCTAGGGTCGCCCGAACGGCGGAAACGGGGAAGCTGACGTCATGGATTTCAACGGCAAGGTGGCGCTGATCACGGGCGCGGGCAACGGCATCGGGCGCGCGGCGGCGGTGGGATTCGCAAGCCGGGGCGCGAAGATCGTCGTGGTGGACCGCGACGCGGCGGCGGCCGAGGCGACATGCGGCATCCTGCGCCAGCAGGGCGGCGAGGCGCGCGGCGTGACCGCCGACGTAACCAAGTCCGCCGATGTGCAGGACTACGTGAAGGCGGCGCTCGATGCCTACGGGCGCATCGACTGCTTCTTCAACAACGCCGGCATCGAAGGCAGCGTCGCGCCGACGGCGGAATACGACGAGGCGATGTTCGACGCGGTGATCGCGGTGAACGTGAAGGGCGTCTTCCTCGGCCTGCGCCATGTGCTGCCGGTGATGATCGCGCAGAAAAGCGGCGCGATCGTGAACACCTCCTCCGTCGCCGGCCTCACGGGCTCGCCGGGCATGCCCGCCTATGTCGCCTCCAAGCACGCGGTGCTCGGACTGACGAAAGTGGCGGCGGGCGACGTGGCGCGCATCGGCGTGCGCGTGAACGCGGTCTGCCCCGGCCCGATCGACACCCGCATGATCCATTCGCTCGCCGCCCAGATCGATCCCTCGAACCCGGACGCGGTGGACAAACGCTACCAGTCGGCGATTCCGCTCGGCCGCTACGGCACGGCGGAGGAAGTGGCGAACGTGGTGATGTTCCTGTGCAGCGATCTCGCCTCCAACGTCACCGGAGCGCACTACGTGGTGGACGGCGGCCGCACCGCGACGCCCGGCGCGGTCACGACGGTGGCGCGGTAGGGGGAGGCCCCGGCCCTTCTACCGCCCCAGCCTTCTGTCGCGCATCTGGAACGAGCGGATCGCGCGCAGCAGGTCGATGCGGCGGAACTCCGGCCAGTTCACGTCGGTGAAGTAGAACTCGCTGTAGGCGCTTTGCCACAGCATGAAGCCCGATAGCCGCACCTCGCCGCTGGTGCGGATGATCAGGTCGGGATCGGGCAGGTCGGGCACGTATAGGTTGGCGCGGATCGCCTCGGGCGTGACGCGCTGCGCCGCTTCGTGCAGCGTCAGGCCCTGCGCGGTGAAGCCGTGCAGCATCCCGCGCACCGCATCCGCGATCTCCTCGCGCCCGCCGTAGCCGACCGCGATCGTCAGCGTCATGCGCGCATTGCCGGCGGTGGCCCGCTTCGCCGCATCCAGCGCCGCCAGCAGTTCGGGCGGCAGCAGGTCGAGGCGGCCGATCACCTCCACCTTCACGCCGAGCCGTTGCACCGCCGGATCGGCGGCGAGCGCGGCCATCTTCGCCTCGATCGCGCGCAGGATGCCGGACACCTCCTGCTCGGGCCGCGCCAGGTTGTCGGGCGAGCACACCCACAGCGTGACCATCGGAATGCGAAGATCGGCGCACCAGGCCAGCACGTCGTCGAGCTTCGCCGCGCCCATCGCGTAGATGCTGGCGAAATCCGTCAGCCCCCGTGCGCGGCCGAAGCGGCGGTTGCCGTCCAGGATGATGCCGACATGCCGCGGCATCGGGCCTTCCGCGAGCGCGGCGGCCAGCGAGTGTTCGTAGGCGCGGTAGAGGGGGGCGAGCAGGGCGCGCCGCACCGCGTCCAAGGCGGCGGCGGCCGAACCCAGAGCGCCGCGCGGCGGGCGCTGGACGGCCGGGACGGCGGTGCGTTCGGCCAGCGAGCTGGCTTTCATCGATAGGGCATCGCGGAAGGGCGGATGTCTCGCGCTGGGCTGGGCGCGCATGAATCCATCGGGGGCACCTGATTTGCAAGCGCGCCCTGCAAGCGCCGCGCGGTTGCGTGGGGGGATCGCCGCCCTGGCCTCCGCCCGGCGCTTGGGCAAGGATAGGTGTATGCAGATCGCCCTTTTCAGCAGCCTCGCCCTCAACGACATCAGCCAGACCGCGCCCGAGGTCATGGCCGGCACCCGGCAGGCGGTGCGCATGGCGGACGAGCTGGGCTTCGACACCGCCTGGTTCGTCGAGCACCATTTCTCGGCCTTCTCCATCTGCGCCTCGCCGCTGATGATGGCGATGCACTGCGCGGGCTTCACCAAGCGCATCAGGCTCGGCCCCGCCGTGCTGGTGCTGCCGCTGCACGAGCCGCTGCGAATGATCGAGGAGATCGGGATGCTCGATCTCGCCTCCGGCGGGCGCGCGGTGGTGGGCATCGGCACCGGCCATCAGCCGCACGAGTTCCGCAGCATGGGCGTGCCGATGGAGGAGCGGTTCGAGCGTTTCATGGAAACCTGGGACGTGATGGAGATGGCCTGGCGCGACGGGCGCGTCGCTTATCAGGGCCGGCACCTGCACATCCCCGAGACGCTGTTCTCCGCCACCCCAGTCGGCGGGCGGCGGCCCGAGCTGTTCGTGGCCACGCATGACCGGCGGCTCATGGCGGAAGCGCCCAAGCGCAACGCCACCGTGTTCATCAGCGGCGGCCCGCGCCCGACCGAGGCGGTGGCGGCGGCGCGCGACGAGGTGCGCGAGGCGGCCACCGCCGCCGGCGTGCCCCCCGCCGCCGTGCGGCTCGCGGTGCAGCGCTACGTCTTCGTCTCGGAGGACAAGGCGGTGATCCGCCAGGCGGCGGAGCAGATGGTGCATTTCATGCGCCGGATGCGGCTGCTGCGCGACGAATATCCCGCGCGGGACGGGCTGCATTTCCGCTCCGTCCCGTTCCAGGGCGAACCCGATGCCGACTACATCCTGGCCAACGCCCCGGTCGGCGATCCGGAAACCGTGGCCGAGCGCCTGGCGCGGGACGCGGCCCAGCTTCGCCCCGCGCAGCTCTCGATCCACATGAGCTACACGTGGCTGCCGCAGGCGACGATGCTGCGCTCGCTGGAACTGTTCGGCACCCGCGTGCTGCCGCTGCTCCGCAAGCCCGCCTTCGCGTAGGCTTTCGGGCCGGAGGACCGGCCATGACGACACCCGAGGAACGCGCCGCGGGCCTGCTCGCGCCGCTGCTGGCGGCGATGGACACGCTGGCCGCCGCCGCGCGCCATCTCGATCCGCCGCATCTGCCGGACCTTGCGGAGTCGGTCGAGGACGCGGACGCGGCGCTGCGCGCGGGCCTCGCCGCCTTCGACGCCGCCCCGTGGCCCGAGGATCTCGCCGCCGCCGGGGAGGCGCTGCGCTCGGCGGCGCAGGCGATGCTGGACGGCTTCGCCGGGCTGCGCACCGCCGCGATGGCCGACGATCTGCGGCTCGCCTACCGCGCCACGCGCGGGCTTTCGCGCGCGCAGGCGGCGCTCTACCCGCTCGCCGCCGGGCTGCCGTCGGTGAGCCGCGCGTTCCTCGAACCCGGCGCGCGGGACGATGCCGGTCTGCTCGCGCGCCTCTCGGCGGCGGGGGCGGGACCCGAGGGTGCGGGGGTGGCGCATCACCGGGGCGAGCCGGGCGCGCGGGGCGGCTACGCGCTCTACGTGCCCGAATATCTCGACCCCGCGCGGCCCGCGCCGGCGGTGGTGGCGCTTCATGGCGGCAGCGGCAATGGCGCCGCTTTCCTGTGGACCTGGCTTGCGGAGGCGCGCACGCGCGGGATGGTGCTGATCGCGCCGACCGCGCTCGGCACTACCTGGTCGCTGATGGAACCCGAGACGGATGCGGCGAACATCGCAGCGATCCTGAACGAGGTCGGCGTGCGCCAGGCGCTCGATCCCACGCGCCTGCTACTGACCGGCATGAGTGACGGCGGCACCTTCGCGCTGGGCGCGGCGCTGCGCACCTCGCTGCCGTTCACGCATCTCGCGCCCGTGGCGACCGGGTTCCATCCGATGCTGGTCGGTATGGGCAACACCGCGCGGCTGGCCGGACTGCCCGTGTATCTGGCGCACGGCGCGCTGGACTGGATGTTCGCCGTGAGCCGCGCCCGCGCGGTGGCCGAGGCGCTGGCCGCCCACGGAGCGAAGATCGTGTTCCGGGAGATCGCGGACCTGTCGCACGCCTATCCGCGCGAGGAGAACCCGCGGATTGCGGAGTGGTTTCTGTCGTAAGGAAATGCTGGCGGATGCGCCGAAGGCGCGATCCGCCGACCCCTACCGTCCGCGCGTCACCAGCCGGCCCGCCCGCGCTGGCGTGGCGCCTTGGCCGAACACATACGCCGATTGACCGTTGACCCACGTCTCCACGATCCCGGCCGCCGACGTCGCGGGGTCCTCGAAGGTCGCGGTGTCGATCACCGTTCCGGGATCGAACAGCACCAGGTCGGCGAACGCGCCTTCGCGGATCACGCCGCGATCGGTCATGCCGAACACAGCCGCCGTGCGGCCGGTCATTTTGTGAACGGCTTCCTCCAGGCTGAACAGGCCGAGATCGCGCGCGTAGTGCCCCAGCACGCGCGGGAACGTGCCCCACAGGCGCGGATGCGGGAAGGCGTCGTGCGGCAGCCCGTCGCTGCCGATCATCGCGCGCGGGTGCCGCATGATGCGGCGCATGTCGTTCTCGTCCATCTGGAAGAAGATGCCGCCCGCCGGCAGCAGCTTTTCCGCCGCCTCCTTCAGCGGCAGCCCCCACTCCGCGGCGATGTCGGCCAGCATCCTGCCCGCCATCTCCGGATGCGGAACCGACCAGGAGACCCGTGTCGGCACGTCGTCGCGTACCCGCTCGGGCATCAGCACGGTCGAGCCCGCGACATAGGGGTAGACGTCGAAATCCACCGCCTGTCCCGAAGCCGCCGCGCGGTCGATCAGCGGCAGCGTCTCGGCCGAGCGGCCGTAATTCTCCGGCATCGCGCATTTGTGGTGCGAGATCACCACGGGCGATCCCGTGCCGCGGCCGATGCTCAGCGTCTCCTCGATCGAATCGAGCACGCCCGCCGCCTCGTCGCGCATATGCGTCACGTAGATCGCGCCCGCCGCGCGCAGCGCCTCGGCGACCGCGATCACCTCGTCGGTCGGCGCGTGCATGTTGGGCGGATACCACAGGCCGGTGGAGAAGCCCGAAGCACCCTCGGTGAGCGATTCCGCAAGCCGCCTGCGCATCGCCTCGGCTTCCTTGTCGGTCGCCGCGCGCGCCACGTCGCCCGCCATTGCTTCCACGCGCAACGACATATGCCCGATCAGCGCGTAGGTGTTCACCGGCGACGGATCGCGCGCCAGCCTCTCGGCGTAGGCGCCGAAGCTCCCGAAGGTCCACCAGCTTTCGTCGCCCAGCAGATCGAGCGGCGGCGGCGGGCGCTTGGCCATCCGCGCGGGCGAGAGGCTGATGCCGCAATTCCCCACCACCACCGTCGTCACGCCCTGCGACATCTTGCACAGCATGCATTCCGGCCCGCACAGCACCGCGCGGTCGTCGTGCGTGTGCGCGTCGATGAAGCCGGGCGCCAGCGCGCGGCCATCCGCCATCACCTCGCGCTGCCCGCGCGCCGCGCCCAGGTCGCCCACCGCCACGATGCGGTCGCCGCTCACGCCCACGTCGCCGCGCCGCCGCGCGGCCCCCGTGCCGTCGATGATGGTCGCGTCGCGGACGATCAGGTCGCAGGAGAGGGACATGGGCGCGCCTTCCGGTGGAACGCGCGGGACTCTGCGCGCGCCCGCCGGATGCCTCAAGCCCGCGCCTGTTTGGACGCGCCGCGCGGCGTGGCAGACTGCGTGACGCGACACGCAAGGGAGAACCGCCGGATGAACGCCAACGCGATCGACGCTGTGCTGCGCGAGTCCGTGGACAAGGGCGAGGTCGCGGGCGTCGTCGCGATGGCCGCGAACGCCGACGGCACGCTGTATCAGGGCGCGTTCGGCCGCCGCAGCGCCGGGTCGGATGCGACGATGACCCAGGACACGGTGTTCTGGATCCACTCCATGACGAAGGCGATCACCGGCACGGCCTGCATGCAGCTTGTCGAGCAGGGCAAGCTCGACCTGGACACCCCCGCCGCGCGCCTGATGCCCGCGCTCGCCGCGCCGCAGGTGCTGGAAGGCTTCGATGCCGCGGGCGAGCCGCGCCTGCGCCCCGCGCGCGGCACGGTCACGCTGCGCAACCTGCTGACCCACACCTCGGGCTTCGTCTACGACACCTGGAACGCCAACCAGCTCGCCTACACGCAGAAGAAGGGGCTGCCGCGCCTCGGCTCCTTCACCGATCCGGCGGGCGTGATGCCGCTCGCTTTCGATCCGGGCACCCAGTGGCAATACGGCATCGGCATCGACTGGGCCGGCAAGCTGGCGGAGGCGGCGTCGGGCACATCGCTCGATGCGTATTTCCGCGCCAACGTCTTCGCGCCCCTCGGCATGAAGGACACCGGCTACGCGCTGACGGACGCGATCCGCGCGCGCCTCGCCGGGCATCACGACCGGCAGGCGGACGGGTCGCTGAAGCCCGGACCGTTCGAGCCGCCGCAGGACCCCGCCTCGTTCAACGGCGGCGGCGGACTGTACAGCACGGCGGGCGACTACATGCGCTTCCTGCGGATGCTGCTGCGCGGCGGCGCGCTGGACGGCGCGCGGCTGCTGAAGCCGGAGACCGTCGCCGCGATGGCCCAGAACCACATCGGCGACGTGCTTGTGGGCAAGCTGCACGCAGCACTTCCCGCGATGTCGAACGACGTGGAACTGTATCCCGACATCCCGAAAAAATGGGGCCTCACGTTCCTCATCAACACGCGGGACGTGCCGGGCGCGCGCCGCGCCGGCAGCCTCGCCTGGGCCGGGCTGCGCAACACCTATTTCTGGCTCGATCCCGCGACCGGCATCGCGGGCGTTCTGCTGACGCAGGTGCTGCCCTTCGCGGATGCCAGCGTGCTGGGGCTGCTCGACCGGTTCGAGCGGGCGGTTTACGCGGGAGTCGCGTAGCCCCATCCGCCAACCCTCTCACCCGCGCGGCAGGCGGCTTGCATTCACGCCTCCTATCGTCGCATAGCGCGCCGGTCGCGCGCTGGATGGGAGTCGCATGAAGGTTCTGGTTCTGGGCGCCGGCGTGGTCGGCGTCGCCTCCGCCTACTATCTCGCGCGCGCGGGCCACGAGGTGACGGTCGTGGACCGCCAGCCCGCCGCCGGGCTGGAAACCAGCTTCGCCAATGCCGGGCAGGTCTCGCCCGGCTACGCCTCGCCCTGGGCCGCACCCGGCATTCCGGTCAAGGCGCTGAAATGGCTGCTGATGCGCCACCGGCCGCTGGTCATCTGGCCCTCGCCCGATCCCGCGCTGTGGCGCTGGGGCATCTCGATGCTGCTGAACTGCACCGAGGCCGCCTATGCCCGCAACAAGGCGCGCATGGTGCGGCTCGCGGAATACAGCCGCGACTGCCTGATCGCGCTGCGCGACGAAACCGGCATCGCCTACGACGACCGCCAGCGCGGCACGCTGCAGCTTTTCCGCACGCAGAAGCAGCTCGATCACATCGGCTCCGACACCGCCGTGCTGGACCAGTATCAGGTTCCCTACGAGGTGCTGGACGCCAAGGGCTGCATCGGCGCCGAGCCCGCGCTGGCGACCGCGCGCGAGGGCTTCGTGGGCGGGCTGCGCCTGCCGAACGACGAGACGGGCGATGCGCACTATTTCACCCAGCGCCTCGCCGCGATCGCGGAGGGGCTGGGCGTGAAGTTCCTCTACGGCACCACGATCGGCTCGCTGCGCGTCGAAGGCGGCGCGGTCACGGGGGCCGAAACCTCCGCCGGCACGCTGACCGCCGACCGCACGGTGCTGGCGCTGGGCAGCTACTCGCCCCAGCTCGTCGCCAATTACGGCATCAAGCTGCCGGTCTATCCGGTGAAGGGCTACTCGATCACCGTGCCGATCACCGATGCCGACGCCGCCCCGGTCTCCACCGTGATGGACGAGACATACAAGGTGGCGATCACGCGGCTGGGCGACCGCATCCGCGTCGGCGGCACGGCGGAGCTGGCGGGCTTCAGCCACACCCTGCGCGAGCCGCGCCGGGCGACGCTGGTGCAGTCCGTGACGGACCTGTTCCCGCGCGGCGGCGATGTGTCGAAGGCCACGTTCTGGACCGGACTGCGGCCGATGACGCCGGACGGCACGCCGGTGATCGGCCCCACCAAGCTCGCCAACCTGTTCCTCAACACCGGCCACGGCACGCTGGGCTGGACGATGGCCTGCGGCTCCGGGCGGCTGCTGGCGGACCTGGTTTCCGACGCGCGGCCGAACATCCAGCACGACGATCTGGCGATCACCCGCTACGCATAACCCCGTAGAAAGCCACGGATTCGCCGCACTTCCGTCGCCGGGGCGGGTCAGATAGGTTGACCCGGACGCCCTTCGGGGCGCCCCCTCGCGACGGCCCCCCTGGGCGGAGGACGCATGGCGCTTGCCGAGATCCCGCGCTACCCGGACACCGTCAGCATCATCCCCGAGTCCGGCATCCAGTTCCTGGATTTCGGCTTCAGCCTGGCGCTTCCGGACGGCAAGCGGAACCCGCGGGTGCCGTCGGACTGGGGCTTCTTCGATCCCCGCCCGGACGGGCGCACCCCCGCCCAGCCGCTTCCCACGCTCCTACGCCGGGGCGATGCCGATCTCGTGCCGGGCAAGGAAGACTACGCCGTCGATCTGAAGCGGCTGGTCCGCTTCGTCGCCGGCCGCTGGCTGCCGCTGCCCCTGCTGCGGGAGGAGCCGGGCGGCCGGCACTACCAAGGGCCGGTGAACTGGGCGCGCTGCTACCTGACGCCGCTGCCCGAGCGGGACCGCGCCGGCAACGATCACCGCCTGATCGTGGCGCTCGACACCAACCTGATGGAGGAGCGGGCGGACACCGCCTATCTCGCGCCGTCGCCGGACGATGCGCGCAACGGCCGCCGCTTCTCCCTGCCGCCGCGCACCGAGCATCACAATTTCTTCGTCGCCCAGGGCTGGGTGCGCGACTGGGTGGACGAGCTGTTCCGCGCCATGCTGGCCGACGAGGAGCGCCGCCGGACCGGCCGGCGCGACGCCGTGCTGGACGAGGCCGAGATCGCGGCGGCGAAGGACGGCCCGAACGAGCCGCTGGCGCGCTACATGGCGCTGCTGGAACTGCTCGGCGCGCTCGACATCCTGCCGCGCTTCCGCCTGACCGACACGATCACCGCGGGCAAGCAGACCTATGTCGATGTCGAGATGGTCCTCGACCTCGGCAATTCGCGCACCTGCGGCCTGCTGGTGGAGGCCGAGCCGGGCAGCCGGGGCGTGAACATCGACAACGCGTTCCGGCTGGAGCTGCGCGACCTGTCGCGGCCGGAGCAGGTCTATTCCGATCCGTTCGACAGCCGGCTGGAATTCGCGCTTGCGCGCTTCGGCCTCGATCACCACGCGCAGCGCTCGGGCCGGTCGGACGCCTTCACCTGGCCCACCATCGTCCGCGTCGGGCCGGAAGCGGTGCGGCTCGCGGGCTCGCGGCGGGGCAGCGAGGGGCATACCGGCATGTCCAGCCCCAAGCGCTACCTGTGGGACGAGAGCGAGAACCCGCAGCCCTGGCGCTTCAACGGCATGACGCTGGACGGCGAATGGGAGGGCGTCGCCGCGCAGGGCAAGTTCGCCACGCTGGTGAACGACGCCGGCAAGCCGTTGCATCTGATCCCATCGGGCGCGGAGGAGGACAACCTGCCGAGCCTGCTGGCGCGCTATTCGCGCAGCAACCTCGTCACCTTCGCGCTGGCCGAGGTGCTGATGCAGGCGCTGGTGATGATGAACGCGCCCGCGCAGCGCCTGCGCCGCCGCAACGCCGATCTGCCGCGCCGGCTGCGCCGCCTGATCCTGACGATGCCGTCCGCGCTTTCCCTCGCCGAACGCCAGCTGCTGAAGGCGCGGGCGGAGGCGGCGCGCGATCTTGTCTATCTCTGCATCGGCCGCGCGCGGCGGGCCGCCGATGGCGGGGCGGCGCTGGAATGGCTGGACGGCGCGGCGCCCGAGATCGTGCTGAAATGGGACGAGGCGAGCGCCACGCAGCTCGTCTATCTCTACAGCCAGGTCGCGCTCGCCTTCTCGGGCGATGCGCGCGGCTTCTTCGCGGCGGTGCGCGCGGGCGCGCCGGGGCGCGATCCGAACGCGCTGCGGATCGCCACGCTGGATATCGGCGGCGGCACCACCGATCTGGTGATCACCACGCACACCGCCGAGGGCAGCGGCGCCAACGTCACGGTGTTTCCGCGCCAGGATTTCCGGGAAAGCTTCAACGTCGCGGGCGACGACATCGTGCGCGCGCTGTCGCGCGACGTCGTGGTGGCGTCCTTCGCGCGGCACATCCAGCAGGCCATCGGGCGCGAACGCACGGACGTGCTGGTGCAGGCGCTGTTCGGCGGCAACCGCGGCGACATGACGGCCGAGGAACAACTCCGCCGCCAGCAATTCGCAACGCAGATCGCGGCACCCGTCGTGGTGGCGATCCTCGGCGAATACGAAGGCTACGACGCGCTGCGTCCCACCACGCCGGAGGAACGCCCGCTCGGCGGCTTCTTTCCGGCCGACGCGCCGCCGCCGCCCGCGCTGTGCGCCGCCATCGAACGCTCGGTGCGCGAGGCGGGCGCGGGCGATGCGTTCCGCCTGCTCGATCTGCCGGTGATGGTGGACATGGCGGAGGTGGACCGCATTGTACGCAGCCTGATGACGGACGTGCTGCGCGCGCTGTCGGAAGTCGCCTGCCGCTACAACGCCGATCTCATGCTGCTGTCGGGCCGCCCGAGCCGGCTGCCGGCGGTGCGTCAGATCGTGGTGGAGAGCGGCGCGCTCGCGCCGCACCGCGTGATCGCGATGCACGAATTCCGCGTCGGCCAGTGGTACCCGTTCCGCTCCCGCGATGCGCGCATCACCGACCCCAAGACCACGGCGGCGGTTGGCGCGATGATCTGCCTGCTGGCGGAAGGCCACATGGCGAATTTCAACTTCCGCAGCGACCGCCTGGGCGCGCGGTCGGTGGCGCGCTTCCTGGGCAAGATCGAAACCAGCGGCAGGCTGCGCGCCGAGGACGTGTATTACGCGGACCTGGATCTGGAAGACCCGGACTGGGCGCTGCCGGAAACCGGCTTCGAGTTCCGCGGCCCGATGACGCTCGGCGTGCGCCAGTTCCCTGCCGAATGGTGGCCGGCGACCCTGCTCTACGCGATCGACTACCAGGACGAAGCGGCCCGCCAGCGCCTGCAGCCGCAGACGCCGCTGACCGTGCAGCTCAAGCGCGAACGGGTTCCCCGCGTGAGTGGCGCGCAGGCCGGCCAGCCGCCGGAGGTGAACGACCGGCTCGCCGTGGACCGCATCGAAGGCGCCCGCGGCAGCGTGCCCAAGCAGCTGCTGGCGATGCGGTTGCAGACCATGCGCAACCGCGATGGGTATTGGCTCGATACGGGGATTCTCCTCGATGTGTAGGGCGCATAAGCGGAGCGCCATGCGCCGAGCATGTGCCGCACGCAAGGCGGCGCATGACGCTTCGCTTATGCGCCCTACGGGGATTGTCCCCCGATGACCCTCTCCGAACGCCAATCCACGCTCGCGGTCCGCGCCGATGCGGTGGCGGCGGCGGCGCGGCGGGCGCGGGCGTGGGTGGAGGATGCGCGGCGCAACGCGCAATCCGTCGCCAACGAGGCCGAGGCGCTGATCGCCGAGGCGCGGCGCACCGAAAGCCTCGCCCGCAAGCTTTCGCGCTCGGCGGGGCGGCGGATGTGCGTCGGCGTCTATGGCGCAAGCCAGCAGGGCAAGTCCTACCTCGTCTCCGTGCTCGCCCGCCCGCCCGGCAAGAGCGAGCTGCGCGCCCGCTTCGGCGCCGAGACGCGCGACTTCGTGCGCGAGATCAACCCGCAGGGCGGCAAGGAATCGACCGGCCTCGTCACGCGCTTCAGCACCGAGCCCTCGGGCGCGGAGATGGACGCCGCGCATCCGGTCGAGCTGCTGCTCCTGACGGAACTCGATTTCGTCAAGATCCTGGCGAACAGCTTCCAAAGCGATTTCGATCAGAACAATGTCCGCGCGCCGGTGCCGCAGGGCGCCGCCGTGCGCGCCGTGCTTGCCGCCGCCGCCGCTTCGCGGCAGCCGCGCACCCTCGCGCCGCATCTGGACGACATCGCGCTCAGCGACCTGTCGGAATACTTCCAGAAGAACTTCCGCAACCGCTGGCAGGAGCTTGAGCCGCTCCGCTACTGGACGCAGATCATCGACCTCGCCCCCGCGCTGCCGCTTCCGGCGCGCGCCGCGCTGTTCTCCGTGCTGTGGGGCGGGATCGAGGAATTCACCACGCTCTACGTGCTGCTCGTGGGCGCGCTTGAACGCCTCGGCCATGCCGCCGAGGCGGTGACGCAGATGCGCGCGCTGATCCCGCGCGCCACCAGCATCATCGACGTCGCCACGCTGGAACAGCAGCTCGGCACGCGCGCCGACGAGCAGGACCTCCTCTCGGTGCGGCCGCGCGGCGCGGACGGGCTCGGCGCTCCGGTGGACCTGCCGCGCGCCACGCTGACGGCGCTGATCGCGGAACTGCGCATCACGCTCGACGAACGGCCGTGGCCGATGTTCGAGCATACCGAGCTGCTCGATTTCCCGGGCGCCCGGTCGCGTTTGAAACTGACCGAGCTTCCGCCCGACGCGGACGACCGCGCGCGCCAGGTGCGGCAACTGCTGCTGCGCGGCAAGATCGCCTACCTGTTCCAGCGTTACGCCGAGGAACGCGAACTCACGGCGATGCTGCTGTGCATGGGCAACAAGCAGAACGAGGTGAAGGACCTCGGCACGCTGGTGCGGCAGTGGATCGAACTGACGCACGGCGCGACGCCGGCCGCGCGGCGCGCGGTGCCGGGCGCGCTGTTCCTGGTGCTGACGATGATGGATCTCGAATTCCTCCCTAAGGCCGGGGAGACCGAGGACGCCATCGCCACGAAATGGGACGTGCGGCTGCACGCCTCCCTGATCGAGCCGTTCCAGCAGGACGGCTGGGTGGCGGATTTCGCGGGACGCCCGTTCGACGCGACGGTGATGCTGCGCAATCCGAACTTCAAGCAGGACCACCTGATCGAGTACGAGCTTGCGCCCGGCAGCGACCAGCCGCGCGAGCCGCTGAACGAGGTCGGCATCGCGCAGCGCAACCGCGGCTACATCGAGGCGCTGGAACGCTCCTTCATGGCCTCGGCCGCCGTCGCGCGGCACGTCGCCGATCCGCGCGCGGCGTGGGACGCGATCTTCGCCTTCAACGATGGCGGCGTGCGCCACATCGTCGAAAAGCTCGGCGCGGTCTCCAATCCCGACCTGAAACTCACGCAGGTGGAGCAGCGCCTCGCCGAAGGCGCCGGGCCGCTGGCGGCGGCGCTGAAGCGCTTCCACACCGGCACCGACGAGCAGGCGCGCCGCGAGAAGGAGGCGCTGCTGCGCGAGCTGCGCCGCGCCTTGCAGGGCGCCTTCGCGCCGCGCCAGTTCCGTCAGTTCCCGCGCTTCCTGGAACACCTGATGGTGGCCGAGCGCGACGTGCGGGAAATCGCGCTGAACGCCGGCGCGCTGCGCATCGACGAAATCGCCGCCGCCCCCGCCGCGGCGGCGGAGGAGGACATCTTCGCCGCCGCGCCCGCGCCGCAGGCGTCTGCCGCGCGTCCGCAGCACGACCGCGCCGCGCTGTTCGCGCAGGAATTGCTGCGCCACTGGATCGGCCAGCTCCGCCGCCTGCCGCTGGAGGAAGCGGTGCTGCGCCATTTCGCGCTGAAGGGCGCGGCGGTGTCGGACGTGGCGGACCAGTTGGTGATCGCCGCCGAGCGGCTCGGCCTCGCGGACCGCATCGCCGCCGCCGTGCGCGCCGCCACCGATCTCGCCGCGCTGCGCTGGGACGACGTGGCCGACCGCATCGTCGCGGTCGCGCTGTATCGCCTGAACGCCTTCGTCGCCGAGCTTGGCTACGCCGACGTGCCGCCCGCGCAGCGGCCCGGCTTCCCGGAAGGCAGCGACACGCCGCAGCGGCACATCTTCGCCCCGCAGCCCGATCCGGGCGACGGCCTGCCCGCGCTCGGCGACCAGCCCGCCGGGTTCGAGCGCGACCGCTTCGTCGATTGGGGCATCGGCTTCCTCGGCCTCGGCATCGCCAATCTCAGCTTCGGCGGCGGACGCGAAGTGACCGAGGCGCAGAACCTCGCCCTCGGCGCGATCCTGCGCGATCTCGCCGCCGGAGGCTGGGCGCCCTCCTGATGCGCGCGCCCCTTTGATGC
>JAFEFJ010000007.1 GCA_018240635.1 Pseudomonadota bacterium | reverse complement strand
CTGCACGAGCGCAACGGCGTGGAGGTCGTCACCGGCTGCCCGGTCGCGCGCCTGGACCTGCGGGGCGACGGCGTGACCGCCGAGGCCGCCGACGGGCGGCGCTTCGCCGCCGATCACGTCCTGGTGGGCATCGGCATCCTGCCCGAGACCGCGCTGGCGGAGGCGGCGGGGCTCGCGGTGGACAACGGCATCGTGGTGGACGCGGCGGGCCGGACGTCCGATCCCGCGATCTTCGCCGCGGGCGACGCGACGCGGCACCCGAGCGGCTTCGCGGGCGGGATGCTGCGGCTGGAATCATGGGCCAACGCGCAGAACCAGGCGATCGTCGCGGCCAAGGCGGCGCTCGGGCAGCCCGCCGCCTACGACGAGACGCCGTGGTTCTGGTCCGACCAGTACGACGTCAACCTGCAGATCCTGGGCCTGCCCGATCTAGGCGTACGCGCCGTTCGGCGCGGCACGCCGGAGGCAGGCAGCGGCGCTTGGCTCGTGCTGCGCCAGGACGGACGGGCGGCGGGCGTGATCGCGGTCAACGCCCCGCGCGATCTGCGCGCCGTGCGCAAGATGATCGGCGAGGGCCGCACCCCGGACCTCGCCGCCTGGGCCGACACCGCGCTGCCGGCGAACCGCATCACCGCGGCCTGAAAGACCCGCGCGGGGCGGGGTTGCGTACGTTTCCCTTGCGCCATCGCGGCAAATCAATCATTTAAGCGGTGCGACTTCCGTGACCGCGTAATTGGCGCGCCCGCTCCCTGCATCGCAGCAAGGCATCGGCCGCCCTTCCCGGAAAATCCGCTCCGAAACCGGTTCGCCCCTTTGTTTACGCGGGGAAGGCGGACACCGAGCGCGCATTTCCGCCGCATCGAGCGGCCCCCGCGCGCTGGAGACTCGTATTCCTTTGACCCCCACGACCTTTGCTTCGCTCGGCTTGGCCGAGCCGATCCTGCGCGCGCTCGACGCGCGCGGCTACACGACGCCGACGCCGATCCAGCACGGCGCGATCCCGTCGCTGCTCGCCGGCCGCGACCTGCTGGGCATCGCCCAGACCGGCACCGGCAAGACCGCCGCCTTCGCGCTGCCGATCCTGCAGCACCTGAACGACCGGCCCGGCCGAGCGCGGCCCTTCGGCACGCGCTGCCTGATCCTGGCGCCGACGCGCGAGCTTGCCCTGCAGATCGAGACCGAGATCCGCTCCTACGCGGTGAACCTGAAGGTCTCCACCGCCGTCATCCTGGGCGGCGTGGGCCGCCGGCCGCAGGAGGAGCGCATGCGCCGCGGCCCCGACATCGTCGTGGGCACCCCGGGCCGCATCCGCGACCTGATGGGCACGAAGCACCTGCGCCTGGACGAAGCCACGCATTTCGTGCTCGACGAGGCCGACAGGATGCTCGACCTGGGCTTCATCCGCGACATCCGCCAGATCGTCGCGGCGCTGCCCCAGGCCCGCCAGTCGCTGCTGTTCTCGGCCACGATGCCGCCCGAGGTGGCGCAGCTCGCCGCCGCCTTCCTGCGCGATCCCGAGCGCGTCGAGATCACGCCCCAGGCGCCCACGCCCGAGCGCATCGCGCAGTACGTCCATCACGTCGATACCGCGGGCAAGCGCGCGCTGCTGATCGATCTGCTGACGGATGCGGCGATGCAGCGGGTGATCGTGTTCACCCGCACCAAGCACGGCGCGAACCGGGTCGCCGAGCATCTCGACGGCGCGGGCATCGGCGCCGAGGCGCTGCACGGCAACAAGAGCCAGTCGCAGCGCGAGCGGGCGCTCGACCGCTTCCGCTCGGGCCGGGCGCGCGTGCTGGTGGCGACCGACATCGCCGCGCGCGGCATCGACGTGCCGCAGATCTCGCATGTCATCAACTTCGACCTGCCGGTGGAGCCCGAAAGCTACGTCCACCGCATCGGCCGGACCGCGCGCGCGGGGGCGGATGGGATTGCGATCTCGTTCTGCGACTCCGCCGAGCGTTCCGCGCTGCGCGCCATCGAACGGCTGACCCGCGTGACGATCTCGCCCGTCGGCCGGGTGCCGGAGGAGACGCGCCAGCACGACCGGGGCCCCGCCGCGGCCAAGCATGGCGCACCCCATGGCGCACCCCCGGCCCGCAACCGCCGCCGCGCCCGCTTCCGCGGCCCCGCCCGCGCCGCCGCGTAAGCCGCGATACCCTCCCCCTCCCTCGCGGGAGGGGGAGCCATGGGTGCTACGCCATCTGCCGCCACGCCAGCAGCAGCAGCGCCACCGCGTTGACGGTCATCAGCGCCGGCCCTGCCAGAGCGACGCCCCGCTGCCAGCGCCGCCCGGCGGCCTGACCCGCGATGCCGACCACCGCAAGGCTCGGCACCGTTCCCAACCCAAAGCACAGCATCGCCGCCGCCCCCATCGCGGGCCGTCCCGTCGCGGCGGCGGCGATCAGCGCGCCATAGAGAAAGCCGCAGGGCAGGAAGCCCAGCAACAGCCCCATCGCGAACTCGCCCGCCGCCGTGCCGCGCGGCACGCGCGCGACGCCGCGCGCGAGGGCGCGCCCGATGCCGGGCGGGGCGCGCTCCAGCACCGGCGCGAAGGGCAGGCGGCCCGGCGCCAGCCGGTGCAGCGCGTGCGCCAGGAAGATCACGCCCGCCAGCGCGAGCAACGTGCCGGATAGCCCACGCATCCAGGGCGCCCGGCTCAGCACGGCGGCCGACGCGGCGGCAAGCGCGCCGAGCCCGGCATAGGTCAGCAGCCGGCCCGCGTGGTACGGCAGCAGCAGTCCCGCCGACAGGCGGCGGCGTTCGCAGATCAGCGCCGCCGGCAGGCGCGCCATCCTATCGGCGACCTGCCCCAGCACGAACGGGCCGCACATCGGCGCGCAGTGCATCACGCTGCCCGCGGCGCCCGCCAGGAACAACCCCGCCAGGATGCCGCCGCGCAGCGCGGGCTCGCTTGCGCAGAGCGCTCCAAGCCATTGCACCGCCTCCATACCCCGCACCCTGACCCGCTATGACGCATCGCAACATTGACATGGATCATGTCGGCGCCGGGCCCTCCCGCTCAAGTTCTCGTCAGAGAAGGAGTCTTGCGGATGGACAGCGAGCCGGGTGACTTCGTCGTTGGCGCCTTGATGGCGATCTTCGGCCTGATCGGACTTTTCCTGGCGGCGCGTGCCGCCGATGGCGAGATGTATGTGTTCGGCCTGGGACTGGTGGCGTTCGCCGCCCTGTTCATCCTCGGGCTGATCAAGCGCCGCTACGACCGGATCGATGCGGCGCGCGCACTGGTGCGGGTGCGCCACGATGTCTGACGCGGTCATGCATGGCGGCGTGGCGGAGAGCGTTCTCGGGCCGGCGCCCATCTACAACGACGCGGTGGTGAAGAAATTCGTCATCGCATCGATCTTCTGGGCCATCGTTGCCTTCCTGGTCGGCGTCTGGATCGCCACCGAGCTGACATGGCCCGCTGCAAATCTCGGCCTTTCGTGGATCAATTTCGGGCGGCTGCGTCCGGTCCACACCTCGGCCGCCATCTTCGCCTTCGGCGGCTCGGCCCTGTTCGGGACCTCGTTCTTCGTCGTGCAGCGCACCTGCCGCGCGCGGCTTTGGGGCGGCGAGGCGCTCGCGAACTTCGTGTTCTGGGGCTACCAGTTCTTCATCGTGATGGCGGCCCTGAGCTACGTGATGGGCTTCAGCCAGAGCAAGGAATACGCCGAGCCCGAGTGGCATATCGACCTGTGGCTGACCGTCGTGTGGGTCTGCTACCTGCTGATCTATGTCGGCACGCTGATCAAGCGCCAGGAGCCGCACATCTATGTGGCGAACTGGTTCTATCTCGCGTTCATCGTCACCGTGGCGATGCTGCATATCGTCAACAACATGGCGCTGCCGATCTCGCTCTACGCAGCGAAGAGCTACTCGGTCTATTCCGGCGTGCAGGACGCGCTGGTGCAGTGGTGGTACGGCCACAACGCGGTGGGCTTCTTCCTGACCGCGGGCTTCCTGGGGATGATGTACTACTTCATCCCGAAGGCGGCGGGCCGGCCGGTGTATTCCTACCGGCTCTCGATCGTGCACTTCTGGACGCTGATCTTCCTGTATATCTGGGCGGGTCCGCATCACCTGCACTGGACCGCGCTGCCGGACTGGACGCAGACGCTGGGCATGGCGTTCTCGATCATGCTGTGGATGCCCTCCTGGGGCGGCATGATCAACGGCATCATGACCCTGTCGGGCGCGTGGGATAAGCTGCGCACCGATCCCGGCCTGCGCTTCTCCGTCACCGCCGTCGGCTTCTACGGCATGTCCACCTTCGAAGGCCCGGTGATGTCGGTGCGCGACGTGAACGCGCTGTCGCACTACACCGACTGGACGATCGGCCACGTGCATTCCGGCGCGCTGGGCTGGGTGGCGTTCATCGTCTTCGGCGCACTCTACTACCTGGTGCCCGTGCTGTGGCACCGCCAGCGGCTCTACTCCACGAAACTCGTCGCCTGGCACTACTGGATCGCCACGCTCGGCATCGTGCTCTACATCGTTTCGATGTGGGTCGCCGGCATCATGCAGGGCCTGATGTGGCGCGCCTACGACCAGTACGGGTTCCTGCAGTACTCCTTCGTGGAGTCGGTCGTCGCGGTGCACCCGTTCTACGTGATCCGGCTGCTGGGCGGCGTGTTCTTCCTCAGCGGCGCGCTGATCATGGTCTACAACTTCTACCGCACCATCACGAGCCCGACCACCGAGGCGCCGCAGGCGATGCGGCCGGCGCCCATCGCCGCGCCGGCCGGGGCTTTCGGCGTGGCCGGGGAGTAACGCGCAATGATCAAGCATCAGTTCTTCGAGAAGAACGCGGTCTTCCTCCTCGTCGGCACGCTGCTGACGGTGGCGATCGGCGGCATCGTGGAAATCGTCCCGCTGTTCACCATCGAAACCACCGTCGAGCACGTGCAGGGCATGCGGCCCTACACGCCGCTCGAGATGGCGGGGCGTGACATCTACGTGCGCGAGGGCTGCTACCTGTGCCACAGCCAGCAGATCCGCGCGCTGCGCGACGAGGTGGAGCGCTACGGCCACTACTCGATCGCGGCCGAGAGCATGTATGACCACCCGTTCCAGTGGGGATCGAAGCGCATCGGGCCGGACCTGGCGCGCGTCGGCGGCAAATACTCGAACGACTGGCAGTACGCGCACCTGAAGAACCCGCAGGAGCTGGTTCCCGAGTCGCTGATGCCGCACTACGCCTTCCTCGCCGATACGCCGCTGCGGCTCGACGACATCCAGGAGAGGATGCGCACCCTGCGCGCCGTCGGCGTGCCCTACAGCGACGAGGACATCGCGCAGGCGTCCGCCGACATCGCGGCGCAGGCCAATCCGACCGCCGACACCGCCGACCTGCTGAAGCGCTACCCGAAGGCGGTGGAAGTCTCGGCGGAGAACGGCCAGCCGAGCGAGATGGACGCGCTCGTCGCCTACCTGCAGATGCTCGGCACGCTGGTGAACTTCGCCGACACCAACACGGAAAGGCTGCAGCAATGATCGGCCTGATCCAGCTGATGCAGTGGGCGTCACACTATTCCATCGTCATCATGATGCTGGTCTTCGTCGCCATCGTGATCGGCGCCTACTGGCCCACCCGCAAGGCGGAAATGGAGCGCCGCGGCCGTATCCCTCTTGAGGATGATGTGTAGTGCCCACGAAGATCGAAAAGGACTCCGTCACCGGGCGGGAAACCACCGGCCACGAATGGGACGGCATCAAGGAGCTGAACACGCCGCTGCCGAAATGGTGGCTGTATGTCTTCTACGCCTGCATCGCCTGGGCGATCGGGATGTTCATCCTGTATCCCTCGATCCCCTACGGCACGGGCTACTTCAAGGGCGTGCTCGGCTACTCGCAGCGCCGCGCCGTCGATGCGGCGGTGGCCGAGGTCGCGGCGCAGCGCCAGGCGTCGATGGACAAGATCGCCGCTCTGTCCTTCGCGGATATCCGCAAGGACCCGGCACTTCTCGAGGTGGCGCTCACCGACGGGCGCATCACCTTCGCCACCAACTGCCAGCCGTGCCACGGCGCGGGCGGCGCGGGGCGGCCCGGCTACCCGGCGCTCGCGGCGGGGGCCTGGATCTGGGGCGGCACGCTGGAAGACATCCAGCAGACCATCACGCACGGCATCCGCTCCGCCGATCCCGATGCGCGGCAGAGCGCGATGCCGCGCTTCGGCGCCGACGGCATCCTGAAGCCGGACCAGATCCAGGCGGTGGCCGACTTCGTCCATGCGAAGTTCTACGGCCATCCGCCGCTGGCGGCCGACATTGCCGAAGGCCAGAAGATCTTCGCGGAGAACTGCGCCGCCTGCCACGGCGACGCCGGACAGGGCAACCCGCAGATGGGCGCGCCCCGCCTCGCGAGCAAGGTGCACCTCTATGGCGGCAGCCTGGAGACGATCGTCTCACAGGTGACCAATCCGCGCATGGGCGTGATGCCGAACTGGAACACACGTCTCGATCCCGCCACCATCAAGGCGCTTGCGCTATACGTGCATTCGCTCGGCGGCGGGCAGTAATCGGGCGGAAGAACGAGAGAGCGGCCAGCAAGGGACCGATGGCGGTGTCGCGCATCAGCAAGAACGACCGGCGCATCCAGCTGGAACGCGAGGAGGCGGGCGACCACCTCTACGCCAACCGCGTGCGGGTCTACCCGAAGGCCGTGCACGGCATGGCGCGCCGGGTGAAGTGGGCGATCCTGATCGCCTGTCTCGGACTTTACTACGTCATGCCCTGGGTGCGCTGGGACCGCGGACCCGGGCGGCCCAACCAGGCCATCCTGCTCGATATGGCGCACGAGCGGTACTATTTCTTCAACCTGGAGCTCTGGCCGCAGGATATCTGGCTGCTGGCCGGCCTGCTCATCATGGGCGCGGTGACGCTGTTCCTGGTCACCAGCCTGATCGGCCGCGTCTGGTGCGGGTATACCTGCCCGCAGACCGTGTGGACCGACCTGTTCATGTGGGTCGAGCGGCTCGTGGAAGGCGACCGCAACGAGCGGATGCGGCGCGACGCCGAGCCGGTTACGTTCGATACCGTCTGGCGCAAGGCGGTGAAGCACGGCGTCTGGCTGTTCATCGCCTTCTGGACCGGCGGCGCGTGGATCATGTACTACGTCGATGCGCCGACGGTCACGGTGCAGTTCTGGACCGGCCACGCCTCGGCGCAGGTCTATTTCTTCACCCTGCTGTTCACCGCCACCACCTACGTCCTCGCCGGCTGGGCGCGCGAGCAGGTGTGCACCTATATGTGCCCCTGGCCGCGCTTCCAGTCCGCGATGCTGGACGACCAGAGCTTCACCGTCACCTACCAGTCCTGGCGCGGCGAGCCGCGGGTGCGCGGCAAGCGGCACGAAGGCGAGGCGGCGGGCGACTGCGTCGATTGCGGCGCCTGCGTTACCGCCTGCCCGACGGGCATCGACATCCGCGACGGCATCCAGTTGGAATGCATCAACTGCGGCCTGTGCATCGACGCCTGCAACCACGTGATGGAGCGCACCGGCCGCGACCGCTGGCTGATCACCTGGGACACGCTGGCGCGGCAGGCGGCGAAGAAGGCGGGACGCTTCGAGCCGATCCGCCTGATCCGCCCGCGCTCGATCATCTATGCTGGCGTGCTGCTGGCGGCCATGAGCGCGCTCACGGTCGCGCTCGCGCTGCGGCCCACCATCGGGCTTTCGGTGCAGCGCGACCGTGCGCCGCTGTTCGTCACGCTGCCGGACGGCAGCCTGCGCAACGGCTACACCGTGAAGATCGCCAACAAGACGCAGGCGGACTCGCCCTTCGTGCTCAGCGTCGCCGGGCTGCCCGGCGCGGTGCTCACGGTGTCGGAGGAGAGCGCGAAGCCCGCCCCGGTGCTGACGCTGCGCGGCGCGCCCGATCAGGTCAGCACCTACCGCGTCCTGGTCACTGCGCGCCCGGACCACCTGCCGGAGGGCACCCTGCCGGTCATCTTCGAGCTGCGCGACGGCACCAGCGGCGAGCGCACCACGTACAAGTCGATCTTCATGGGCCCCGCCACCTACAACGGCGGCCCTCCCTGATCCTCAGGCCCTGACAGCATGGCACGGCACACGATGGCACAAGCACGCGAACGTTCGTCCTGGCGCTGGTTCCCGCATTGGCTCGCCCTGGCGATGGCCGCGGTCTTCGCGGTGAACGCCTACATGGTCTATGCCGCTGTCACGAGCTTCCCCGGCGCGGCCGGCACCGACGGGTTCGACCTGAGCAACGACTACCGGAAGATCCTCGCGGCCGAGCAGAAGCAGGCGGCGCTCGGCTGGCATGTCGAGGCGGCGGCGGATTCCGAACATCGCGCGCATCTGCGCCTGACCGACAAGGCCGGCGCGCCGCTTGCCGGCGCCGCCGTCACCGCGCAGGCCGAGCGCCCGGTCGGCCCGCCGGACAGGACGGCGCTTGCGTTCCATGCGGCGCCCGGCGGCGATCTGGTGGCCGATACCACGCTGTTCTCCGGCCAGTGGGACGTGCTGATCACCGTGCAATCGGACGGCAGGACGCTCACCGCCACCCGCCGCCTGCTGGTGCGCTGAGGCCGTGACGATGCCATGAGCGCGACCCTCGCCGCGCCCTTCGCGCCACAGGCCGGCGAGGGAGCGGGCGCGGCTGCCGTCTGCGCGCATTGCGGCCAGCCGGCGCCCGCAGGACAGCGCTTCTGCTGCCCCGGCTGCGACGCCGCTTTCGGCATCATCCAGGGCATGGGGCTCGGCCGCTACTACGACCAGCGCCTGCTCGCCGCCGATGCGCGCCCGCCGCGCCCCGAGCCCGCCGAGCGGCGCGACCTCGCGCGCCATATCGTCGCGCTGCCGGACGGCACGCGGGAACTCGCGCTCGCCGTCGATGGGCTGCAATGCGGCGCCTGCGTCTGGCTGATCGAAAACGTGCTGGCGCGCGAGCCGGACGTGACCGCCGGGCGCGTCAACATGACGACCCGCCGCCTGCGCCTTGCATGGCGCGGCGCGCCAGGGGGAACCGAGGCGGACGCGGAAGCGCGCGCCGAGGCGCTGGTCGGCAAGATCGAGGCGCTGGGCTACCGGCTCGTGCCCTTCGATGCGCGCCTGCTCGCCGCCGCGCAGGATCGTACCGGACGCAACCTGTTGCGCGCGCTGGCGGTGGCGGGCTTCGCCGCGGGCAACGTGATGATGATCTCGATCGGCATCTGGGCGGGCCAGACCGGGCCGCTCGCCGACCGCATCGGCCCGGCGACGGTTTCGCTGCTGCATTGGGTCTCGGCGCTGATCGCGATGCCCGCCATCGCCTATGCGGGACGGCCCTTCTTCGCCTCCGCGCTGGCCGCGCTGCGCCGGGGCCGCACCAACATGGACGTGCCGATCAGCGTCGGCGTGCTGCTGGTCACCGGCATGAGCCTTGCCGAGACCATCAACGGCGGCGCGCACACCTATTTCGATTCCGCCGTCACGCTGCTGTTCTTCCTGCTGATCGGCCGCGTGCTGGATCACCGCGCCCGTGGCCGCGCCCGCGCCACCGCCGAGCAGTTGCTGATGCTGCGCGCGACCGATGTCGCGGTGCTGCAGCCCGACGGCACGGTGCGGCGCCGCCCGCAGGAACAGGTGGGCACGGGCGACCGCGTGCTGGTCGCGGCGGGCGAGCGCATCGGCGTCGATGGCGTGGTGGAGCGCGGCGCCTCGCCGCTCGACGCGAGCCTGGTCACCGGCGAAAGCCTGCCGCAGCAGGCGGGGCCGGGGGACGCGGTGTTCGCGGGCACGCTCAATCTCGGCGCGCCGCTGACGGTGCGCGCGACCGCCACGGGCGGGGCCACGCTGCTTGCCGAATGCGTCCGTCTGATCGAGGCCGCGGAGGCGCGGCGCGGGCGCTACGTCGTGCTCGCCGACCGCGTGGCGCGCGCCTATGCGCCCGCGGTGCATCTCTGCGCGCTGCTGACCTTCCTGTTCTGGGTCTTCGTGGCCGGCGAGCCGGCATGGCAGGCGCTGCTCACCGCGAGCGCGGTGCTCATCATCACCTGCCCCTGCGCACTGGCGCTTGCCGTACCCGCCGTGCAGGTGATCGCCACCTCCCGCCTGATGCGCGGCGGGATGCTGCTGAAATCGCCGACCGCGTTGGAACGCCTGGCCGAGGTCGATACCGTGGTGTTCGACAAGACCGGCACGCTGACCGAGCCTTTGCTGGCGCTGGCCGGCGCGCCCGATCCCGCCGATCTGCGCGCCGCCGCGGCACTCGCCGCCTGCAGCCGCCACCCGCTGGCGCGCTCGCTCGCCGCCGCCGCCGGTCCCGTCGCGCCCGCCGAGGGTGCCGTCGAGCATCCGGGGGAAGGCATGTCCCTGGCGACCCCGGAAGGCGAGTTGCGGTTGGGAAGCCGCGCCTTTGCCCTCACCCTCCCAACCCTGCGGGAGAGGGAGGGGCCCGTCGCCGAGGGCGGCGGGAGGGTGAGGGTGGCGGAGGAAACCGGCCCCGAACTCTGGTTCGCCCGCCCGAACCTGTCGCCCGTCCGCTTCGCCTTCGACGAGCGCCTGCGCGCCGATGCGCCGCAGACCATCCAGCGCCTGCGCCGCATGGGCCTGTCGCTGCGCCTGCTGTCGGGCGACCGGCAGGCGCAGGTGGCGCGCATCGCCGGGGAAGTCGGCATCGCCGACTGGCAGGCCGGGCTTTCGCCGGTCGGGAAGGTGCGCTGGATCGAGGACCGCCGCGCGCAGGGCGGGCGCGTGCTGATGGTGGGCGACGGGTTGAACGACGGCCCGGCGCTTGCGGCGGCCAGCGTCTCCGCCTCTCCGGCCACCGCCGCGGATGTCAGCCAGACCGTGGCCGACCTGGTGTTCCAGGGCGCGCTGCTGGCCCCGGTGGCCGAGGCGCTCGCGATGGCGCGGCGCGCCCGGCGCGCGATGCGGCAGAACCTCGCGCTTGCCATCGGCTACAACGCGGTGATGGTGCCGCTGGCGGTCGCCGGCTGGGTGACGCCCTGGCTCGCGGCGGCGGCGATGTCGAGCTCGTCGCTGCTGGTGATGGGAAACAGCCTGCGCCTGTATCGGGGAGGCCGGCGATGACGATCATCCTGCTGCTGCTCGCGGTCAGCCTCGCGCTTGGCGCGGTCGGCCTCGTCGTGTTTCTGTGGGCGCTCCGCAGCGGCCAGTACGACGACCTGGACGGCGCGGCGAACCGCATCCTGTTCGACGAGGACTAGCCCCGATCCTCTCCCCGGCCCGGCCGCGCGCGCGTGACTGGTCCGCCGCGCTGCCGGTGGCGGCGGCATTGGCCGTGCTCGCCGCCTACGCCGCGCTGCTGCCGGCGGGGAAGTGGCAGGGCGACGACTATCTCGCCGCCTGGTTCGTCGGCGCGCGCGGCTGGCGCATCCTGCTGGACCGCATCGGAGGCTGGAGTCCCCGCCCGCTTGCCGAGATCCTGAGCTGCCTCTACTTCGCCGCCTCTGACGCGCTGGACCGGCCGCTGATCGCGCCGTTTCTCGCCTTCCTGTGGGCGGGCGTGCTGGGCACCGTCGCGCTGGCCGCCCGCGCGGCCGGGCTGCGCGCGCCGCTCGGCCTCGCCGCGCTCTGGTTCGCGCTCGCGCTGCTGCCCGCGCGGCCCGGGGAGATGTTCTACTGGCCGATGGGCGCCGTTGCGTACCTGCCGTGCTGGGCCGGGCTTGCGGCGGCGACGGCGCTGCATTTGGGCGATGCGCGGCGGCGCGGCGCGGCGCTGGCGGCGGCGCTGGCCGCGGCGGCGCTGAGTGCCGAGATCGGCGCGCTGACCGCGCTGCTCTACGCCGTGCTGGCCGCCGCCGCCGCGACGTCCGACAGGTCGATGCGCCCACGGCTGCGCCTGCTTCTCCCGGCGCTATGCGGCGCGGCCGTCTGCCTCGCGGTGCTGCGCGGCCGGATGCAGGGCATGGGCGAGGTGATGGACCGCGCGAGCGGCCTCGCGGGCGACTGGCCGGCCAGCATCCGCGCCGCGGCGCCCGCCTTCGCGCGGGAGGCGGCGGGGATCGAGGGCCTGCCGCTCGCCGCCGGGATCGCCGTCAAGCTGGCGGTGCTGGCGGGCCTGCCGCCCGACGCGCGGCTCGATCCGCCGGCGCGGCGGCTCGCCGCCGTCTGGGCCGTGGCGCTGCTGATCGGGGCAGGGGCGTCGGTCGCGCTCGCCTTCCACCAGTTCGGCACGCTGTGCTGCGGCCGGCACGCGGCGCTGCGGCAGGGCATGGTGCTGCTGGCGCTGGCCGCGCTGGGGGCCGCGTTCGGTTTCGCCGCGCTGCCCGCGGCGCCTCGCCGCATCGGCCTTGCCGTCGCGCTCGCCGCGCTGTTGGCCGTCCGCGCGGCGCCGCTTGCCGCCGAGTGGCGCGCGCTGCCGGCGGTGGCCGAAGCCCGGTGGCGCACCTGGGGCAGCGGCTTGGGCCCGGGCGAGGCGATGACGCTGACCCTGGCTCCGCCGGGCGGCGTCACGAATGCCGACTCGCTGCCGCCGGGCACCTACGCGCGCAGCACCGATCAGCCTTTCGGCGACACGCCGTGGTACGCCTGGGGCGTGATGGCCCGGTTCGGCAAGCAGCGCCTGACCATCGCGCCCTGACGCTATGCGGCCACCGGTTGGTCGGGGAATGCCAGCTCGTGCCGGGCGCGCCATTCGGGCTTGACGTAGTTCACGATCAGCGACCGGCGCACGCCCGCGATGGGGCGCGGACGGAAGCCGTGCCACGTGTCGGCGGCGGGCACGAAGATCAGCCCCGCGCCGCGCCGGTAGGGCGAGGTCGCGAACAGCGCGCCATCCGGCCACAGCAGGTCGGTGCCCCAGGTCTCGCTGCCCGGTCCTTCGGACAGGTAGATCAGCATGGTGAACAGCTTGGCGCCGATATCGGTGTGCGGCTCCAGCCAGAAGCCTTCGGTGTCCTGGCAGTATTCGATGCGCAGGAAACTGCCCGCGAGCGGTGCGGCGCATTGCCGCGCGAGGCGGCGCGTCACGGCCTCGCTTTGCAGGGCTTCGGCGAGCGCCGCGCAGACCGGGTGCGCCGCGCGCTGGGGCGCGCCGAAGAATTGCCGGGTGCTGTTGTTGGTTTCGCGCTTGCCTTTCGTGTCCAGGACCGCCGGCGGCCCGTAGGGCAGGGCTCCGATCGCCGTGCAGGTCTCCTCCGGCAGCGCATCCTCCAGCAGCCAGTGGCGGAACGGCACGCGCCCCGCGTGGCTGCGGTCGAGGCAGCCGAGGAAATGCGCGGCGATCCCTTGTGCCGCATCGCTTGCATCCGCAACCAGTTCGGCGGAATCAGCCATGCACCGGCTCCTTTTCTGCTTGGGGCGGGGCGGCCTCGGCGGCGGGGGGGAACAGCCGCTTCGCCTGCGCCGAGATGCGGTGGCGCATCAGTTCGCGCCGGGCCGCGAAGCCGCTCGCCATCCAGTTCACCATCACGTAGCGCCGCACGCCGACGAAGGGCTCGTGGCCGTGATACGACCGGTCGGAGCGGCGGAACGCGACGAGCGTGCCCGACAGCGGCGGCACCTCGGCGATGATGTCGTTCAGGTCGTCGGGCTTGCGCAGCAGGCGCAGGCGGCCGCCCGCCGCCTCCCAGCCTTCGTTGAAATACAGCAGCGCGGTGATCAGCTTCGCCTCGCTGTCGGTGTGGATGCGCCCGTCGCGCGCCGCGCAGCGCCCGCGCACCGTGATCATCGTGGACCGCCCGGAGAGATCGACGCCGAAGGCCTGGCCGAACGCCTCAGCCGTCGCGGGACTTTCCAGCGCCTCGATCAGCGCGGCGAAGGCGGGGCCGTGCTCCGTCGCCTCCACCGGCAGCAGGCCGGCGTAGCCGATGCGCGGGAAGTCCGCGCGGATCGCCGCCGCCGCTTCCGGCGCGATGAAGTCGGGCACGACCGCGTACTGGAAAGGTTCGCGCGCAACTTCTGCCTGAAGCAGCGCGTCGAGGCGGAGAATCGGCATCCCGGCCACCGCTGGTCCGTTGGTGCGTTCCGCATAGTCCCGGGCGGGTCGGGGGAATTTGATCTACGTCAAGGATGGCCGCGCGGGGCGCGCCGAAGGTTTCGCGATGAAGCCGTTGGTGCTGAGATGAACCACTTCTCCGCGTTCACGCCGCCCGGGCCGCTGGAAGCGGCGGCGAAGTACCTCACCGACCGCATCCCACGCTACACCAGCTACCCGACCGCGCCGCATTTCACGCCGTCGGTGACGGACGCCGACTACGGCGCGTGGCTTTCCGCGCTGCCGGGCGATGCAAGCCTGTCGCTCTATCTGCACGTGCCGTTCTGCCGCACGCTGTGCTGGTACTGCGGCTGCAACACCACCGTGACCCGCCATCGCGCGCCGGTGGAGGACTACATGCGCCTGCTGCTTCGCGAGGTCGCGCAGGTGGCGGATCGCGCGGGTGGGCGGCGGGTCGCGCATATCCATTGGGGCGGCGGCACGCCCACTGTCGCCGGTCCCGCCGCGTTCGGGGCCGCGATGGCGCTGCTGCGCGAACGATTCGACGTGGCCGCCGATGCCGAGATCGCGGTCGAGATCGACCCCCGCCAACTCGATGCCGGGATGGCCGCGGCGCTGGCCCGATCCGGCGTCAACCGGGCGAGCCTTGGCGTGCAGACCTTCGATCCCGTGGTGCAGAAGGCGGTGGCGCGCGTGCAGCCGCTCGACGTCACGCAGGCCTGCGCGGCACACCTGCGCGGAGCGGGAATCGGGGCGCTGAACGTCGATCTGCTCTACGGCCTGCCGCACCAGACCGTCGCCTCCTGCGAGGAAAGCGTGCGCGATGCGCTGACGCTCGCGCCCGCGCGCTTCTCGGTGTTCGGCTACGCGCATGTGCCGACGATGAAGCGCCATCAGGCGGTAATTGCGGCCGACACGCTTCCCGGCGCGGCGGAGCGCGTCGCGCAGGAGCAGGCGATCGGCGATGCGCTCGCGCGCGCGGGCTATGTGCGGATCGGCCTCGATCATTACGCCCGCGCCGACGATCCGCTCGCGCTTGCGCAGCAGGGCGGCGGGCGCAGCGACCGGCTGCGGCGCAACTTCCAGGGCTACACCGACGATCCGGCCGAGGCGCTGATCGGCTTCGGCGCCTCCGCCATCGGGCAGCTGCCGCAGGGCTACGTGCAGAACGCGCCGCATCTGCGCGACTGGTCGGAGCGGATCGAGGCGGGCCGCTTCGCCACCGTGCGCGGCCGCGCGCTGAGCGCCGACGACCGGCTGCGCGCCGACATCATCGAGCGGCTGATGTGCGACCTGTGGGCGGATGTGCCCGGAACGCTCGCGCGGCACGGCTTCCCGGCGGATGCGCTCGATGCCGAGATCGCCGCGCTGGCGGCGCTGGAGTCGGACGGTCTCGTTTCAAACGACGAAGGCGTGCTGACGGTGCCCGAGCCGATGCGCGCGCTGGTCCGCCGGGTCGCCTGCGTGTTCGACGCGTATTTGAATCCTGCGGCCGCGCGGCACGCCGTCGCGGTTTGAGGGCCGCTACCCCTTTGTCACCGGCACCGCCGCCTCGTTGCGGCGGAGCGGGGGCAGCGTCCAGGGCGGGTCGTAGAACCAGTCCACCACCTCGCCCGCCGGCTTCCATTCCGTCTCTGCCAGCAGGCGCAGCAGTTCGGCGTGGGCGGCGGCCGTCTCGGCGGGACCGATGCTGCCGCTGTAGCGGTACACGGCATAGGTCTCGCCCGGCACCGTCACGATCCGCACGCGCGGGTCGTTCGGCTTCGGCAGCGTCTCCATCGTGTATTCGGCCGGCATGAAGAAGCGCACCGTCCAGCCCGACGCGGTGCGCGCGGTCGCGACGGGGGCGGTCATCGCGATCTTCTCGGCGGGCGCGGTCGCCACCGGCGCGGTCATCGCGATCTTCGCGCTGCCCTGGTTGGCGCCGAAGATGAAGGCCGCGATGCGCCGGAAGCCCTCGCTGCGCGCCGCCACCTCCGCGCCCGGCGCGTCGGTCTCGGCGGCCAGGCGCGGCCCGTAGGCGCGGATCTCCAGCGCCCCCACGCTCTGCACCACGTCGTAGCGCGGCTCCTCCGTTCCCGATCGCACGCCCACCACCGAACACGCGGCCAGCGCCAGGCCGGAAAACAGGGACATCACGTCGCGCAGCACCATCGAACCACCTGAGGAAGAAGCGGCGAACCGCGCGCAGGGCTTGGCGCGCGGCTTTGTCCGTCATTCTATGTTGGCCCGATGCGCGCGGCAGGGAAGGGCACACGATGGCGGCTCAAACGATGACGAATACCGCGGCGTCCGATCCGCTGCTCACGCCCTTCCAGATCGGCCACCTGACGCTGCGCAACCGCGTCATCAGCACCTCGCACGAGCCGAACTACGGCGTCGATGGCATGCCGACGGACCGCTACCGGCTGTATCACGTGGAGAAGGCGAAGGGCGGCGCCGCGCTGACCATGACGGCGGGCTCGGCCATCGTCTCGCCCGACTGCCCGCCGGTGTTCGGCAACCTTCTCGCCTACAAGGACGAGATCGTGCCGTGGATGAAGCGGCTTGCCGACGAGTGCCACGAGCACGGCACGGCGGTGATGATCCAGCTTACGCATCTCGGCCGCCGCACCGCCTTCAACAAGGGCGACTGGCTGCCGGTGCTCGCGCCCTCGCCGGTGCGCGAGCCGGCGCACCGCGCCTTCCCGAAGGAGATCGAGGACTGGGACATCGACCGCATCGTGGCCGACTACGCGGCGGCGGCGCAGCGGATGCAGGCGGCGGGGCTGGATGGGCTGGAGATCATCGCCTACGGCCATCTGCCCGATCAGTTCTGGTCGCCCGCCACCAACCAGCGCACCGACGCCTTCGGCGGCAGCCTGGACAACCGCATGGACTTCTCGCTGCGCGTGATGCGGGCGATGCGCGAGGCGGTCGGCCAGCGCTTCCTGCTGGGCGTGCGCATGGTCGCTGACGAGGACTGGGAAATCGGCCTCTCGCGCGAGGAGGGGATCGAGATCGCGCGGCGCTTCCGCGCCTCCGGCGTGGTGGATTTCCTCAACATCATCCGCGGCCACATCGACACCGATGCGGGCCTGACCGACGTGATCCCGATCGCGGGGATGAAGTCCGCGCCGCATCTGGACTTCGCGGGCGAGGTGCGCGCGGCGGCCGACATTCCGGTCTTCCACGCCGCCCGCATCAACGACGTGGCGACCGCGCGGCACGCGATCGCCACCGGCAAGCTCGACATGGTGGGGATGACGCGCGCGCTGATCGCCGACCCGCATCTGGTGAAGAAGCTCGCCGCGGGGCAGGAGGCGCGCATCCGTCCCTGCGTCGGCGCGACGTATTGCCTGGACCGCATCTACGAGGGCAACGACGCGCTGTGCATCCACAACCCCGCGACCTCGCGCGAGGCGTCGATGCCGCATGTCATCGCGCCGTCGGACGGGCCGCGCCGGCGCGTGGTGGTGGTGGGCGCGGGGCCGGCGGGGCTGGAGGCGGCGCGCGTGGCGGCCGAGCGCGGCCATTCGGTGCTGGTGCTGGAAGCCGCGCCGAAGGCGGGCGGGCAGTTGCTTCTGGCCGTGCGCGTGCCGCGCCGGCGCGAGCTGATCGGCATCGTGGACTGGCGGCTGTCGGAACTGGCACGGCTCGGCGTGGAGATGCGCTTCTCCGCTTTCGCGACCGGGGAGACGGTGCTGGCCGAGGCGCCCGACGTGGTGTTCGTCGCCACCGGCGGGCTGCCGAACACCGAGGTGCTGACCGCTGGCAACGACCTGGTGGTGTCGAGCTGGGACATCCTTTCGGGGTCCGTGACGCCCGGCCAGTCGGTGCTGGTGTTCGACGACAATGGCGGCCATCCGGGGATGCAGGCCGCGGAGATGATCGCCGCTGCAGGGGCGTCGCTGGAGATCGTCACGCCCGAGCGGCTGTTCGCGCCCGAGATGGGCGGGCTGAACCACACCGGCTACGCCCGCGTGTTCCAGCCGCGCGGCGTGCGCCTGACGATCAACCGCCGCGTGGTGTCCGTGCGCCGGTCGGGCAACCGCCTGGCCGCCACGATCGGCAGCGATTACGGCCCCTGGCAGGAGGAGCGCGAGGTCGATCAGGTGGTGGTGGAGCACGGCACGCTGCCGCAGGACGCGCTGTACTGGGAGCTGCGCCCGGGCTCGGTCAATCTGGGAGAAGTGGACTACAAGGCCCTGTTATCGGGGCAGCCCCAGACCGTCGCGCGCAATCCGGAGGGCACGTACCGGCTGTTCCGCATCGGCGATGCGGTCGCCAGCCGCAACGTCCATGCCGCCGTGTTCGACGGGCTGCGTCTGGCGAAGGATCTCTAGGCGGCGGGCCGGGGAGGCGCGCCGCCGGGTCGGCCTGTGTCCGGGTCAGCGGGCGGCGAGGCGGAAGCCTTCGCGCTCGGGACGGCTTGGCAGCGTCGCCGGATCGCTGAGACTGGGGCGGCGGGGCGGCATGGCGGCGCGCTGTTCGGCCAGTTCCTGCTCAGCCCGGATTTCCTTCAGGCGCCGCGCGATGGCCGCGTAGTCGTCGGCGACATGGCTCATTTCCATCGTCGCATCTCCTCCGTAAGGCCCGCCTCGGTTCCGTTTGGGCGGGTTGGCGCGGGATTCAGACCCGACTCGTCCCGGTCGTCAAGGTGGGTTGACAATTCCCGGATCATCACGGGTTAGCGCGCGGGCCGCGGCGGCGGTAGGGATCGAAATGGACTGGTGGCGGCCGGAGACGGTCCGGCCGGGGGAGAAGTGCGATGCCGGAATCGACGGGCAACGCGGAATGTCAGCGCGCCCTCCTGGGGCGCGGTACGGACGCTGGCGACGAGGGCCGGCGGGGGCAGCCGGAGGCGGGGACAGGCTTCGCCAGGACAGTGACTGACATTGCCGCCAGCATTGCGCTCATCGACGCGGTGCGCGCCTCATCCGCCGCCAAGGTTGCAGCAAGCAAGCATCGCGCCGGGCCTGATGCGGCACGGAGCCAGGACTTTCTGTATGGGAAAGATGGTCTGCCGGATTAGCTGTACGACCCGAGACATAGGTGACAAATCGTTCCGGAGACATGGGTAACACTTTCCGCTGACTTGGCGGGAGGTGTGGATGCCGTGGAACGCGTGTTCGGCCATGGAAGAACGCCTCCGCTTCGTTGCCCGTCTCCTCGAAGGTGAAGCGATGAGCGACGTCTGCCGCGAGTTCGGCATCTCGCGCAAAACCGGCTACAAGCTGCTCGGCCGCTACAAGGACGAGGGCGCGGGCGCGCTGACCGACCGATCTCGTCGGCCGGTTCGCTACGCCAATCAGCTGCCGCCGCAGATCGAGGGTCTCATCGTCAGCCTCAAGCGCGGCAAGCCGCACTGGGGTGCCCGCAAGATCCGCGAATTGCTGGTCCGCCGGCTGCCCGGCGAGTTGCGCGTCCCAGCCCAGAGCACGATCCACGCCGTGCTCGACCGCCACGGCCTGGTCAGCCGCCTGGGCCGCCCACGCCGCCGCGCCCAGGGAACGCCGCTCTCCGCAGGGGCGCACCCCAACGACCTCTGGTGCGCTGATTTCAAAGGCGAGTTCCGCCTCGGCAACAGCCGCTATTGCTACCCGCTCACCGTCACCGACCACGCCTCGCGCTTCCTGCTGCTCTGCGAGGCTCTCGACTCCGTGCGCGAGGAAGGCGCCATCGCCGCCTTCCAGCGCCTGTTCGCCGAACGCGGCCTGCCGGATGCCATCCGCTCCGACAACGGCGTCCCGTTCGCCAGCCCCAATGCCCTGTTCAATCTCTCCAGGCTGTCGGTCTGGTGGCTGCGCCTGGGCATCGCCATCGAGCGCATCAAGCCAGGCAATCCCCAGCAGAACGGCCGCCATGAGCGCATGCATCTGACGCTGAAGAAGGAGACCACCCGCCCGCCGGGCATGAACAGTCTGCAGCAGCAGGCGCGCTTCGACGCGTTCGTCGAGGAATTCAACACCGAACGGCCGCACGAGGCGCTCGACATGAAGCGGCCAGCCGACCTCTATACCGTCTCAAGCAAACCTTACTTCGGCCTGCCCGACCTCGAATACCCGCTTCACGACCGCGAATACCTCGTCACCGCCTGCGGGCGCATCTGCATGCACCGCAAGAAGATCAACATCTCCACCGTGCTCGCCGGTCAGAAACTCGGACTGAAGGAGGTCGACGACGGCATCTGGCTGATCAGCTTCATGCACTACGATCTGGGATACATCGACCTGGAGCAGAAAACCCTGCAACCCATCGACAACCCGTTCGGCACGAGGTTGTCACCCATGTCTTAGGAACAGACTGTTACCTATGTCTCCGGGCTGGACCAGCGATAAGTGGCTCCCGGAGTAGGACTCGAACCTACGACCCAGCGGTTAACAGCCGCTTGCTCTACCAACTGAGCTATCCGGGAACTGCGGGAGGCCGCATATAACGAAGCGGCCCGCCGGACGCAAATGCGGCCCGTGCGGACCTGCCACGCCCGATGTTCGCCGCCCCTTTCCGGACCTTCCGCGCCATGCCGTGGCTGCGCCTGCTGCCCCTTTTGCTGCTGATCGGCGCGCTTGCGGCGGCGCTGTGGCTCGGGCTGCCGGGCGATCTGTCCTGGCACGCGCTCGCCGAGCGCCAGGCGGCGCTGACGGCGGCGGCGGCGGCGCATCCCGCCTCGGCGCTCGCCGCCTATGTCGGGCTCTATGCCCTGATCGCCGCGCTCTCGATCCCCGCCACCACAGTCATGTCGGCGGCGGGCGGGCTGCTGTTCGGCACCGTGCTCGGCAGCATCGCCGCGGTCGCGGGCGCCACGCTCGGCGCGGTCCTGCTGTTCCTGATCGTGCGCGCCGCCTTCCGCCCGCTGCTCGCCCGCCGCCTCGCGCCCGTGCTCGCGCGGATCGGCCCGGCGCTGGAGCGCGACGGCTTCGGGGCGCTGCTCGCGCTGCGCCTCGTGCCGCTGTTCCCATTCTGGCTGGTCAACCTGGCGCCGGCGCTGGTGGGGATGCGGCTGCTGCCCTTCGCCGCCGCCACGCTGCTCGGCATCGTCCCGGCCAGCGTCGTGCTGGTCTCGGTCGGCGCCGGGCTCGGCGGCGTGCTGGCGGCGGGCGGCGAGCCCGACCTGACGGTGCTGGTGTCGCCGCGCGTGCTGCTGCCGCTCGCGGGGTTGGCGCTGCTGTCGCTGCTGCCCACGCTCTGGCGCCGCTGGCGCGGGCGCGTGCATGCCTGACTACGATCTCGCCGTCATCGGCGCGGGCGCGGCGGGGCTGTCGGTGACGGCGGCGGCGGCGCAGCTCGGCCTGCGGGTCGTGCTGATCGAGCGCGGACGGATGGGCGGCGACTGCCTCAATGCCGGGTGCGTGCCGAGCAAGGCGCTGCTCGCCGCCGCCCATGCCGCGACGGATGCCGCCCGCGCCGGGCGCTTCGGCATCCGCCTGCCTCCGCCCGAGATCGACTGGGACGCGCTGCGCGCCCATGTCCACGGCGTCATCGCGGCCATCGCGCCGGTCGATTCCGAGGCGCGCTACCGGGCGCTCGGCGCCACCGTGATCCGCGCCGAGGCGCGCTTCGTGGCGCCGGACGCGCTGCTGGCGGACGGGCGGCGCATCACCGCGCGCCGCTTCGTGATCGCCGCCGGCAGCCGCCCGGCGCTGCCGCCGATTCCCGGCCTGGACGCCGCCGAACCGCTGACGAACGAGACGCTGGTCGAGCGCCTGCCGCGTCCCGATCACCTGCTGATCCTGGGCGGCGGGCCGGTCGGGCTGGAGATGGCCGCCGCCCATGCCGCGCTGGGCTGCCGCGTCACGCTGATCGAGCAGGCGCGCATCGCGGCACAGGAAGACCCCGAACTGGCCGATCTCCTGCGGGCCGAGCTGCGGCGCCTCGGCGTCGTGCTGCGCGAGGGTGTGGCCGTGGTGTCGGCCTCGCGCGGGCCGGTGCTGCACCTGGCGGACGGCACGCGGATCGAGGGCAGCCACCTGCTCGCCGCGACGGGGCGGCGGCCGAACACCGAAACCCTCGGGCTGGACGCCGGCGGGATCGCCGCGGGCCCGCGCGGCGTCGCGACCGATGCCGGGCTGCGCAGCACCACCAACCGGCGCGTCTATGCGGCGGGCGACATCGCCGATCCGGCGGGGCTGGGCCCGCGCGCCTTCACCCATGCCGCGGGCTACCACGCCTCCATCGTCGTGCGCCGCGCCGTCTTCCGCCTGCCCGCGCAGCTGGATTACCGCGCCCTGCCGCGCGCCATCTACACCGCGCCGGAACTCGCGCAGGTGGGGCTGACGGAAGCCGAGGCGCGGGCGGCGGGGCACGACGTGCGCGTGCTGCGCTGGCCGCTGGCGGAGAACGACCGCGCCATCGCCGAGGGCGACACGGCCGGGCTCGTGAAGCTGGTGGCTGCGCGCGGGCGCCTGCTCGGCGCGGGCATCCTGGCGCCGCATGCCGGCGAGATGATCGGTCAATGGACGCTGGCGGTTGCGAGCCGCGCGAAGCTGTCCACGCTCGCGGGCCTGATCGCGCCCTATCCGACCCGCGCCGAGGCGGGCAAGCGCGCCGCCGGCAGCGCTTTCATGGCCGCGCTGTTCTCTCCCCGCGTGAAAACCGCCGTCCGCCTGCTCGCGCGCCTGCCGTAGCGCGCCGTTGCCGATCACGGCGGCTTGAACCAAGCTTGCGCCTATGGACGACGAGTCAGAGAACGGCGCCGGCGGGGTGACGCTGGCGGTGCAGGGCGGCGGCGCGCACGGCGCTTTCGCCTGGGGCGTGCTGGATGCGCTGCTGGAGCAGGGGGTGCGGATCGACACGATCTGCGGCGTCTCCTCCGGTGCGATCCTCTCGACGATGCTGGTGCAGGGCCTGGTCCGCGCGGGACCGGCGGGCGCGCGGGGCGAGATGCGGCGGCTGTGGCGGCGCGTCGCGCAGGCGCATTCGCTGAGCCCTTTCCAGCACGGGCCGCTGCAACGCTGGCTGTGGGGCTGGGACCTGTCGGTCAGCCCGCTGTGGCAGGGGATGGAGGCCGCGATGCGGCTGTTCAGCCCCGCGCAGCTCAACCCGTTCGGCCACAACCCGCTGCGCCTCGTGCTCGACGATCTGCTGGATGTCCGCCTGCTGTCGCACGACCTCGCGCCGCGGCTGCTGGTGGCGACGACGGACGTGGAGACCGGCGAGGCGGTGCTGTTCGGCAACCGCGAGATCACGGTCGATGTGCTGCTGGCCTCCGCCTGCCTGCCCTTCGTCTTCCCCGCCGTGGAGATCGACGGCCGCCCCTACTGGGACGGCGGCTATGCCGGCAATCCGCCGCTGCGCCCGCTGCTGTCGCCGCGGCCGCCGCGCGACCTGGTGCTGATCCGCGCCCAGCCCGCGCGCCGCCCCGGTGTGCCGAAAACGGCGTCGGAGATCATGAACCGGCTGAACGAGATCGCCTGCCACAACGTGCTCACTGCCGAGATCGCGGCGCTGCCCGGCACGGTGCGGCTTACCACCTACGACGCCGACGAGGCGCTGCTCGATCTGCCGATCTCGTCCAAGTTCAACGGCGAGGCGGAGTTTCTCTCGGAACTGTTCGACGCCGGCCGCGCCGCCGCCCTCGCGCAGCCCGTCCCGGGCAGGCCCGCTCGCCGCTGACGCCTGCCTTCCGCCGCCGGCTGCGCCGAGCATCCGCCTTCGGGCGGCAGCGACCCGTTATCTGTCGCGGCAACACGGCCCGCGACGCGGCTTCGTGGATCCTTTCGAGCCATCGAACGTTGCGCTGGTTTGAGGATGGGAGGATTCACGATGCGCCGCTCGCTGCTGCTGGTTCCCTTGTCACTCCTTGGCGGCTGCTATGCCTACCAGTCGCCGCCCCCTACGGTTGTCTATCCGGCTGCTCCGGCGGTCGTGCAGGCGCCCCGGCCGCAGCCGGCGCCGCCACCATACGTCCCCGCTGCTCCCGATCCGGGCAATTGCGGTACGCCCGATGCGCCGCAACCCTGCCCTCCGATGCCTCGCCACCCGCTGCCTTACTACCCGGCGACACGATAGTACGCGGCGGCCCAGCTTCGGCCTGCTTCAGGCAGGGCGGGGCATCGCCCTTCAGACCCGGAATTCCTCCAGAAGGCCGGGCTTGAACGCCAGCCCATGGCCGGGCGCCTCGGGCGCGCGGATCTTCCCGCCCTCGATGCGGGGCATGTCCACGAACATGTCGTCCATGAAGCCCATGTGCTCGATCCAGCTGCCGTTCGGGATCGAGGCGAGCACCTGCACGTTCAGCTCCGGGAACAGATGCGGCGCGAGCGTCATGCCCCAGGTGTCGGCGAGCGTGGCGATCTTGCGGAGTTCCGTGAGCCCGCCGCGCATCGGATCGGGCTGCAGGATGCCGAGCTTCGGGTTCTCCAGGAACGGGCGCAGGTCGTATCGGGTGAAATGGGTCTCGCCGCCGACGATGCGCAGGTCGAGCGCGTCGGCGATGCGCGCATAGCCCGCGAAATCGTCGGCGATCACCGGCTCCTCCAGCCAGTAGATGTCGTATTCCTCGAACTTGCGGCCCATCTGGATCGCGGTGTCGGCGTCCCAGCCCATGTTGACGTCGATCATGATGTCGATGTCGGGGCCGAGCGCCTCGCGCATGCGGCGCACATTGGCGTGGTCGGTGCGCAGGTCGTGGACATGCGCGACCTGCATCTTGATCGCCTTGAAGCCCTGCGCGACGAAATGCCGCGCCTTCTCGATCATCCCGTCGCCGCCCAGCACGCGCCAGCAGCCGCTGCCATAGGCCGGGATCTCGCTGCGATAATGGCCCCACAGCCGGTGCAGCGGCAGGTTCGCGCGCTTGCCCACCGCGTCCCACAGCGCGATGTCGATCGCCGAGATCGCCATCATCGCGATGCCGCCGCGCCCGGCGGTGTAGGTGGCGCGCCACAGGTCGCGCCAGATGCCCTCCACCTCGGTCGCGTCGCGGCCCTTCACGCGCGGGATGACCGCTTCGTGCAGGCAGGCGGCGATGGTGCGCATCACGGGCGAGGCCAGCAGGTGCAGGTAGCCCATGCCGACGATGCCGCAGGCGGTTTCCACCTCCACCACCACGAGGTCGCGGCCGGTGTTGAAGTGCCGTGCCGACAGCATCGGATCGTCCGGCCAAGGCACCTGCGCCAGCATCACGCGCACGTCCTTGATCGTCATGTCGCCCATCGCGCCGTTCCTCCGTTTTGCCGGCCATCTTAGCCGGCCGGAGGACGCGATCCACCGCGGGGCGGGCGCGGACGCCGGGGCGGCGCCGTCAGCCGGCGGGAAGACGCTCCGCGACGTGTGCCGGCGCGTCCTGTTCCCGGGCGTCCGCGTCCCGGCGCGACTCGGCGTGATCCGCCTCGATCCGGCGTATCGCTTCGTAGATCGCGGTGACGCGCTGCCCGATCGGCAGGCGCATCCAGCGCGAGGCGGGCAGGTCGCCGCGCGCGGCAAGCGCGGCCTGTTGCAGAAAAGGGGTGCTGTATTTCATCGCCGTATCCCGAAGGCGCCATGCGTTGCGTCGTCGCGCGGGGGGCGCGCGCCCTGCTGCCACCGCGCGGGCCGCGCGTCTTTTTGCGAGCGACCGTCGCGATTTTTGCAACCCAGCACTTAACCGAACCTGAAAGCGGCAGATCACGGAGGCGCGAAGAAGCCGCCCGCCGGCGCCGCCGCGCGACGCCCAACCTGTTGCATTCACGGGAGGGTTCCGCGACAAGGTCGGCTGACAACGACGTGAGTGCCGGGGTGCGCGCGGTAGGGATCAGCAGGAGCGCCGCGCGGGCGTCCGTGCGGGCCGGGGTTGTTGCAGCGGCGGTCGCCGCGGCCGCTCCCGCCATCGCGCAGGTGCCGCGTCCGCCGCCCGACCTGCCCGCGGGCGGCATCCCGCTCGGGTCGCCGCTGCCCGGCGTCGTTCCCCCTCAACAACCGAACGTCGCGCCTGGCCTGCCGAAAGGCCAGCCGCTGCCCCCGCTCCCCGCCGAGGGCGGCGAGCGGTTCGCCATCGATACGGTCTCCGTCGCCGGCGCCACCGCCTATCCGGCGTCGCGCCTTGCCGCGCTGACGCAGGGCCTGACCGGCAGCGCGGTGTCCGAGGTGCGGATCGAGGCGGCGCGCCGCGCCATCGTCGATCTCTACCGCGGCGACGGTTACGATTTCACCACTGTCCGCGCCGTCATCGCCGGCCGCGCGCTGCGCTTCGAGGTGATCGAGGGCTATATCGCCGAGGTGAAGCTCGGCAACGACGTGGGCCCCGTCGGCACGCAGGTGCTGCGCTTCCTGAACAACCTCGTGGGCAAGAAGCCGCTCGACGCCGCGACGCTGGAGCGCTGGCTGCTGCTCGCCTCCGACATTCCGGGCCTGACGGTGCGCTCGCATCTCGATCCCTCGGCGGGCGAGCCCGGCGCGCTCACGCTGGTCGCGCAGGTGACGCGCAAGACGGTCAGCGGCTACCTCGCCGCCGACAACCGCGCCGCGCCCTTCAACGGCCCCGGCCAGGGCATCGCGATCCTGAACCTCAACAGCCTGACGGAATTCGGCGAGCAGACCCAGGCCTCGTTCTACGGCGCGCCCGGTCCCAACATCTTCGGCCAGATGTCGGAGGAGCTGTTCCTCGGCGGCTCGGGACTCAAGCTGCGCGTCTATGCCGGCGCAGGACCGGCCTATCCCACCGGCCAGCTGCACCAGATCGACTACAACAACATGACCAAGGTGTTCGGCGCGCAGCTTTCCTATCCGGTGATCCGGGTGCGCGAGCAGACGCTGAGCGCCACGCTTGCTTTCGATGCAATCGAAACCGAGACCAGCACCAATCTCGGCGCGGACGGCAGCGGCACCCGCGCCAGCTACGACAGCCTGCGTATCGTCCGCGCGGGCGCCAACTACGCGCTGCTCGACACCTGGCTCGGCGCCGAGCGCAGCGCGACCAACCAGTTCTCCGTGCTGTTCAGCCAGGGCCTGATCGGCCTCGGGTCGGGGCGCGACGGCGACATCAGCACTCCGCCCGCCCGGATCGGCGAGAAGGTGGACTTCACCAAGGTGTCGGGCCAGATCTGGCGTACCCAGACCCTGTTCCAGCCCTATGCGGACGCAACCGTGGCGCTGCAGGGCTCGATGGCATGGCAGGCGACCGGCAACGTCCTGCCGCCGGTGGAGAAATTCTATCTCGGCGGCCCGCACTTCAACCGCGGCTACTATTACGGGCAGGTCAGCGGCGACCAGGCGGTCAGTGCCTCCGCGGAACTGCAGCTCAACACGCCGATCCCGCTGCCTTCGCCGCTGACGGCCAAGCTGCCGGTCACGCTCCAGTCGCAGTTCTACACCTTCTACAACTGGGGGCAGGCCTGGCAGAACGATCCGCAGGTGGAATCGGACGTGATGCTGCAATCCGCGGGCGGCGGGGTACGGATGTTCTTCAACGACGCCGTCGAGCTGGATCTGGAAGGCGTCTATCGCGGCAACCAGTATCCCAACGGGCGCGGCCCCGGCGTCTCCGCGCTGCGCACCGCCGCCTTCTACTGGCAGTTGTCCGTCCGCTTCTGATCCGGGCTCGCCGCGTGCGGCGCGCCGCCCTAGGCTGCGCCTCGTGCCGTCGTGGGACTTGCGCCCGTCGGCGGTTTTGAGGGACGAACGGCGATGCGCTGGAGCGTCGGGCAATGAGCGGCATGGGGAGCGGAGCGCGCGGCTGGCGCGGCCGACTGCGCCTGACCACCGCCCTGCACGCCGCCGCCCTGTTCCTGCTGCCGGGCGCGGCTCTCGCGCAGCTTCCCCCGAACACCGGTCCCACCGGCGGGCAGGTCAGCGCCGGTCAGGCCAGCATCGCGCAGACCGCGACGCAGACCACGATCCAGCAATCGAGCCAGCGCGCGGCGGTGAACTGGCAGAGCTTCGACGTCGGCAGCAACCACACCGTCACCTTCAACCAGCCGTCCAGCACGTCCTCCACGCTGAACCGCGTGATCGGGCCGAACCCGTCGGAGATCGCGGGGCGGATCACCGCCAACGGCCACATCGTCGTGGTCAACCAGGCCGGGGTGGTGTTCGACAAGGGCGCGCAGGTCAACGCCGCCGGCATCACCGTCTCGGCCTTCGGGATGACCGACCAGAACTTCATGGCCGGCAAGATGGTGTTCGACCAGCCCGCCAAGGCCGGCGCGCAGGTGGTCAACAAGGGCACCATCACCGTCCAGGACCAGGGGCTTGCCGCGCTCGTCGCGCCGCAGGTGCGCAATTCGGGCACCATCACCGCCAAGCTCGGGACGGTGGTGATGGCAGGCGGCCAGCAGGCCACCACGCTCGACCTGTATGGCGACGGGCTGCTGTCGATCAACGTCACGCAGCAGGTGCAGCCGGGCCCCGGCGGCAATGCCACGCTGGTCACCAACACCGGGACCATCGCCGCGCAGGGCGGCACCGTGATCCTGACCGCGACGGCGATCGACGGGGTCGTGCAGACGCTGGTGAACGCGGGCGGGCGCATTTCGGCCGACGGCGCGGGCGGCAATGGCGGGCGCGTGCTGATCGCGGGGGCGGGCGGCGACGTGCGCGTGACCGGCACCGTCACCGCGGACGCGACCGCGCCCGGCGCCACCGGAGGCCTGGTCGCGATCAACGGGCGCTACGCGACGCAGGTCGCGGCCGGGGCGCGCATCAGCGCCTCCGGCCCGGGCGGCGGCGGCACGGTCTCGCTCGGCGCCGTCCCGGCATCGGCGTCCACGACGCTGTCGAAGATCGGCACCGGCCAGCGCGTGGACGTCGCGAAGGGCGCCACGGTCACAGCCAACGCGACAGCGAAGGGCAAGGGCGGCACCATCGCCGCCACCGCGACCACCTCCGCCGCCATCGGCGGGACGGTGCAGGCGCGCGGCGGCGCGTCGGGCGGCGACGGCGGGACGGTGCTGACCAGCGCGCCCACGGTCGAGTTGGCGGGCGCGAGCGTCGATACCTCCGCCGCCGCGGGCCGCGCCGGGACATGGACCGTCTCGGCGACCGACATCGCCATCGGGACCGCCGCCGCGTCCGCGCTGCAGACCAGCCTGCCGATGACGAACATCGTGCTGCAAAGCACCGGCGGCGGCAGCGGAGCGGGCGACATCGCGGTGAACGCCGCGATCGCCGCCCCGGCGGGCAACGCGAACAGCCTGACGCTTAACGCCTTCCACGACGTGATGCTCAACGCGGGGCTGGGCGTGGGCGGCGGCACGCTGATGCTGCTGGCGGGCGGCGCGGTCGGACAGACGGCGGGCGGGATTGTCGCCGGTTCGCTCGGGGTGCGCGCCGCCGCGGGCGTCGATCTGGCCGGAACGAACGCGATCGGCACGCTTGCGGTCGCCGCGCCCGGCCAGGGCGTGACGTTCGATGCGAATTCCGGCGCGATTATTGGCAGCGTGACCGACGGCGTCACGGCGCTGACCGGGATCGATGCCGGGTCGTTGCAGATGCAACTCGGCGGGGCGCTGTCCCTGCAGGCCGCCACGACGATCGCAGGGACGGCGACGCTGAACGCGGCCAGCATCGCGCAGACCGCCACCGGCACGCTCATCGCCGGGACGCTCGCAGGCGGCAGCGCGGGCGCGGTCAGTCTGGATGCCGCCAGCAACGCCATCGCCGCGCTTGGCCCATTCACCGCGGGCGGCGACGTGGCAATCGACGACGGCACGACGCCGCTGCAATTCACCGGCGCGTTCAATGGCGGCGGCCATCGGTTGACGCTGACAAGCGGCGCGGTCAGCCAGACCGCCGCCGGCGCGATCACCGTGGGCACGCTGACCGGCACCAGCACCGGCGGGGTCGATCTCGGCGCCGCCAGCAACGCCATCGGCTCGCTCGGCGCGTTCGACCCGGGCGGCGACTTCACGCTGAACGACGGCGCCACGCCGCTTCAGGTCGCCGGCGCCTTCCAGGGCGGCGGACACACGTTGACGCTGGATGCCGGAGCGATCTCTCAAACCGCCTCCGGCGTCATCGTCGCCGGCACGCTGAGCGGCAGCAGCGCGGGGGCGGTCGATCTCGGCACGGCGACCAACGCCATCGCCGCGCTCGGCCCATTCACGGCGGGCGGCGACTTCACGCTGAACGACGGCGCGGCGGCGCTGCAATTCACCGGCGCGTTCCAGGGCGGCGGTCGTACGCTGACGCTGAACACCGGCGCGGTCGGCCAGACCGCATCGGGCGCGGTCACGGTGGGCACGCTGACCGGCACGACCACGGGCGCGGTCGATCTCGGCACCGCCACCAACGCCGTCGCCTCGCTCGGCGCCTTCACGCCGGACGGGGACTTCACGCTCAACAACGGCGCGACGCCGCTGCAACTCACCGGCCCGTTCCAGGGCGGCGCGAACACGCTGACGCTGAACGCGGGGCCGATCTCTCAGACCGCGTCCGGCGTGATCGTCGCCGGCACGCTGCGCGGCGGCAGCGCGGGGGCCGCCGATTTCGGCACGGCGACCAACGCCATCGCCGCGCTCGGACCGTTCGCGTCCGGGGGCGACTTCACGCTGAACGACGGCGCGATGCCGCTGCAGTTCACCGGCGCGTTCCAGGGCGGCGGCCACAGGCTGACGCTGAACGCCGGCGCGATCAGCCAGACGGCCGCGGGCGCGATCACGGCAGGCACGCTCACGGGCACAAGCACCGGAACCGTCGATCTCGGCACCGCCGCCAACGCCATCGCTTCGCTGGGCTCATTCACCCCCGGCGGCGACTTCGCGCTCAACAACGGCGCGACGCCGCTTCAGTTCTCCGGCCCGTTCCAGGGCGGCGCGCATACCCTCACGCTCAACGCCGGACCGATTTTCCAGACGGCATCGGGCGCGATCACGGCGGGCACTCTGACCGGCAGCAGCACGGGCGCGGTCGATCTCGGCACCGCCGGCAACGCCATCCCGTCGTTGGGCGCTTTCGCGTCCGGCGGCGACTTCACGCTCAACGACGGCACGACGCCGCTGCAATTCACCGGCGCGTTCCAGGGCGGGACGCATACGCTGGCGCTCACCGCTGGTCCGATTTCGCAGACGGCATCAGGCACGATCGCGGCGGGCGCCCTCGCCGGCAGCAGCACAGGGGCCGTCGATCTCGCCATCGCGACCAATGCGATCGCTTCGCTCGGCCCATTCGCCGCGGGCGGCGACTTCACGCTCGGCAACGGCGCGACGCCGCTGCAATTCACCGGGGCATTTGAGGGCGGCAGGCATACCCTCACGCTGACTGCCGGGCCGATCACGCAGACGGCGGCGGGCGCCATCACGGCTGGAACCCTGACCGGCACCAGCACGGGATCGGTGAACCTCGGCGCGGCCGTCAACGCCATCGCCACGCTTGGCGGCTTCACCGCGGCGGGCGGTTTCGTGCTGAACGACGGCGTGCCGCTGAGCGTGCCGGACACGGTCCGTGCCGGCGGCGATCTGGTGCTGACTGGCCAGGGCGGGCTGACCGTGGCGCCGTCCGCCGTGATCGACGCCGCGGCCGGGGCGTCGCTGACCGCTTCGGGCGGCAATCTGACGCAGGACGGGACGGTTTCCGGCGCAACCGTGCTGCTCGCGGCGACCGGAAGTGGCGCGATCCTGCAGAACGGCACGGTCACGGCGGGCGCGGGGGCCGCCACGCTGACTGCGGGCGGCGGCCTGACGAACGCCGCCTTGGGCACCGTGAGCGGCGCGAACGGCGCCACGCTGACTGCGATCGGCGGCACGCTCCAGCAGGACGGGATCGTCGATGCGGGCAGCGGTGCGGCCGTGCTCGCAGCGCAGAACGGTCCGCTGAACCAGACCGGGACCGTTTCCGGCGCAACCGTTCAGCTTTCGGCCTCCGGCCTGCTCACCGACAGCGGCAACGTGCGCGCGACCGCCGGGCGGGCGACGCTGTCGGGCGATGCGGGGGCGGCGGTGGTGGCGTCCGGGCGTGTCTCCGCCACCGCGTCGGCGGTGCTGCAATCCGCGCGCGGCGACGCGACGCTGTTCGGCACGATCGCCGCGCCCAACGTCCAGCTTCTCGCCGCCAACGGCACCGTCACGGACGCGGGAACGCTCACCGGCATCGGCGGCAATCCGGGCATCGATCCGGCCAAGCGCCTCACCATCGGCGAGTTCCCCAGGAACCCCGATGCGCCGGGCGCGTGGATCCTCGGCCGCGACGTCGCCCTCACCTCGGCGGCGCTGATCGAGCCGGGCGGCGGGGCGCCCGCCGCGCTCACCGTCAATCTTTCCGGCGGCGGCAGCGTCGCCTTCGGCGCGGGCGGCTCGTTCAACAACCCGGCGCTGCAACTGTTCCTGAACCTGAACACCGGCACCGCGGCGGGCGAGATCAACGTCGATACGCTGCAGGTGGCGTATCTCGCGGGCGGCAGCCGCGACAACACGCTGCTGACCGGGACGGTCGGCGGCCTTTCGGGCTCAAGCGCCGCCACCGCCAGCTTCATCCAGCCGTTCCCGAAGAACAACTATCAGGTGAACGGCTGCCCCATCCAGTCGTCGAACTGCATCCGCATCTCGACCCTGTCGATCCCGGTGGTGAACCCGTTCAAGGATCTGCAGCTTCTCGCCTCGCAGGACGTCTCGGACATCGACGTGGTGCTGCCCGACGTCGCGGAGCGCGACTACTAGGATGCGACGCACCGCCTGGGCGCTTGCGCTCGTTCTCGGCGCGTCCGGCTGCGCCGCGCCGCCGCCCGAGGCCTACACGCCCGATGCCGATGTGAAGGGCGCGAGCGCGGCGCTCGACATCGGGGCCAACACCGCGAAGGAAGCCTGCACGCTGCAGCCCGACCAGGGCGGCGGGCGCATCTATTGCGGCACCGGCGTGATCGCGGCGGGCCGCGTGCTGCGGCAGGCGCAGGCGGCGGACCCGGTGCAGTTCCTGTCCGACAGCGTCTGGCGCAGCGCCTTCGACCGGCGCTTCCAGTGCGGCGCGCCCGCGCCCGCCACGGTGCTGGACAGTCCCGCCGCCACGCTGTCCTGCGTCCGCAGGCAGGGCGGCTTCGCGCAGGCGGTCGTCGCCGTCCGCCTCGACGGCACGCTGTATGTCGCCGATGCGGTGGGGCCGGCGGCGGGCGTGATCCCGCGCGCCATCGGCGTCGCCGCCGGCAAGCTGCCGGCCACGCCGGCGGCGGAGACGGCGCAGGCGAGCGACGTCAACACCAAGCGCGCCGCCGAGCGGGCGCTCGATGCCGGCGCCGATGCGGGGGGCGTCGCCGCCATCGCGCAGGTGCGCAGCCTGATGGACCGCGGCGCGCGCGAGAACCGGCAGGGCAACTACGCCGCCGCCGAGGCCGCCTACCGCGCCGCCGTCACGCTGCAGCAGCGCGTCATCGGCAGCGGCGCGGGCTCCGCCGCGGCGCAGACCGCGCTCGCGGTTCCCACCGCGCGGCTTGCGCTGCAGATCTCCAACCAGGGGCGCTACGCCGAAAGCGACCCGCTGTTCGCCGAGGCGGATCGCCTCGCCGCCTCGCCCGACCAGCTCGATCCGGTCGCCGCGCCGCAGGTCGCGTATCTGGAGGCGCTCGATCGTATCAACCGCAACCGCCCCGCCGAGGCGCTGGCGCTGCTCGACAAGGCGGAGCGCGGCTTCGCGGCGAACGTGCCCCCCGATGCGCTCACCCCCCGCCCGTCGCGCGCCCGGACCGGGGTGGAGCGCCTGGCGGAAGGCGTGACGGACGCGGCGCTCGCGCAGGACACGATCAACGCCGAGGCGCTGTTCGGCCTGATCGAGGCGCGGCGCTACCGCGCGGTCGCGCTGCGCGCGCTCGGCCGCACCGAGGAGGCGAACGCCGTGCTCGCCAGCGCCCGGCAGCTCTACGAGGGCCGGCAGGAAGCCGGGCTCGTCGCGCGCTACTACCGCAGCGTGGGCATGGCGGCGGCGGCGACGGGCCGGGCGGCGGACGCCGCATCCGATCTCGGATTGGCGGTGGACAAGTTCGCGGCCGCGGCCCCCGGGAGCCTGCCGCTGGCCAAGACCGAGTTGCTGCGGGCGGCCGAGCTGAACCGCGGCGGCAATGCCCGCACGGCATTGGCGCTGTGCCGCGACGCGGCGGCCACGCTGCAAACCCTGAAGGCGGGCGCCGACGCCGCTCTCGTCGTGCCCTGTCTGGACGTGCTGGCCGCCGAGGCGGCCAGCCATGCCGACGAGGCCGATGCGCTGCACATCGAGATGTTCGCCATGGCGCAGCGCGCGCAGGGGAGCATCACCAGCCGGCAGATCGCGCTGGCGACGGCGCGGCTGGAGCAGGGCGCGCGCGACCCGCGCGTGGCCGAGGCGATCCGCCGGCGCGACACCACGACCGACCGGCTCGACACGCTCTATCGCCGCCGCGCGGAGCTTGCCGCCGAGAAGGATCAGCGCGCCGCGCTCGGCGAGCTCGACGATCAGATCCGCAAGGCGCGCGACGAGCAGAAGGACGCCGACCAGGCGTTGCAGGCCGCGGCGCCGGGCTTCGCGGCGCTGGTGCAGGAGACCGTCTCGGCGCAGGACGCCTGGGCGCAGCTTGGCGCGCACGAGGCGCTGCTCGCGGTGGTGATGGATGCCGACGACGGCTGGGTGTTCCTGCTGCGCAAGGGCCGCATGGCGGTGGGAAAGATCGCCGGCGGCGCGGCGCGCATCGATCCGCTGGTGGCGCGCTTCCGCGCCAGCGTGACGCCCGGCGCCGACAATGCGCCGCCGCCCTTCGACGCCGACGCCGCGCAGCAGATCTATGCCGCCGTGGTGGGGCCGGTGGCCGATGCGCTCGCGAACGCCGACGCGATCACCGTGGCGCCCGCCGGAACCCTGCTGTCCGTGCCCTTCGCGGCACTGCTGACCGGCCCCGCGCCCGCGGGCGATCTTGCGCATGCGCCGTTCCTGATCCGCCGCTTCGCGGTCGCGCACGTTCCCTCGGTCGCGAGCTTCGTCAATCTGCGCAAGGCCGCGCAGACCGCGCAGGCGCCGAAACCCTGGTTCGGCATGGGCGGCTTCCATCCGCCGACGCTTCAGCAGGCCTCCGTCTCCTTCCCGCCAGAGACCTGCGGGCAGAGCGCGCGCGAGCTTGCCGAAGCATCGCTGCTGCCCGGGGCGCAGCGCGAGCTGGAGGTGGCGCGCAAGCTGCTGGGCGGCGAGGGGAACGACGAGCTGTTCGGCCCCGCCTTCACCGCCAAGGCGGTGCAGACCGCGAACCTGAAGGATTTCCGCGTGCTGCATTTCGCCACCCATGCGGTGCTGCCGGGCGAGCTGCGCTGCCAGGCGGAGCCCGCGATCCTCACCTCCACCCCGCCGGGCGCGAAGGATGCGAGCGGCGGGCTGCTGACCGCGTCGCAGGTGGCGCAGATGAGCCTGAACGCCGAGCTGGTGATCCTGGCCGCCTGCAACACCGGCGGCGCGGGCGGCTCCACCGTGGCGGGCGCGGGCGAAAGCCTGTCGGGCCTTGCGCGCAGCTTCTTCTTCGCGGGCGCGCGCTCGCTGCTGGTGACGCACTGGGACGCGAACGACGCCTACACGACCTATCTCACGGCGCTGTTCCTGGCAGGCCTCCGCGACAACCCCGCGGCGGGGCCTGCGATGGCGCTCGCCTCGGCGCAGCGGCGGATGCTGGACGAGGCGCAGGGCGCGCAGGCGGCGCAGGCGCACCCGTTCTACTGGGCGGTGCTGGCGCTGATCGGCGGCCGCGGCGCGGCGGGGGCGGACCGGATGGCGGCCGCGCCGCGGACGCGGCTGTAGACGGTTACTGAAACGCTCCGGCGATGCCGCCGAACACGCCGAGCGCGCAGGTGACCGCGGACACCGCGACCACCACCCAGAGATACGTCCCGCACAGCCGCCGCTGCGGCGGCAAGGCAACCATCGCCAGCCGGATCAGGAAGCCCAGCACGAGCGGCAGCAGCAGCGCGTTCATCACCTGCACGCCGACATTGAGCGACACGAGGTCCGGCGACAGCGCGACCGCCCCGGCGCCGCCGACGACGCAGACGAGATAGACGCCGTAGAACCAGCGCGCCTCCAGAGGATGGTACTCCAGCGACCGGCGATAGCCGGTGACCTCGCCGAGACCCCAGGCGAGCGCCAGCGACGAAACGATGGCGGCGACCAGCGCCGCGCCCAGCACGCCCAGGCTGAACACCAGCCGCCCCATTTCCGGTCCCAGGAAGGGCGTCAGCGCCTTGCTCATGTCGCCGACCGTGCTCAGGGAGGCATCGGGGGCGTGCGGCGCGATCGTCGCGGCGGCGGCGACCAGGACCGCGGCCATCACGAGCTGCGTCACCACCGAGCCGATGGCGGTGTCCCAGCGCGCGGCGGTGTAGTGCTCCGGCCCGAGCCGTTTATCCGCGATGGCGGATTGCTGGTAGAACACCATCCACGGCATCACCACCGCGCCGATATTCGCCGCCACCAGATACAGGTAGGCGGGATCGCGGATCGGGATCGAGAGCGCGTCGCGCAGCATCACCGATGGATCGGGCCGCGCCGCCCAGGCGACGCCGAAGAACGCCAGCTCGAACAGCCCGATCGCGATCGCCGCACGCTCCACGCGCCGGTACGAGCCGGTGGCGACGATGGCCAGCAGCGCGACGGCGGCCATCGGCAGGGTGACCAGGCGCGGCACGCCATACAGCTCCCCCACGCCGGCGACGCCCGAGAACTCGGTCAGCAGCGCACCCAGCGTCGCCACGCCGAGGCCGGCGGCGGAAATCCACGCCCAGCGCTGCCCGAACGCATCGCGGATCAGCTCGCCATGTCCGCGGCCGGTGAAGATGCCGAGCCGCACCGTCAGCTCCTGCACGATGTACAGGATCGGCATGAGCACGACCTGGAGCAGCAGCAGCCGGTAGCCCCATTGCACGCCGCTCTGCGCGGCGGTGACGATGCTGCCCACGTCGGTGTCGGCGAGCATGACAACGATGCCGGGGCCGAACACTGCGAGGAACGGCAAGCGGCGGCGCGTTCGCAGGTTCGGCGGGGCGCTGGGCGTTGTCGGATCGGTGGAGGTGCTGGGCAAGCGACGTGGACCGGGCCGGAGAGCTGCAAACCGCTCGCAACTTAACTCGCCCTTCAAGCGTGGCGCGCGAAGCTATGTCAACCGGCGCACGATGGTTCTTCCGCGCCCGGCCGCAAGCTGGTACATCACGAACGCTGCCGCGCAGCCCGCGGGACGGGGCGCGGCCGGACGGAAAGGTGGTTCGCGCGATGGATTTCCGGCGCCTGGGGCTTTCGCTGCTGCTCGGCTCGCCGCTGCTGATGGCGGCCTGCGCCTCCAACGATCAGGCGGCCGCGACGCAGAATCTGGGCGACCGGCTCCAGGCCCGGCTGTCGGCCGATGCCGAGGCGGGCCGCGTGTCGGTGGAGCGGCTGCCCTCCGGCGCCCGCGTCACCATCCAGGACAGCGCGCTGTTCGGCCCCGACGGCGTGGCCCTGACCGCTGGCGGCCGCAGCGTCATGACCGGCGTCGTGCAGGCGCTGCTCGATCCGTCGTGGCAGCAGGTGGCGATGGCGGCAGGGCCCGACACGCCCGCCACGCTGCAGGGCCCGCGCGCCCGCGCGATGGAGCGCTTCTTCGCCGATCACGGCCTGGGCGGGATGGTCGCGCCCGACCCCGCTGCCGTCACCGCCCAGGCGATGACCGCGCCGCAGAGCCCGTCGCTGCTCGGCCCCGCGCCCCCGCCGCCCGCCGGTGCGCCGGTCTCCGGCGCGACCGTCACGATCAGCGTGATGCCGCCCGCCGGCCCGGCGCCGGACAACGCCGCGCCGCTCGATTCTCCCGCCACCGCCGACGCGGGCGCGCATCCCGCGAGCTGATCCGCGCCGGGTTTCCGGCGCAGCGCCTCAGGACGGTTCGGGGTCGATCACCCGCAGCATCGCGGGGAAGTATTCATCGCCGTGGCCCTGGCGCTCGCTCTCGCGCAGGCGGGCCATCGTCAGCTCCGCCCCGGGCACCGCGAGGCCGGCCGCCTGGGCCATTTCCAGCGCGTAGGACAGGTCCTTCATCGCGTAGCGGGTCGAGAAGGCGCGCAGCGGAAATTCCTTCGGCACCATCGCCTTCATGCCGTGGTTGCGCAGCGCGAAGCTGTCGCCCGAGCCCTTCGCGACCGTCGGCAGCAGCACCTCGGGCGCGACGCCGTTGCGCCGCCCGATGGCGATGGCCTCGGCCAGCGCGGCGACGTTCTGGAACAGCAGCATGTTGTTCAGGATCTTCACCACCTGCCCGCTGCCGACCGGGCCGCAATGCGTCACGTCGGTGCCCATCGTGCGCAGCACCGGCTCGATGTGCGCGAACACCGCCGGATCGGCGCCCACCATGATGCTGAGCTCGCCGCGCGCCGCCGCTTCCCGCGTCCGCGCGATGGGGGCATCGGCGAAGGCGACGCCGCGCCCGGCCAGCCGTGCGCCGATGGCGCGGGTCATCGCGACCGGCGAGGTCGAGGTGTCGATCACGCATTGCCCGGGGCGCAATTCCGGTTCGAGCTGCGTCAGCACGCTGTCCACCGCGGCGCCGTCGGGCAGCGACAGCAGGATCAGGTCGCAGCGCCGGGCGATGGTGCCGGGATCGGATGCGGTGACGCCGGCTTCGGCCAGCCGGCCGAGCGGCTCGGGGCGGCGGTCATGGGCCAGGACGGGCACGCCGCCGCGCCGGGCGAGGTGGCCGCACATCGGCTCCCCCATCACGCCGAGGCCGATGAAGCCGATCGTGCCGATCGGGCGGAGCGAGGTGATGGTCAACGCGGTCCTCCATGGCGAACCGCGCCGAGGCTAGACGGGGTCTCCGCCGCCGTGAACTGGCGGCGGGCAGGCGAGGCGGATCAGGCCAGGGCGGCTGTTGCCAGGGCGTGCTCCAGCGCGCAGGCGGGCGGTTCGGCGACCCAGGTGGCGGCGGGACGGCCCGAGACCGGGCAGATGCGCCATTGCAGGCTGAGGCGGGGCGGGTTCGCCTGGGCGGCCCGGGCGATCTGCAGTTCGCGTTCCAGCTTCAGGGCGGTCAGCGTCGTCATGGCGTGGCTCCCTCTGGCGTTGTCCTCAGCCAGGAGGTCAACACATGGGAGCCATGTTCCGATGTGAACGGTGTCACATCCAAGACAGTTTTCTGCGCCGCGCAGGGCGTTCCGGGTGCCGGACGCATGCGCGTGCATCGGCCCCGCCGGCAGGCCACGCCCCCCGCGTCGCGCGATTTCCGCTTGCAGGGGGGGGCGGGGGGGCCTATGTGCGACCCCACGCAGCAACGCACGTGCCTCTGGCCCTCGTGGTTACGCAACGACGTCAAGCGTTCTGGCAACTCGCTTAGGTCGCTGGTTCGTTCGACCGTTTCGTCAACACCGTCCGCAGCCTTGTTCAGGCGGACGCTTTGAGAGGGAGGCGCGGTGCGATGACCCCGAAAATCGCCCGATTCCTTGCCGACCGCCAGCCGGCGACGCCGTGCCTGGTGCTCGATGTGGACCGTGTGGAAGAAAACTTCCGCGCCCTGTCGCGCGCGCTGCCGCTGGCGCGCATCTACTACGCCGTGAAGGCGAATCCCGCCGCGCCGATCCTGGAGCGGCTTGTCGGCCTTTCCAGCAGCTTCGACGCCGCCTCGTTCGAGGAGATCGAGGCGTGCCTGGCCGCCGGCGCGCGGCCGGAGGCGATCAGCTACGGCAACACGATCAAGAAGGCGTCCGCGATCCGCCGCGCCTATGCCGCCGGCGTGCGCCTGTTCGCCTTCGACTCCGCCGAGGAGCTGCGCAAGCTCGCCGAGGACGCGCCCGGTTCGCGCGTCTATTGCCGCATCATGGTCGCCAATGCCGGCGCCGACTGGCCGCTGTCGCGCAAGTTCGGCACCACGGTCGAACTGGCGCGCGAGCTGATGGTGGCGGCGGGCGAGATGGGCCTCGACCCCTATGGCCTGTCCTTCCATGTCGGCAGCCAGCAGACCGATACCGCGAGCTACGAGGCCGCGATCGGCCGCGTGGGCATGCTGTTCACCGACCTGAAGGAAGCCGGCGTCAACGTCCGCATGGTGAACCTGGGCGGCGGTTTCCCGGTGCGCTACCGCGACGAGGTGCCCGAGATCGACCGTTTCGGCGACGCGATCATGGGCGCGATGACGAAGTGCTTCGGCAACGCGCTGCCCGAGATGCTGATCGAGCCGGGCCGCTTCATCGTCGGCGACGCGGGCGTGGTGTCGTCCGAGGTGGTGCTGGTCAGCCGCCGCGACCGCGACGATCCGGTGCGCTGGGTGTATCTCGATGTCGGTCGCTTCGGCGGCCTGGCCGAGACCGAGGGCGAGGCGATCAAGTAC
>JAFEFJ010000079.1 GCA_018240635.1 Pseudomonadota bacterium | reverse complement strand
AGATGTACCGGCTGATGGCGATCGCGAATTACGAGGACCGCTTCGTCATCCCGACCGTGCACCGGGAGACCGGCGAGGATGCGTACGATTTGCGCGGTGGCTGCGGGTTCTCCTTTGGCGAAGGATGTTCCAGCAGCACCGGGTTCGACCTGTTCCGACAGAAGTCCGGCAGGACGCCGATGGAGGTTAAGTGATGCGCTCCTATCGCGCCCTCGCGGCCCTCTTGTCCTATCCCATGGCCGAGATGCTCGCGGCGTCGGAAGAGATCGGCAAGGTGATCGACGAAGAAGCGCTGCTGCCGGAGCAAACGCGCGAGCGCCTTGCGCCCGTTCTGCGCGCGTTCGTATCCGCCGACCTCTACGATCAGCAGGAACGCTATGTCGGCCTGTTCGACCGCGGGCGTGCCGTCTCGCTGCATCTGTTCGAGCACGTCCATGGCGAAAGCCGTAATCGCGGACAGGCGATGGTGGACCTGCGACGCCTCTACGAGGAACATGACCTAGAGGTGGCGGCAGGTGAGTTGCCTGATTATCCGCCGCTGTTTCTCGAATTCCTGTCGCTGCGCCCCGCGGCGGAGGCGCAGGCGCTTCTGGCGGAGCCCGCCGCCATCCTCGCGGAACTCGCCAACCGGCTGGAACGCCGAGATGACCGATATGCGGCCGTGATGCGTGCGGTCGCGGATTTGGCGCAGGCGCCGGCGACGGGAGCCTCCGCCATTCCCGACGAAGACGCCGACGACCTTGCGGCACTGGATGCCGCCTGGGAGGAGGCGGCGGTGCGGTTCGGACCAGGCGAGTCGCCAGGCACGTGCGGTACCGACCGGCTGCGTACGCGTCTGCGCGCGGCGCAACGCGACGTCCTGCCTGGCGAAGAGCGGAGCCCGCAGCGCGACACCGTCACGGCCGCCTGATTGGAGGCGAACATGGGCACCTGGCTGAACAACGCGATCTATGGATGGTATCCGTATGTCGCGCCGACCGTCTTTCTCCTGGGCAGCGTGCTGCGCTTCGATTACTCGCAGTACACGTGGTGCTCCGGGTCGAGCCAGCTGTTGCGTCGAAAGCAGATGCTCCTGGGCTCCAACTTGTTCCATGTCGGCATTCTCATCATCTTCGGCGAGCATCTTTTCGGACTGTTGACGCCGATCGCGGTGTTCGAGGCGCTGGGCATCAGCCATAGCTTCAAGCAGCTGCTTGCCATGACCGTCGGCGGTCTGGCCGGTCTCGCATGCTGGGCGGGGATCGCCCTGCTGGCGCATCGCAGGCTCTACGATTCGCGCAACCTCCAGCCGCGCCAACATTTTCATCCTGCTGCTGCTTTGGGTGCAGCTCACGCTCGGTCTGCTGACGATTCCGATCTCCGCCCAGCATCTCGATGGCAGCGAAATGGTGAAGTTCATGTCTTGGGCGCAGGGAATCCTTACGCTGCATCCCTCCGCGGCGGCATGCGTCGAGGATGTGAGCCCGATCTTCAAGCTGCACCTGTTCCTCGGCATGACGGTGTTCCTGGTCTTTCCCTTCACGCGCCTGGTGCATGTATGGAGCGCGCCGATCTGGTATTTCGGCTGGCCGGGCTACCAGGTGGTGCGTACCAGGCGGAGCCTCGCCGATACAAGGAGATGAGCCATGCGCATCGAATTCGGCAGCGCGGCGCTTCCGCGTCCACCCGTTGCGGTCAATTCGGTGGTGATCTCCGCCGCCGAGATAGCGCGGAAAGTGCAGAACCATCCCGAGGCGTCGCCCGAAGCCGCCTGGGATGAGGCGACCCGGGCGCTGGTGATCCGGGCGTTGTTGCTGCAACGCGGCCGTGCGCTCGGCATCGTTGCGTCGCCGGTCGAGACCGATGGCGCGCGCGAAACGGAGGAGGCGGCGCTGCTGCGCGCATCGCTGGAGAGAGAGGTGCACGCGCGCCGAGCCGACGAGGCAAGCTGCCGGCGCTATTGCACGGCAAACCGCAAAAGGTTCCGTGCGCCGGACCTTTTCGAGCCAAGGCATATCCTGTTTCAGGCCGACCGCGAGGATGAAGCGGCCCACGCGCGCGCGTGCGCCCGTGCCGAAGCGGTCTCGGCGGAGTTGCAGCATGCGCCGGAGCGATTCGGCGCGCTGGCGCGCGCCCTCTCGGACTGTTCCTCGGCCGGCGAAGGGGGGCGGGCGGGCCAGGTGACGCGCGGGCAGACCACGCCGCCATTCGAGGCGGTGCATGCGCGCATCGCAGCCCATCTGGAAGCGGCCGCCGCCGCCGGCGCGCCGCTCGGCGTGCTGGTCGCCGGGCGCGTGCGGCACCTGATCTATCATGGCGGCGAAGAGCTGTGGCTCGATCTTATCGGCGTCATGGCGCGATCCCCGCAACCCGCCGCGGCCGCGGTCGAGCGTGTGCTTTCCGCCGCTTTTCCCGCACCGAGACCGGCGCGGGCAGAAGCCTCCGCGTGAAGGCGGCTCTTCCGAACCTCGATCGCACGCAGACAGCCATCGCCGCCGCGCGCTGGGCGATGGTCGTCGAGGCCCGAGCTACCAGGCCAGGAGATTGACGCCGTGGCTGCCGGCGACCGCACCGGCTACGGCCACCAGACTGAGCGCGAGCAGGATCCGGTGCAGTGTCTCGACGGCCCGCCACGCTGCTTCCGGCCGCGTGGCGGACCAACGGGCCAGCGCGCGGTCGAGAAACAGGGGTTCGATCACGAACAGCATCAGCGCGAAGACCGTCCAGGTGGCCAGCATTGCGTGCATCCACCAGAACTCCGCCATGACGAAGCGGCCCCACAGGTCGTAACGCCATGTCATGTAGAAGCCGCTGGCGCCCGCGAGCAGCACGGTCCACCGCGCCTGGCGGGCAAAGCGGCGTTCCAGCGCGTGAAAGACGCCGAAACGCTCCGCCGGAACATGCATCCGCCGGATTTCCGGCAGCAGCACCGTGGTGACCATCGCCACGCCGCCGATCCAAAGGACGACCGCGAGGACATGCAGCGCACGGGCGATCTCGGGCATCGGCGCGCGGCCGGTCCGCTCAGCCGGTGAAGCGCGGGAACAGGATGTTGTTCTCGGTGTGGATGTGTTCGACGAGATCGTCGGCGAGTTTGCGTCCGCCCACATACAGGGCGCGCCATGTGTTGCAGGCGCCGTCCGGCGGCGTGAACTCACCGGTCAGCCGCTCGATCTCGCGCAGATGCACGCCGTGGTCGTCGTGTTCGGCCAGCATCATCGCGATCGGGTGCGCGATCATCGGGTGCCCGCCCTGGCGCAACAGGGGAAACAGGATCTGCTCCTCCTTCGCCATGTGATCTTCGAGCTCGGTTCGAACCCTCTCCAACAGGTCGGCCAGTCCATGCGGCGCCAGCGGGTGGTCCCGGTGCACCGCTTCAACGCGGCGCGCGAGGCGGATCAGCTCGGGCAGCTCCCGCCGATGGGCTTCGTGAAAGCGCCCGACGATCATGTCGATCAGATCGTCCGCCGCCTGCGGCGCCGGCACGGGCAGGGCAAGCGCAGCGGCCGCCTGCAATTCGTCTTCCACGGCCTCAAGGTTCATCCCTTTGTACTGCGCCGCTTCCGCGAGATTCGCCCCGCCGCCGCAGCAGTAGTCCAGCTTATGGCGGCGAAAAATCGCCGCGGCCCCCGGCAGGCTTGCGGCGATGTCGCCCAATGTGCGGTTGGCGAAGGCGGACTGCAGTGTGGCGCTCATCGGCTTGCTCCCATCCGGCGCCGCCGGAAAACTGGAATTCTCGATACCACTTTCCTACCCTTGCCAATGTGGTATCGTCAATACCAATTATAGCTTCCTGGATGCCGAAGATGCGGCTGTTGGCCTCGACCGATATCGCGCTGCGCGTGTTGATGAGTCTTGCCCGGCTCCCTGCGGGGCATACGGTGACCGTCGAAACGCTCGCGCAGGCGCTTGGCGGCCTGTCGCGCCACCACCTGCACAAGATCGTGCAGCAACTGACCGGGTTGGGGCTAACGCGCACCACGCGAGGAATTTCCGGCGGCGTCGGCCTCGCCGCCGATCCTGCGTCGGTCGTGCTCGGCAAGCTGATCCGGCAGCTGGAGGGCGAGCAGCCGCTCGTCGAATGCTTTCAGTCCGCGGGGTGTTCCTGCACGCTCGTCGCGGATTGCCGGCTACGCTTCATGTTGCGGGACGCCAACGAGGCGTTCTACCGGGCGCTGGATGCCCATACGTTGGCGGATTGCCTGATTTCGGATGCCGGCGTCCGCAGAAGACATCGCCGCCATCAAGGCGCACCGGAACTGAAGCCGGCCGCCCGCCCCGCGAGGCGGCCGCATGCTGCCCATACGTGATGGTTGGATGCCGAATGCACGCCGGCAAGCCGTATTGCGCACATCGCGATCGTGGTGTGCGGCAGCGGATCCCGGATCCTGACGAGCCTGCCGCCCGCGATGTCGTGCATGGCCAGTGAAATCGGCACCCACGCGACCCCCACCCCCGCGCCGGCGAGTTGCAGCGCGGTAAGGGTCAGCGCGGTCTCGGCCTTGGGCCGCACCAGGAATTTGGCGCGAAGGCCGGGAAGCAGTTCCCGGTCCATGACCTCGCCGAAGAAGACGTTGGACGGATAGGCGATCACCGGCAGGTCGCCCCGGCGCATGTGTTCCGCCAGCGCCTTGCGCCCGGAGGCCGCGAACACGGGCACCACGGGCTCGTCGCCGACGATGCGCTGCTCGATGAAGGCATTCGTGTCGGTTTCCAACTCGATATGCGTCCGATAGACGATCATCAGGTCCGCGTGCCCGCGCACCAGCAACTCGAAGCATTCGTCGCGGTTGCCGGAACGCACATGGACATTCAGGTCGACCTCCCCGCCCAGCGCCTCGATTAGCTTCGGCACCATCGTGGTCGCGATTGCATGCTGGCTCGCGATGACGAACCGGCGGGCAGCGCCCTGGTCATGCGCGCGCAGGTCGTAAAGCAGCTTGTTCATCCGCACGGCCAGGTCCTGCAACGCCTCGCTCTGCGCGGCGATGGGCGCGCGCAGCCGCGCCGGGCGGCTGGAGCGGTCGATCAGGTCCACGCCGATCTGTTGCTCGATCGACCGGACGCGCCGTGAAAAGGCCGGCTGGCTGACATGCCGCAGTTCGGCGGCGGCGCTGAGCGATCCGGCGCGCAGGACCGCCAGGATGTCCTCGATCCATTCCAGCCGCATCTGCCCCTCCATCGCCCACGGAGAGCGATTTATATGCTGATCCTGCATGATAAGTGACGAAATCGGCAATTGTTATGCCCGTTCACGGCGGTAATCTGCATGAAGTCAGTCCGTCGTGCTGCGAGGAGAGAAACCGTCATGCACCTGTCGCGTTTTCCGCGGCTACACTTCGCGCATCTGCCGACGCCGCTTGAAAAGCTGCCGCGACTGAGCGAGGCGCTCGGCGGCCCCGAGATCTGGATCAAGCGCGACGACTGCACCGGCCTGTCCACCGGTGGCAACAAGACCCGCAAGCTCGAATTCCTGATGGCCGAGGCACAGGCCCAGGGCGCCGACATGGTCATCACCCAGGGCGCGACGCAGTCCAACCATGCCCGCCAGACGGCGGCCGCGGCGGCGATGCTGGGCATGGCCTGCCACATCCTGCTGGAAGACCGCACCGGCTCGACCGAGGTCGACTACAACCGCAACGGCAACGTGCTGCTCGATTTCCTTCACGGCGCCACCGCCGAGAAGCGCCCCTCCGGCCTCGACATGAACCAGGAGATGGAGCGCGTCGCCGACCGGTTTCGCGCTGCCGGGCGCAAGCCCTACACGATCCCGGGCGGCGGCTCGAACCCCACCGGCGCGCTCGGCTACGCGAACTGCGCGCTGGAACTGCTGTCGCAGGCGAACGACCGCGATCTGGTGATCGACCATCTCATCCACGCCACCGGCAGCGCCGGCACCCAGGCGGGCCTTGTCGCCGGCTTGGCGGCGCTGAACGCGGGCATTCCGGTGCTCGGCATCGGCGTGCGCGCGCCCAAGCCGAAGCAGGAGGAGAACGTCTTCAACCTCGCCGTCGCAACCGCCGAGCGCCTGGGCTGCCCCGGCGCCGTCCGCCGGGAACACGTCGTCGCCGACTGCGACTATGTCGGCCCCGGATACGGCATGGCGACGCCCGGCTGCATCGAGGCGATCACCATGTTCGCCGAGCTGGAAGGCATCCTGCTCGATCCGGTCTACAGCGGCAAAGGCGCCGCAGGCATGATCGACATGATCCGCAAGGGGCGCTTCCGGCGCGGCGAGCGCATCGTCTTCCTGCACACCGGCGGCTCGGCCGCGCTGTTCGGCTACACCAAGATCTTCGACTTCGGGGAACGGATGCAGGCGCTGGACGCCCCGGCGCGGGCGCGCGAGGCGGCATGACGCGGCCCGGTCCCTTCCGCGGAGTCTTCACGCAGCAGGAGCCGATTCCCGATGCGGCGATCGCCGCCGCCGTCGCGGTTCTCCGCTCCGGGCGCCTGCACCGCTATAACGTCGTGCCGGGCGAGGTGGCGCAGGCGGCGCTGCTCGAACGCGACTACGCGGCCTGGCAGGGCAGCCGCTACTGCCTTGCCTGCGGCTCCGGCGGACAGGCGATGCAGATCGCGCTCCGCGCCTTCGGCGTCAGGCCGGGGGAGCCAGTGCTGACCAACGCCTTCACCCTCGCCCCGGTCCCCGGCGCGATCGCGGGCGTCGGCGGCAGGCCGGTTTTTGTCGAAACGACCGAGGATCTGGTCATCGACCTCGACGATCTCGCGCGCAAGGCACGCGACAGCGGCGCCCGACTTTTGCTGCTGTCGCACATGCGCGGCCATCTGGTGGACATGGATGCGCTCGCCGCCGTGCTGGCGCGCTGCGGGCTGACCTTGATCGAGGATTGCGCCCACACGATGGGCGCGCGGTGGAACGGGCGCAAAAGCGGCTCCTTCGGGTTCGCGGCCTGCTTCAGCACGCAGACCTACAAGCATATGAACACGGGCGAGGGCGGGCTTCTCACCTCCGACGACGCGGGCTTCATGGCGCGCGCCATCATCCTGTCCGGCTCCTACATGCTCTACGAGCGGCACGGCGCCGCGCCCGACGCCTCGGCCTTCGCCGATGCGCGGCTCGACAGCCCGAACCTGTCCGCGCGCATGGATAATCTCCGCGCGGCGATCCTGCGTCCGCAGCTTGCCACGCTTGACGAGAACATCGACCGCTGGAACGAGCGCTACGAGGCGGTCGCCGCCGAACTCCGCGGCGTCCCCACGATCCGCCTGCCGGATCGACCGGCAGCGGAGCGCTTCGTCGGCAGTTCGATCCAGTTCCTGATGCCCGGCATCGACGAGGAGGGAGCCAGGCGCTTCCTCGCCGCCGCGGCGGATCTCGGCGTCGAACTCAAGTGGTTCGGCGACCGCGAGCCGCGTGGCTTCACGAGCACCCATCGAAGCTGGCGCTACGCCGATCCGCAGGTGTTGCCGAAGTCCGACCGCGTGCTGGCGGTCCTGTTCGACATGCGCATCCCGCTGACCTTCTCGGTCGAGGACTGCGCGCATATCGGCAGGATCATCGCGCATTGCGCAGGCTATACGGGCGGCGCGGCGCGGGTGGTGCATGTGGGCGTCGCCCAGATGGCGCATACGGGCGGCGAATAAACAAGGAAAGGGAAGGGGGGCACGATGACCGTTTCAAGAAGAGCTTTCGTCGGCGGCGCGCTGGTGGCGGCCGGTCTTGCGGCAGCAACGCGGGCGCGGGCCGCGGGCTCGATCATCGCGGCGACGTTCGGCGATCCGGTGCCGACGCAGTGGGCCGCGCATGACGGCACGCTCGCCAAGGCGAGCGGCTGGGATCTGCAGTGGCGCACCTTCAACTCCGGCGCCGACGTGATCGCCGCGATGGCCTCGGGCGACGTGAAGATCGGCGAGCTCGGCTCCTCGCCGCTCGCGATCGCCGCGACGCAGGGCGTCGATATCGAGATGTTCATGATCGACTACGTGATCGGCACATCCGAATCGCTGATCGTCCGCAACGGAACCGGCATCAAGACGCTGGCCGATCTCAAGGGCAAGCGGGTAGCGACGCCCGTCGGCTCCACCTCGCACTTCTCGCTCATGGGCGCGCTTCAGCACGCGAACGTCCCCGCGAACGACGTGCAGATCATGAGCATGCCGCCCAACCAGATTGCCGCGGCCTGGTCGCAGGACGCGATCGACGCCGCGTTCATCTGGCCGCCCGTGCAGACCGAACTGCTGAAGAACGGCACAAGGCTGGTCGGCGCCGATACCGTCGCGTCGTGGGGCTTCCCCACCTTCAACGCCTGGGTAGTGAACCGCGACTTCGCCAAGGCCAATCGCGCCGGGCTGATCGGGTTCATCCGCGCGGTGAACGAGGCCAACGCCGCCTATCTCAAGAACCCCGCCGCCTGGACGCCCGCCAGCGCGCAGGTGAAGGCGATCGCCGCGGCCACGGGCGCGGCGCCCGAGCAGGTGCCGGATGTGATCCAGGGCTACCAGTTCCTCCCGATCGCGGAGCAGCTGCAGCCGCAATGGATGGGCGGGGGGATCGCCAAGACGCTGAAGGCGACTGCCGACTTCCTGAAGAGCGTCAACCGGCTCGACCATGTGCTGCCGAGCTATGCCGATGCGGTGACCACCGCCTACCTGAAGGAGGCGGTCGGTTGACGGGCGCGCCGGCGCGGCGCGGCCCCGGCCTCCTTTGAGGCCGTGGTCCCTGCTGTGGCGACCGTGCCATGAGCCTCCGCATTGATCACGCCTCGGTCGTCTATCCGGGCCTGCGCGGGAGGCAGCCGACCAAGGCGCTGCATGAAGTCGACCTGACCATTGAGCCCGGCGAGTTCGTCGTGGCACTCGGTGCGTCGGGCTGCGGCAAATCGACGCTTCTGAACCTCATCGCCGGCTTCCTTGCCCCGACCAGCGGCACCATCCTGCTCGATGGCCGTCCGGTGCAGGGGCCTGGGGCGGACCGTTCCGTCGTGTTCCAGAAGCACGCGCTGCTGCCCTGGCTCAATGTGCGCGACAACGTCGCCTTCGGCCTCAGCCTGCAAGGCCGTCCCAAAGCCGAGCGCATGGCGATCAGCCAGCGCTTCATCGATCTGCTCGGCCTTCGCGGGTTCGAGGACGCGCCGGTCTATGCGCTGTCGGGCGGCATGCAGCAGCGGGTCGGCATCGCCCGCGCGCTGACCTGCGATCCCAAGATGATGCTGATGGACGAGCCGCTCGGCGCGCTCGACGCACTTACCCGCGAAGGCGCGCAGGAACTGATCCTGAACGTGTGGAACAGCAGCGGCAAATCCGTCCTGCTCATCACCCACGATGTCGAGGAGGCGCTGTTCATGGGCACGCGGCTGATCGTGATGTCGCCCAGGCCCGGCCGCATCACGCACACATTCGACCTGCCATTCTCGCGCCTGTACCTGGCCGGAGATACCGCGCGCGGGATCAAGGCGTCGCCAGACTTCATCGCGCTGCGCGAGGAGGTTCTGAAGATCATCTTCGCCGACGAGAAAGCGGCATGAGCGGGCGCGAGATCGCCGAGCCGGCGGCGATGCCCGAAACGCCCCCGCGCGGCCTGCTCGCGCGGCTGGCCCGCGGACGTCCCACGCGGCCGGGCGAGATCTACGGCGTGCCGGGCGCGGGCGACACGCGCCTGCTCAGCGTCGCCACGATTGCCGTCCTGCTGTTCGTCTGGTGGCTGGTGACGACGCTGGGCCTGGTCAAGCCGCTGTTCGTTCCTTCGCCGCAGGCGATCGTACTGCGTTTCGTCGCCATCCTCCGCGATGGCTACACCGGCGCGCCGCTCTGGGAGCATGTCGCGATCTCCACCGCGCGCGTCTTCGGCGCGTTCATCCTCGCCTGCCTGCTGGGCGTTCCGCTGGGGCTCGCGATGGGAATCAGCCCGGTGATCCGCGGCATCGTCGATCCGCCCATCGAGTTCTACCGGCCGATCCCGCCGCTCGCCTACCTGCCGCTGATGATCATCTGGTTCGGCATCGGCGAAACCTCGAAGGTGCTGCTGATCTTTCTCTCGGTCTTCGCGCCCATCGCGCTCGGCGCGCGCTCGGGCGTCCGGTCGGCGGCGATCGAGCAGATCCATGCCGCCTATTCCTTCGGCGCCACGCGCTGGCAGGTGCTGACGCGCGTCATCCTGCCCGCCGCCATGCCGGAGATCCTGACCGCGATGCGCATCGGCATCGGTTTCGGCTGGACCACGCTGGTCGCGGCCGAGATGGTCGCCGCGACCTCGGGGCTTGGCTACATGGTGCTCTCGGCCTCGCAGTTCCTGCAAACCGCCGTCGTGATCATGGGAATCGTGGTGATCGCCGCGATCGCCTACCTGTTCGACCTGCTGATGCGCTTTCTCGAACGGCGGCTCGTCCCCTGGAAAGGCCGGATGTGATGACGGTGACCTATCTCAAGCGCGCCACACGCACTGCGGAGACCGGCGGCGAGGAGGTGCGCGCGCGGGTGGCACAGATGCTGCGCGAACTAGAGCAGGGCGGCGAGGAGACGGCGCTGCGCTACGCCCGCGAATTCGACAAGTTCAATGGCCCGATCGCCGTCGATGACGCCGCGCGCGCCGCCGCCAGGAAGGCGGTCCCGCAGCGCCTGCAGGACGACATCCGCTTCGCGCGCGACAACATCCACCGCTTCGCCGAGGCGCAGCGCGCGACGATCCAGGACTGCGCGATCGAGGTGCAGCCGGGATTCTGGGCAGGTCAACGCCAGATCCCGGTGCGCGCCGCCGGCTGCTACGTGCCGGGTGGGCGCTACAGCCACATCGCATCCGCGATGATGACGATCACCACTGCCAAGGTGGCGGGCGTGGCCCAGGTCACCGCCTGCGCGCCGCCGCGCGCTGGCGCCGGCATCGACCCCGCGACGCTGTTCGCCATGGATGCCTGCGGGGCGGACCGCATCCTGGCGATCGGGGGCGTGCAGGGCATCGCCGCGATGGCGTTCGGCATGTTCGGCGCCCCGAAGGCGGACATCCTGGTGGGCCCAGGCAACCAATACGTCGCGGAGGCCAAGCGGGCGCTGTTCGGCCGCCTCGGCATCGACATGGTGGCGGGCCCGACGGACTCGATGGTGATTGCCGATGCAACCGCCGATCCCGACCTGGTGGCCGCCGATCTCGTCGGCCAGGCCGAACATGGCGACAATTCGCCGGTCTGGCTCGTCACCACGGATGCCGCGCTCGCGCAGGCGGTGCTCGATCGGGCGCCGCGCCTGATCGCGACGCTGCCCGCCTTCAACGCCCGCAACGCGGAAGCGGCGTGGCGCGACTGCGCCGAGGTGATCCTGTGCGAAGACCGCGAGGAGATGGCCGCCATCGCCGACTCCTACGCGCCCGAGCATCTGCACGTGCAGGCCACCGATCCCGACTGGTGGCTCGCTCGCCTGCGCAGTTACGGCTCGCTGTTCCTCGGCGAGGAGACAACGGTCGCATTCGGCGACAAGGCGGCAGGCCCCAACCACGTCCTGCCCACCTCGGGATCGGCGCGCTACACGGGCGGACTGTCGGTGCACAAATTCATGAAGACCGTCACATGGCAACGCGCCACCCGCGAAGGCGCGCGCGGGGTGGCCGAGGCGACGGCGCGCATCTCCCGCCTGGAGGGCATGGAGGGCCACGCCCGCACGGCCGACATGCGGCTGGCGAAATTCTTTCCTGGAACACACTTCGATCTGCAATTGCCCGGCGCAGCCGGGGGAACGGCATCGTAGGGCAGGTCCGCGCCTGCCTCTTCCCGGGCTGCGGGGGATTGCGAAGACTGACTCGGGTTCTCCGGTGGCGAGCCGTTCATGATCCCGGACCTTCCGGACATGCTGAAGGACTGCCTCACGCGCGGTTTCTCGCATTGCATGCACGGGACGGCGCGATCCTGGCGCGGCAGCATCGACGGCCTGTTGTGGCTGGCCGCCAACGGCTTGCGGGTCCATGTCGCGACGGGCTGGAGATCACCGAGGCGTGCTCGATCACCCGCAGTGCGCCTCGTTCTGCATGCTCGGCGGCGCGGCCTGCAGCCGCGCCTGAGCCCCCGGGCCGCGTCCGGATGGGGGCGGCGTCCTGCCGATAATGCCGCCGCGGGCAACGTGCGCAGCATGATCTGCCGCGCGGCAGGCAATCTTCCGCACCCGGCGCTGCCGTCCCGCGCATAGGATCGCGGCGACTGGAACCTGCGCGAAGGACGAGAAATCCCATGATGCCGCCGCTGGAATCCGTGCCGGACGATCCGGTGCTGCCGTCGCGCGTCGATGCCGTGGTGATCGGCGGCGGCATCGCGGGCGTCTCGGCGGCGTATTTTCTCGCGCAGAAGGGTCACTCCGTCGCGCTGCTGGAAAAGGGCCGCATCGCCGCCGAGCAGTCGGGGCGGAACTGGGGCTGGTGCCGCCGGCAGAACCGCGACGAGCGCGAGCTGCCGCTGATGATCCACAGCATGGAGATCTGGGACCGGCTCGCCGCCGAAACCGGCGCGGAGCTGGGCTTCCGCCGCTCGGGCCTGATCTACGTGACGAAGGACAAGGCCGAGCTTGCGCAATGGGAAGCCTGGTGCGCGATGGCGCGCGGCTACCAGGTGCACAACCGCATCCTTTCGCCCGCCGAGGCGAAGGCGCTGACGCCGGGCAACGAGCAGGACTGGATCGGCGGCGTCCATTCGCCGCATGACGGCCGCGCCGAGCCCGCGCTCGCCGCCCCCGCGCTTGCCGCCGCCGCGCGCGCCCGCGGCGTGACGATCCATCAGAACTGCGCCGTGCGCGGGCTGGATATCCAGGCCGGTCGCGTCGCCGGCGTGATCACCGAGCGGGGGCGCATCGCCGCCGCCACGGTGCTGTGCGCCGGTGGGGCGTGGTCGTCCATGCTGTGCCGCCGCCACGGGATCGACCTGCCGCAGGCGGGCGTGCGCTCCACCATCTTCGTCACCGAACCCGCGGCCGAGGTCACGCCCGGCGGCCTCGTGACGCCCGATTTCACCATCAGCCGCCGCCTGGACGGCGGCTACGTGGTGGCGGCGAAGAACCGCGGCGGGGTGGAGATCACGCCGCAGGGGCTGCGCTACGCGCGGCGCTTCTGGCCCACCTTCAAGAGCCGCCGCAAGAGCCTGACCGTCGGCATCGGCCGCAGCTTCTTCCGGGGCCCAGAGGCGATCCACGGCGCCTGGTCGTTCGACAAGGAAACGCCGTTCGAGCGCGACCGCATCTTCGCGCCAGCGCCCGACACCAGTATCGTCGAGCCCGCGCTGAAGGCCGTCTCGGCCACCTACAAGGCGCTCGCAGGCTTGCGCATGGCGCGCGTCTGGGGCGGCTGGATCGATTCGATGCCGGATGCGATCCCCGTGATCTCGGCGGTGGACAAGCTGCCAGGCTTCTTCCTCTCCACGGGCTATTCCGGCCACGGCTTCGGCATCGGACCCGGCGCGGGACGCCTGGCCGCCGATTTAATGGCGGGCGACACGCCGGTGGTCGATCCGCGCCCGTTCCGCTACGCGCGGCTGGTGGACGGCACCGATCTCGGCACGCCGGGGATGATGTAGCGATGGCGGAGACCATGGCGCTGCGCCCGCTCGCCGCCGCCGATCTCGCGGCGGCGGCGATGCTGACCGGCAGCTTCCGCTGGCCGCACCGGCTGGCGGATTGGGAGTTCATGTTCGCGCTCGGCGAGGGCGTGGGGCTCGATCAGGACGGCAAGCTGGTCGCGACGGGGATGCTGTGGCGCTACGGCGCGGACCGCGCGGCGCTCGGGCTGGTGGCGGTCGCGTCCGAGATGCAGGGGCGCGGCATCGGCCGGGCGGTGATGGAGCGGCTGCTGGCGATGGCCGGCGGGCGTTCGGTGACCTTGTACGCGACGCGCGACGGGGAGCCGCTGTATCGCAGCCTGGGCTTCGCCGTGATCGGCGAAGCGCGGCAGATGCAGGGCAACGTGACGCCGAGCGCGCTGCAGGCGCTGCCCGAGGGCGACCGGCTGCGTCCGTCCGGCCGCAGCGATCCCGCCGTGCTGCACGCGCTGGATCGCGCCGCGAGCGGGCTCGACCGCGCGCCCCTGATCGATGCGCTTCTGGGCGCCGGAACGACCGTGGTGCTGGACCGCAACGGCGCCCCGGCGGGCTTCGCCGTGCAGCGCCGCTTCGGGCGCGGGCAGGTGATCGGCCCCGTCGTGGCACCCGACGCGGATGGCGCGAAGGCGCTGATCGGCCATTTCCTCAACACCGGTCCCGGCCAATTCGTGCGCATCGACGTGACGGCGGAAAGCGGCCTCGTGGACTGGCTTGCCGGACTTGGGCTAACGGATGCGGGAGAGGCGATTCACATGGCGCGCGGCGCGCCGCCCGATTGCCCTGGCCCCGCGCGGCGCTTCGCACTGGCGAGCCAGGCCTTCGGCTGAACCGGGGACGGCTGATGGCGATCCTGTACAAATCCGAAGCGCGGCGCGGCGCGGAATGGGCGCGCGTGTTCGCCGAGAAGCGGCCCGACCTGCCCTTTTACATCTGGCCCGAAACCGGCGATCCCGCCGCGGTCCGCTACATGGCGGTCTGGGTGCCGCCCGACGACCTGTCGGAATTTCCCAATCTGGAAGTGATGTTTTCCATCGGCGCCGGCGTCGATCAGCTCGACCTGTCGCGCGTGCCGGCGCATCTGCCGGTGGTGCGCATGATCGAGCCCGCGCTCGCCGCGGGCATGGCGGAATACGTCGTGTGGTCGGTGCTGTCGCTGCACCGGCAGATGCCGTTCTACCTGCAGGAGACGCGCGGCGGCGGCTGGCGGCAGCAGCCGCTGCGGGAGGCCGAAGCATGCCGCGTCGGCATCATGGGCCTCGGCGTGCTGGCGCAGGCCGCCCTGGAGCGGCTGGCGCCGTTCGGCTACCCGCTTTCGGGTTGGAGCCGCTCGCGCCGCGCGATCCCTGGCGTGACCTGCTACGCGGGCGCCGAGGAGCTGCCGGCGTTCCTTGCCGCCTGCGACATCCTGGTCTGCCTGCTGCCGCTGACGGACGACACGCGCGGGATGCTGAACGCCGATCTGTTCGCGCGGCTGCCGCAGGGGGCGGCGGTGGTGAACGCCGCGCGCGGCGGGCATCTGGTGCAGGCCGACCTGATCGCGGCGCTGGATGCGGGGCATCTGTCCGCCGCCGTCCTGGACGTGACCGAAACCGAGCCGCCCGAGCCGTCGGACCCGGTACGCACGCACAAGCGCATCTGGCTTACGCCGCATATCGCCAGCATGACCGGCTGGCGCAGCGCGGCCGAGGTAGTGCTGGCCAACATCGCGCGCCACGAGGCCGGGCAGCCGATGGACGGCGTGGTGGACCGCTCGCGCGGCTACTGACGCTTCGTGCGGGATTGAGCATCCCGCACGCGCCGCGATACAGTGCGGGATGACCGCGAGGCTGACAGCCGGCAACGGCGGCGCAGGACGCACCCACACCGCGCTGCCCCGGCTGGACCGTATCGACATCCGAATTCTTGCGTATCTACAACGGAACGGCCGCGCTACGAACGTGGAGCTGGCCGAAGCCGTCGGCCTGTCGCCGAGCCCGTGCCTGATGCGCGTGAAACGGTTGGAGAAGGCCGGCTACATCGCGGCTTACACCGCGCAGAT
>JAFEFJ010000078.1 GCA_018240635.1 Pseudomonadota bacterium | reverse complement strand
CGCCTCGCCGCGATGGATGTATTCCACGAAGTAGGCCAGCGCATCCTCGGCGTTCCTGACCGGCAGCGTCACGCGCAGGAACACCACCCGCCCGTCCGCGAAACGGTATTCGGGCCCCACGTTGCGGCCGTTCACGCGATGGAAGTACAGCCCATCGACGACGCGCAGCGCGCGCTGGCGGAGCGCCAGTTCCCGCACGACCTCGGCCGCGGAATTGAGCCGGCCGGGCTCCGGCGTCAGCAGCACGCCGCCCACGCCCAGGCCCCGCCCCAGCGTCAGGTCCACCAGTTCCTTGTCGGCGCGGGCGATCGTGGTCATGCCGGTCATGACGGTCGGGTAGCCGGGCACCTCCACCTTCACCATGAAATGCCCGATCGGATGGCCCGCCACCCGCACCGGAACCGGACCGTCGGTCTGCACCGGGCTCACGTAGTTGGAATAGGCCGCCTGCACGAGATTGGCGGGATCGCGGAAGTCGGTGCCGCGGTCGATCCCCGCTTCGCGCGAGGGCTGGCCGGTCAGCGGCGGATCGACCTGATACAGCGTGATGACGGCATGGCTCCGCGCCCCGCCGGCGGCGGGCGGGACGATGTCGTTCAAGGTCACGTTCGTCGCCGCCGGCACGTCGGGATCGACGGTCGGATCGTGCGCGCTCCGGATCGCGTGCACGTCGATCGTCTCGCCGCCGATCAAGAACCGCCCGCCGCCAAGGTGGCGGACCGCCGCGCCGGTCGCGGTGATGTCCTCCTCCCGCGCGCCCGGCGACGGCGGCGGGGCCGCGACCAGGCTGCGCTCCACCGCCGCGGCCATCGCCGATGCAAGCTCGGCGTCGCTCGCCTGCGCGGGTGCCCGCACGACCGCCTCCGTCACCGGCCGCCGCGACGGCAGAAGCGCCAGCGCGACGCTGGCGATGCACAGGTCCGGCACCGCCTCCGCGGGCGGCATCCGGCAGGCGATCAGCCGCGGCCGCACCTCCATCCCCGGACCGGCGGCGGCGATCGAGGCCGAGTATCCGTAGGCGGCCAGCGCGTCGCGCAGCATGTCCCGAAGGCGGGCGAGTTCGGCGGGATCGGGTTGCCGGCCGGTTTCGTCCAGCACGGGCGCGACCGACAGGGGGATGGAAGCCGAGGGGGCAAGGTCGGCCGCGCCGCAGCGCGCGAAGGCCGCGACGAGGGCGGTTGCACACAGCAGCATCCGCAAGCGACGGGTCATCCCCGTAGCATGGCACGGCTTGCCCGCCGCCGTGTTGATGTGGGTCAGGCGTCCGGGCAGGCCGATCCAGCCCCTGTGTCCCGTCCCCGGCGCGCGGTATGGTTGCCGGCTCGCAATCGCTCGGAGAAACGCCCATGCCCGGCAACCCGGCCTATCTGGAAGGGCTCGACAGGAACCAGGCGAACTACACGCCGCTGACGCCGCTGACCTTCATCGAGCGGGCGGCCGCGGTCTATCCGAACAGGCTGGCGGTGGTGCACGGCGCGGTTCGGGCCACCTGGGCGGAGACCTATGCGCGCTGCCGCCGCCTTGCCTCCGCGCTCGCCAGGCGCGGTATCGGGCGCAACGACACCGTCGCCGTCATGGCGCCCAACATCCCCGCGATGGTGGAGGCGCATTTCGGCATCCCGATGTGCGGCGCGGTGCTGAACACGCTGAACACCCGGCTCGACGCCTCGACCATCGCCTTCATGCTGCGCCACGGCGGCGCGCGCGCCGTCATCACCGACGGCGAATTCGCGCCCACGATGGAGCGCGCGCTGGCGATGCTGGAAACCCGTCCGCTGGTGATCGACATCGACGATCCGGAATTCCCCGAAGGCCGCCGCATCGGCGACCTCACCTACGAGCAGTTCCTCGCCGAAGGCGATCCGGATTACGCCTGGGAGAACCCGCCCGACGAGTGGGACGCGATCGCGCTGAACTACACATCCGGCACCACGGGCGATCCGAAGGGCGTGGTGTATCACCACCGCGGCGCCTACCTGAACGCGCTGTCCAACATCGTCGGCTGGGACATGCCGCGCCACGCCGCCTATCTGTGGACGCTGCCGATGTTCCACTGCAACGGCTGGTGCTTCCCCTGGACCATCGCCGAGCGGGCCGGGGTGAACGTCTGCCTGCGCCGGGTGGAGCCGAAGGCGGCGCTGGACGCCATCGCCGCGAACCGCGTCACGCATATGTGCGGCGCGCCCATCGTCTATTCCATGCTGGTCAACGCCCCGCGCGAGATGTGGGGCGTGATCGACCACCGCATCTACGGCCAGGTCGCCGGCGCCTCGCCGCCCGCCGCGCTGATCGAGGCGTGCGAGACCGCGGGCATCGAGCTGACGCATGTCTATGGGCTGACGGAGAATTACGGTCCCGCCTCGATCTGCGCCAAGCACGATGCCTGGGCGTCGCTGCCGCTGGAGGAACGCGCCGACCTCAACAGCCGCCAGGGCGTGCGCGCGCCGATGCAGGAGGCACTGGTGGTGCTGGACCCGGAAACCATGCAGCCCGTGCCGCGCGACGGCGAGACGATGGGCGAGATCATGTTCCGCGGCAACATCACGATGAAGGGCTACCTGAAGAATCCCTCGGCCACCGCGAAGGCTTTCGAGGGCGGCTGGTTCCACACCGGCGATCTGGCGGTGATGTACCCGGACGGCTACGTGAAGATCCGCGACCGTTCCAAGGACATCATCATCTCGGGCGGCGAGAACATTTCGTCCATCGAGGTGGAGGAGGCGCTGTACCGCCACCCCGCGGTGATGAGCGTCGCGGTGGTGGCGAAGCCCGACCCGAAATGGGGCGAAACCCCCTGCGCCTTCATCGAGCTCAAGCCCGGCCAGGCCGCCACCGAGGACGAGATGCGGGAGTGGTGCCGCACCCACCTCGCCGGCTACAAGGTGCCGCGCGCCTTCGTCTTCCGCGACATTCCGAAGACGTCCACCGGCAAGATCCAGAAGTTCCAGTTGCGGGAGGCCGCGAAGGCGCTGGGGTAGCGGGCGCGTCGCCGTCTGCCGTGCTATAAGGGGTCATGGACCGCCAGGAGATCGTCGCCCGCTTGCGGCAGGCAGAGCCCGCGCTGCGTGCGCAGGGCGTTCTGCATGCCGCGCTGTTCGGCTCGCGCGCCCGCGGCGACGCCGGGCCTGCCAGCGACACCGACATCCTGGTCGAGATCGATCCGCAGGCGCCTGTCGGCGTCTATGAGTTCGTGCGCATCAGGGACTACATCGCGTCGCTGTTCGATGGCCCGGTCGATGTGATCGATCGGGAAGGTCTGCGGCCAGCGGCCCGCCCGGCCGCCGCCGACACCGTCTATGCCTTCTGAAGTCGAAGCGACGCGCCGCTGGCTCGACGACATCCACGAGCGCATCGCCAAGGCGCACTCATTCGTCGCCGGCCTGACGGTGGATGCTTTTCTTGCTGATGAGATGCGGCTTTACGCCGTGACTCGCTGCCTCGAGATTATCTAGGAAGCATCCCGGCGACTCCCAAACGCGCTGAAAGCGCGTCATCCGCACATTGCCTGGCGGGAGATGGCGGCTGCCGGAAATATCTACCGGCACGAATACGGCAACGTTGCTGCGCGGCGGGTCTGGTTCACGGTCAGCAACAGCCTTCCCGCGCTCGATGCCGTGGTGACGGCCGAGCGCGCGGCGTTGGACCGGCCGGAAGGCTGACTGGCACAGCACCCTCGTCCGCTTGACGACCAGCCGGGCGCGAAGTCCGTAGGGTGTGGACTTAAGCCCACCCTAAAGTCCGCCTACGCCACTCCCTCGCCGATCGGCAGCACCTTGATGCGTTTGCCCTCCACGCCGATGGCGATCTTGCCGTCCTTCAGCGCCTGCGCCTCCGCGCCGAACACCGCGAGCCGCCAGCCGTGCAGGGCGTGGATGTCGGGCGCGTCCTCGGCGGCCAAGCGGTCGATGTCGTCGGAGCTGGCCACCAGCTTGGGCGCCACGTGGTGCTGCTCGCAGCGCGCGGCCAGCAGCACCTTCAAGAGCGCCACCAGGGCGGGCGAGGGACGCGGGCCCTCCCGCGTGCGCGGCGCCTCGGGCAGCGCGTCCTCGGGCAGCGCCGCGGCGGCGGCGATGGCGGCGAGCATCGAGGCGCCGGTGCGGCCTTCGGCGAAGCCGCGGCTGATGCCGCGCGCCCGCGACAGCGCCTCCGCGTCCTTCGGCGCCGTCGCCGCGATCTCCATCAGCGCCTCGTCCTTCAGCAGCCGCTGGCGCGGGATGTTGACGCGCTGCGCCTCGCGCTCGCGCCACGCCGCCAGCGCCTTCACCATGCCCAGGAACCGGCGGTTGCCGCTGCGCGGGCGCAGCCGCTCCCACACCGTCTCGGGATCGGGGCGGTAGGTCGCGGGATCGGACAGCACCGCCATCTCCTCCGCCACCCAGTCGAGCCGCCCCTCGCGCGCGAGCCGCGCCGACAGCCGCTCGTATACCTCGCGCAGATGAGTCACGTCGGCGGCGGCATAGGCGATCTGCGCCGGCGAAAGCGGGCGGGCCGACCAGTCGCTGAACCGGTGCGCCTTGTCGATCTGCCCGCCGGTCAGCGAGGAGACGAGCGAGTCGTAGCCCGCCTGATCGCCGAAGCCGGCCACCATCGCGGCCACCTGCGTGTCGAACAGCGGGCGCGGCACGTCGCCGAATTTCAGCACGAATATCTCGATGTCCTGCCGCGCGGCGTGGAACACCTTCGTCACCGCCGTGTCGGCGAGCAGCGCGCCCAGCGGCGAGAGGTCCAGCCCCTCGGCCTGCGCGTCCACCACCGCGACCTCCTGCGCGCCGGCAAGCTGCACGACGCACAACTCGGGCCAGTAGGTGCGCTCGCGCATGAATTCGGTATCGACCGTGACGAAGGGCTCGGCGCGCAGCCGCTCGCACAGCGCGGCGAGCTCCTCGGTCGTTTCGATCAGCGCGGGCGGCGGAAAGGCGGAGCGGGACGAACGAGCCATCCTCCGCTTCTACACGGCGTCCGGCGGCGCAGGAAGGCGGGGGGCGTCAGGCGGCCTTGGCGGCGCGGAACGGCACCAGATGGGAGGCGAACAACTCGGCGCAGGCGCGCCAGCCGTGCCGCTCGGCATACGCGCGGCAGGCGGCACGGTCGGCGCCCAGCGCGGCCAGCGCCGCCGCGCGCAGATCCTCGCCCAGCGCCCCGACCGTCCCCGCCGCGCCGGCCAGCACGTCCTTCGGCCCGGTCACGTCGTAGGCGGCGACCGGCGTGCCGCAGGCCAGCGCCTCCAGGATCACCAGGCCGAACGTGTCGGTGCGGCTCGGGAAGACGAACACGTCCGCCCCTGCATAGGCCCGCGCCAGCGCCGCGCCGTGCCGCTCGCCCGCGAAATGCACCGCCGGATAGCGGCGCTTCAGCTCGGCCAGCATCGGCCCGGTGCCCACCACCACCTTCGAGCCGGGCAGGTCGAGATCGAGGAAGGCGGCGATGTTCTTCTCCACCGCCACGCGGCCGACATAGGCGAAGACCGGGCGCGGCAGGCCCCAGTCCTCGCGCGGCTCGGGCACGAACTGCGCCAGATCGACGCCGCGCGACCAGGCGCGCAGGTTGCGGAAGCCGCGCGCGGCAAGCTCCTCGCGCAGGCTCGGCGTCGCCACCAGCGTGCCCTGCGCCGCGCCGTGGAAGCGCCGCATCCAGGCATAGGCCGGCCCCACCGGCAGGCCGGTGCGCGCCTCGATGTATTCGGCGAAGCGGGTGTGGAAGGACGTGGTGAAGCCGAGGCCGCGCCTCATCGCGTAGGCGCGGGCCGACATCCCCAGCGGGCCTTCGGTGGCGACGTGCAGCGCGTCGGGCGCGAAGTCCGCGATCAGCCGCCCGAGCTTGCGGTCCGGCAGCAGCGAGAGCGCGATGTCCGGGTAGGTGGGACACGGGATGGTGCGGAAGCGGTCCGGCCCCACCACCTCGACCGCGCGGCCCATCGCGCGCAGTTCCTCCGCCACCGTCCGCAGCGTGCGCACCACGCCGTTGACCTGCGGCGTCCATGCGTCGGAGACGATCATGATGCGCCGGGGCAGGAAATCGGACGGCACGGCGCGGAAACCCCCGATGAACGGTGCCGCGGATCAGGCGGCCTGCGGCACCCTCGCCTGGCGCGCGGAGAAGAAGGACAGGCGGTTCATCGCCGCCCAGTCCACCAGTTCCAGCCGCCCGTCATGGTGTTCCACCAGCGCGGTGCAGCTTTCCACCCAGTCGCCGTCGTTGATGTACAGAACGCCCTGCACCTCGCGCATCTCGGCGTGGTGGATATGGCCGCACACCACGCCGTCGAAGCCGCGGCGCTTGGCCTCGCCGGCCAGCGCCCCCTCGAAGCGGTCGATCGCCTTGACCGCTTCCTTCACCTGCCGCTTCAGCCAGGCCGAGAGCGACCAGTAGGGGTAGCCGAGCTTGCGGCGCGCCAGGTTGAACCAGTGGTTCACCGCGAGCGCCGCGGTGTAGGCGCCGTCGCCCAGCAGCGCGATGAATTTTGCGTAACGCACCACGCTGTCGAACTCGTCGCCATGCGTCACCAGAAGCTGCTTGCCGGCGGCCGTGCGGTGCACCGCCTCGCGGCGCAGCTTCACGCCGCACACCTCCAGCCCCAGCGGCAGCCAGACGCGGAACATCTCGTCGTGGTTGCCGGGGATGTAGGTCACCTCGCTGCCCGACCGCGCGTGGCGCAGGATCAGGCGCAGCACCTCGTCGTGCATCTCGTCCCAGTACCAGGACTTGCGCAGCCGCCAGCCGTCGATGATGTCCCCGACGAGATACAGGTGCTCGCAGGACATGCGGCCGAGGAAGTCGGCCAGGAAATCGCTGCGGCAGCCGCGCGTGCCCAGATGGGTGTCGGAAATGAAGACGCTGCGGTAGCTGAGGCGCGGGGCGGGGGGTGCTGCGGCGTTCATGCGCGGTAAGCACATACGCCGCATTCGGCGCCGTTTAAGTGAACTTTGCGTAACACAAGACAGTATTGGTTGAAGCAACCGAAATCATTGCGATGACTTTCAGGTGTCATCGCCCTGTTATCATCAAGTGCAATCAAGAAGGCTTTCCGTGAAGGGTGCCGCCGATTCGCACGCGGATGCGCCGTCCCTCGTCAACGCGGCCGAAGCGCCACACGGCATGGTGATCGTGTTCAACCCGATCGCCGGGCGGCGGCGCGCGCATCTGATGTGGCGGGTGCTCGACGTGATGGCGGCGAGCGGCATCCGCATCGAGGTCGCCGAGACGCAGCATGCGGGCCATGCCGAGGAACTCGCGCGCGAGGCCGCCCGGCGCGGCGAGACGATGGTGGTGGCGGCGGGCGGCGACGGCACCATCGCCGAGGTGGCGAACGGGTTGATGGGCAGCCCCACGCGGCTCGGGGTGATCCCGCTCGGCACCGCGAACGTGCTCGCGCACGAACTCGCGCTTCCCTTCGCGCCCCGCGCGGTGGCCGCCGCGCTGGCCTTCGGCCGCACCCGCCCGCTCTGGCCCGGCATGGTTTCCGGTCCCGCCGGCGCGCGGCTGTTCGTGCAGATGCTCGGCGTCGGGTTCGACGCGCATGTGGTGCACCGGATGTCGCCGCCGCTGAAGCGGCTGTTCGGGCGCGGCGCCTATGTGCTGCAGACCCTGCGCGAAATGGCGCGCTACCGCTTCGCGCCGATCCGCCTGCGCGTCGACGGGCGGGAGATGCAGGCCGCCAGCGCCATCGTCAGCAAGGGCCGGCTCTACGCCGGGCGCTATCTGCTCGCGCCCGACGCGGAGCCGGCGCAGGCGGGTTTCTCGGTCGTGCTGTTCGACGGCGCGGGGCCGGGGGCGGCGCTGCTATACGCCGCCGCCCTGCCCATCGACATGCTCGGCCGCGCCCCCGGCGTGCGCCACCTGCGCGCAAGCCGCGTGGAGGTGATTGGCAACGACGCGATCCCCGCCCAGGCCGACGGCGACGCCTTCGGCTTCGCGCCCCTCGCCATCTCTGACGCCCCCGGCCCGATCGAGGTGGTGGCGGCGTAGCGCCCCCGCCCCCGCCGTTACCCGCCGTTGCCCACCCGAGCGCACCCTTGCCCCCTGGGGGCCCCTGCGCTACACCGCGCCGCTCGCCGGCACCCCTGGAGGCCGGCGTTTGGCATTTGTCAGGAGCGAACCATGGCCAACACGGTTGCTATCGAGGCCGAGGAACGCGCGCGGGCCGGTAAGGGGGCGGCGCGGGCGACCCGGCGGGCAGGAAAGGTTCCTGCCGTTATCTACGGCGCCAAGCAGGCGCCCACCCTCATCGCGCTCGACCCGCGCGTGGTGCTGCGCGAATTGCAGCGTCCCGGCTGGCAGTCGCGCCTCTACGAGATCAAGCTCCCATCGGGCCCGTCCCGCGCGCTGATCCGCGACGTGCAGTTCCACCCCGTCTCCGATGCGCCGGAGCACGTGGATTTCCAGCGCCTCGCCTCCGGCGAGCGCATCCGCGTCACCGTGCCGGTGCATTTCGACAACGAGGGCCTGAGCCCCGGCATCAAGCGCGGCGCGGTGCTGAACGTGGTGCGCCATTCGGTCGAGGTGTACGCCGACCCGGACCACCTGCCCGAGATGTTCACCGCCGACCTGACCGGGCTCGACTTCAACGACAACGTGCGCTGGCATGATCTGAAGGGCATCGGCGAAGCCAAGCCCGTGATCGCCGACCGCGACTTCGTCATCGCCACCGTCGCGCCGCCCGCCAAGATCGCCGAGGCTCCGGCCGAGGCCGCGGCGGCGGCCCCCGCGGCCGGCAAGGCGGCCCCCGCCAAGGCGCCCGCCAAGGCGCCCGCCAAGGGCGGCAAGAAGTAGCAGGCCCCCGCCTGCTGCCGACGCCAGCGTCCGCGTGACGCCGCCATGCTGCTCTGGGTCGGCCTCGGCAATCCGGAACCCGGCATGGCGCGCCAGCGGCACAATGTCGGGTTCATGGCGATCGACACCATCGCGATCCGCCACGGCTTCGGGCCGTGGCGGAGCCGCTTCAAGGGGCTGATCGCGGAAGGCAGCGTCGGCGGGCGGAAGGTGCTCGCGCTCAAGCCGCTCACCTACATGAACGCCTCGGGCGAGTCGGTTCAGGCGGCGGCCGCGTTCTTCAAGCTGCCGGCCGAGGCGATCACCGCCTTCCACGACGAGCTTGACCTCGCCCCCGGCAAGGTACGGGTGAAGCGCGGCGGCGGGGCGGCGGGGCATAACGGGCTGCGCAGCATGGACCGGATGCTCGGCACGCCCGAGTACTGGCGCGTGCGGCTCGGCATCGGCCATCCCGGCCACAAGGACCGCGTCACCGGCCATGTGCTGGGCGACTTCGCCAAGGCCGATCGCGACTGGCTGATCGCGATGCTGGACGCGGTGGCGGATGCCGCGCCGCTGCTCTCGCAGGGCAAGCCAGAGGATTTCATGACCCGCGTCGCGCTGCTGACGCAGGAGAAGGACGCACCGTAGGTGGGATTCAATTGCGGCATCGTCGGGCTGCCCAATGTCGGCAAGTCCACGCTGTTCAACGCGCTGACGGCGACCGCCGCGGCGCAGGCGGCGAACTACCCGTTCTGCACCATCGAGCCGAACGTCGGCCGCGTCGCGGTGCCCGATCCGCGCCTGGGCGTGCTGGCCGCCATCGGCAAGTCGCAGAAGATCGTGCCCACCAGCCTGGAGTTCGTGGACATCGCGGGCCTGGTGCGCGGCGCGTCGAAGGGCGAGGGGCTGGGCAACCAGTTCCTGGCGAACATCCGCGAGGTGGACGCCATCATCCACGTGCTGCGCTGCTTCGAGGACGGCGACGTGACGCATGTCGAAGGCAGCGTCGATCCGATCCGCGATGCCGAGACGGTCGAGACCGAGCTGATGCTGGCGGACTTGGACGGGCTGGAGAAGCGCATCCTCGCCGCGCAGAAGAAGGCGCGCGGCGGCGACCGCGAGAGCATCGCGCAGGTCGCGGTGATGGAGCCGCTGATCGAGGCGCTGCGCGAGGGCCGCCCTGCCCGCAGCGCGATCCCGCCGGGCCAGGAGGAAGCGGTGCGGCGGCTGCAACTGCTCACCTCCAAGCCCGTGCTCTATGTCTGCAACGTCGAGGAAGCCTCCGCCGCCACCGGCAACGCCCATTCCGCCCGCGTCGCCGATCTCGCCGCGAAGGAAGGCGCGCGCGTGGTGGTGGTCTCCGCCGCCATCGAGGCGGAGGTGAGCCAATTGCCGGAGGAGGAGCGGGGCGAGTTCCTGGAAGGGCTCGGCCTGCACGACAGCGGGTTGGACCGCGTGATCCGCGCGGGCTACGGGCTGCTCGGCCTGATCACCTATTTCACGGTGGGTCCGAAGGAGACGCGCGCCTGGACCATCGTGAAGGGTACCCGCGCGCCGCAGGCGGCGGCGGTGATCCACAACGATTTCGAGCGCGGCTTCATCGCCTGCGAAACCACCGCCTACGACGACTACGTGGCCTGCAGGGGCGAAGCAGGCGCGCGCGAGGCCGGCAAGCTGCGGATCGAGGGCAAGGACTACGTCGTGCAGGACGGCGACGTGCTGCTGTTCCGCTTCAACGTCTGACGGCCATCGGCGGGCGGGGCGCCCGCCCGCCGGTTTGACAACGCCCCGCCCGCCCCTGGAATATCGGCCGGTAGCCAGACCTACCCGTCGGAATAGGGGCCAGAAAGCACATCATGTCGGAGACGAAGGAAGCCGCATCGCGCGTGCGGGCGGCGAATGCCGTGCCGGGGCGCGTCGTGTTCAATGCGCTCAAGCCGTCGGAAAAGCCGCAGGAATACTACGACGCCATCAAGCGCAAATTCGCCGAGGAGCGCGACCTGCGCGTCTCTCTCCGGCCGGACGGGCGGCAGCAGTACATCTTCGACCTCGAAGGCGATCTGGCGCAGTTCGACTCCGATCCCTGGGCCGGTCCGGACACCCCGCGCGAGCCGATCAGCGACACGGTGGAGGTGCTGTTCATCGGCGGCGGCTTCTCCGCCCTGCTGACCGCAGCCCGGTTGCGCGAACGCGGCGTGGAGAGCATCCGCATCGTCGAACGCGGCGCCGACGTGGGCGGCACCTGGTACTGGAACCGCTATCCCGGCATCGCCTGCGACGTCTCCGCCTACGACTACCTGCCGCTGCTGGACGAGATGAACTACGTCCCCGGCAGCTTCTACGCGAAGGGGCCGGAGATCTACGCGCATTGCCAGGCGATCGCGCGGCGCTACGACCTGTACGATCTCGCGGTGTTCCGCACCACCGTCACCTCCACCACTTGGGACGCGAAGGCGAAGCTCTGGCGCATCGGCACGGACAAGGGCGACTCCATGTCGGCCCGCTTCGTGATCTGCGCCAACGGCACGCTGTCCAAGCCCAAGCTGTCGCGCATCGCGGGGATGGAGAAATTCAAGGGCCACTCGTTCCACTCGTCACGGTTCGACTACGACTGGTGCGGACAGGACCTGTCGAAGCTGAAGGACAAGGTGGTGGGCATCATCGGCACCGGCGCCTCGGCCGTGCAGATCATCCCGCGCGTGGGACGGGCAGCGAAGGAACTCTATGTCTTCCAGCGCACGCCGTCCGCCATCGACATCCGTGACGACGTGCCGACCGATCCGGACTGGGCGGCGAGCCTGAAGCCCGGCTGGCAGCGCGAGCGGCGCGAGAAGCACATGCGCGGCACGCAGTACACCGAGGAACAGCGCCAGGAACTCGCCAAGCTGCCGCGCGAGGAGCGCATCCGCCGCTACGAGAACCAGAACATCGAGCACATGATGTACATCCACCGCCGGGTGGAAGAGATCGTGAGGGACAAGAAGACCGCGGAGGCCCTGAAGCCCTGGTACATGCACCGCTGCAAGCGGCCGTGCTACGACGACGAGTACCTGCCCGCCTTCAACCTGCCGAACGTCCATCTGGTGGACACCCACGGCAAGGGAATCACCGAGATCAGCGAGCGCGGCCCGGTGTTCGAGGGCAAGGAGTACCCGCTCGACCTGCTGATCTACGCCACCGGCTTCGAGGTGCAGCGCACCGGCATCTACAACGAGATCCGCGGCGAGGGCGGGCTGGAGCTGAACGAGAAATACAAGGATGGGATGCGGACCGTGTTCGGCATCCACTCCAGCGGCTATCCGAACCTGTTCATCATGGGCGGGTACCAGGCGTCGTTCCAGTTCAACCTGACCTTCATGCTGCAGACGCAGGGCGAGCACATCGCCGAGTGCATCAAATACGTCCGCGACCACGGCCTGACGACGATCGACGCCGCGCCCGCCACCGAGCAGTGGTGGGTGGACGAGGTGATCCGCCACCGCGGCACCACCAACCGCAACAAGGAATGCACGCCCGGCTATTACAATTTCGAGGGCGAGGACAACCGACGGCAGGACGGCAACTACAACGGCACATTCCTGCAGTACTACACGCACATGACCGAGGTGCGGAAAGCGATGGGCCAGCACTTCGTCTTCGGCTGACGCACGGCTTTGGCCCGCTCCGCCGTGCCGATGCGGCGGAGCGGGCCCGATTCCCTGCAAATTCGTTGACTCTCCCGACGAGCGATCCCTAGCGTAGAAGAATCGCCGGCAAAGACCGGCTGCGTAAGAATAATCCCAGGGGGACTTAATGATCGGCAAGAAGTACGAGGTCTTCGCCGGGTCGCGCCGCGATTTCCTGAAGGCGGCGGCGATCGGCGCGGCAGGCAGCGCCTTCGGACCCACGGCGGGCTGGAGCCAGGCCAAGACGCTGGGCTTCATGCACGAAAGCTCGTTCATCAAGCCGTTCGACGAGTATTTCCAGAAGAAGCTCGCCCCCGCCTACGAGAAGGCGACCGGCGTCAAGGTGAACTACGAACTCACCAGCGTCGGCGGCCTGCAAACCCGCGTCGCCACCGTCGCGGAAACCGGCAGCGGGCCCGACATCACGCTCAACTTCTTCACCTGGCCGTTCCTCTACAACGAGAAGTACATCGACGTCTCCGACATCGCCGAGGAAGCGGGCAAGAAAAACGGCGGCTGGTACGACGCGGCGAAGGAAGCGGTCATCGTCAACGGCAACTGGAAGGCGGTGCCGTTCGGCAATGTCGGCCAGATCATGTGCTGGCGGCAGGACTGGTTCCACGAAGCGGGCTACGACAAGTTTCCCGACACCTGGGAGGAGCTGCTGGAAGCCGGCACCAAGCTGAAGGCCGCCGGCCATCCGATCGGCTTCGAACTCGGCCACGGTTTCGGCGACAACCACGGCTGGCTTTACCCGCTGCTGTGGTCCTATGGCGGGCGTGAGGTGGAGCCCGACGGCAAGACCATCGCCATCGACAGCGACGAAACCGCGCAGGCCGTGGACATGGCGCGCAAGCTGTTCAAGCAGACGATGGCCGAGGAAGTGCTCGGCTGGACCGACCCCAACAACAACAAGGCATGGCTTTCGGAACAGATCAGCTGCACCAACAACGCGGCCAGCATCCTGTTCGTGGCGAAGCGGGATTTCCCCGATATCGGCAAGGTGACGCAGCACGCGCTCAACCCCGCCGGGCCGAAGGGGCGCTTTCACATCCTGGCGCCCTGGAGCCACTCGATCTTCACCCACACCGAGGACAAGGAAGCGGCGCGCGCCTTCCTGCGCTGGCTGATGCAGCCGGAACAGGTCGGCGCCTGGTACGCGGCGGCCGATACCTACTACGCGCCGTTCCTGCACGGCTTCGACAACGCGCCGATGTGGCAGTCGGACCCGCGCTGGCTGCCCTACCGCGATTCGCTGGCCACCTCGCACCTGCCGGGATGGCCCGCGCCGATCACCCGCGCCTCCACCGAAAGCGTCGCGAAATACGTGGTGGTGGACATGTTCGCGAAAGCCTGCGCCGGCGCCTCCACCAAGGACGTGATCGCGCAGGCCAAGGCGCAGCTGAAGCAGATCTACGGACAGGCCTGACGTGTCGGGCCGCGCCGCCGCCCTGCCGGTTCCGCTCCCGCGCCCCGGCAGCGGCGCGGCCTTCCGCCGCTGGACCGAACGCGAGTCGGTCTTCTCGTGGCTGATGATCGTGCCGCCGCTGCTGTTCCTGATCGCGCTGGTCGGCTACCCGTTCGTCTACGGCATCTGGCTCAGCCTGCAGGATCGCCCGGTCGCCCATGCCGGCACCTTCATCGGCCTGCGCAACTTCGTCACCGACGCGCACGACCCGGTGTTCTGGCAGGTGGCGCGCAACACCTTCATCTACACGTTCTTCGCGACGATCCTGAAGGCGGTGGGCGGGCTCGGGATGGCGCTGGTGATGAACCAGGTCTTCCCGGCCAAGAACGCGATCCGCGCGATCATGCTGCTGCCGTTCATCGTACCGACCGTTCTCAGCACCGTGGCGTGGATGTGGATCCTCGATCCGTCGTTCAGCGTGGTGAACTGGCTGATGTTCCAGATGGGGTTCCCGAAGCCCGGCCCCGCCTGGCTCGGCAATCCGACGCTCGCGATGTTCTCGCTCATCATGATCAACACCTGGCGCGGCCTGCCCTTCTACGGCATCACGCTGCTCGCCGGGTTGCAGACCATCCCGCCCGACCTGCACGAGGCGGCGGTGATCGACGGCGCCGGGTCCTGGGCGCGCTTCCGCTACATCACGCTGCCGCTGCTCATGCCGGTGATCTTCATCGTCACGCTGTTCTCGGTGATCTTCACCTTCTCGGACTTCCAGCTCGTGTATGTGCTGACGCGCGGCGGCCCGGCGAACGCGACGCACCTGTTCGCCACCTACGCCTTCGACATCGCCATGAGCGGCGGCCAGTTCGGCCTCGGCGCCTCGGTCGCGCTCGCGATGCTGCCCGCGCTGGCGGTGGTGATCCTGGGCCTTGCGTTCTACATGCGGAGCCGCTGATGGTTCAACGATGATGGTTCACGGGCATGGCCCCTTCGGCAAGGCGATCCGCCTGTGGATTCCGCTGGGGTTCTTTCTGATCGTGACGCTGTTTCCGTTCTACTGGATGGCGATCACCTCGCTGAAGCCGAACGCCGAGCTCTACAGCACGAAGGTGATGCCGCTGATCGTGCATCACCCGACGCTGAAGCACTACGTGGACCTGCTGACCGAAACCAGCTTCCTGGAATGGACCTGGAACACCTCCATCGTCGCAGTGGTGTCCACCGCGATCTCGCTGCTGCTCGGCAGCATGCTCGCCTATCCGCTGGCGCGGATGCGCTTTCCCGGCGGCGCGCTGATCGCCTTCACCGTCGCCGCCACCTACCTGGTGCCGCAGCCGCTGCTTTTCATTCCGCTCGCGGACCTGATCAACCGGCTCAATCTCGGCAACACGCTGACCTCGGTGATCCTGACGTATCCCACCATGCTCATCCCGTTCTGCGCGTGGCTGCTGATGGGCTACTTCAAGACCGTGCCGCGCGACCTGGAGGACGCCGCGCGGATCGACGGCGCGACGCGCTGGCAGACGATGGTGAAGGTGATCCTGCCGCTCTGCACGCCGGGCTTCATCTCCGCCGGCATCTTCGCCTTCACGCTGGCGCAGAACGAGTTCCTGTACGCGCTGATCTTCCTGACGAACACGGACGTGCGCACGGTGCCGGTGGGCGCGATCACCGAACTGGTGCGCGGCGACGTGTTCTACTGGGGCCAGTTGATGGCCGCCGCGCTGTTGGGCTCGATTCCGGTCGCGATCGTGTACTCG
>JAFEFJ010000077.1 GCA_018240635.1 Pseudomonadota bacterium | reverse complement strand
GCCACTGCACGCCCTGCTCATCGGTGATGATGCGCGGCACGCGCTCACGGTATTTCGCGTCGATCCGCTTCTCCCACAGATCGGGCGGCTCGTTGGCGTGGCTGTCGGTGGAGACCATGAAGTATTTCTTCGGGTCTCCGGCGCGCGCGGTGCGCTGCCAGCCTTCGTGGCCCGGCGTTTCCAGGCGCCAGAGATTCGGGGCGTTGATCGCGACCTCGTTCATGGCTTCCTCCGGTATTTGTGGACGGACACGCGCCGCCTGCTGGCGGCGAGCGAAGCGTACCCGGTGGTTGCAGGCAAGGTCGGGGGATGTGGAAGGCCGCGACAGTGCGGCGTGGCACGGCAGCCGCCGTCAGTCGGGCAAGCCTGACTGCGCAAGATGCAACAGGTGGTCGCCACTCAACATTGGCGAACTTTCCGCGACATGACGAACGGTGACGTGCGGATGCGCCCGGCGAAGCTGCTCGACGGCCTGACGCGCCTCGGATCGGTTGCCGACGCAGTGTTCAATGCTGGCGATCATGCGATAAAGCCAGGCGGCTCTCGGGTTCTCCACGATGGCCGAACGAAGAACGCGCACAGCTTCCGCCGGACGACCCGCGGCGCAGTTCGCCTGAGCGATGCCGAGAAGGCAATTCTCCCGCGGCATGAACGCGCCATGCAACACCATCGCGCGTTGGAAATCCGCAATGACGCGATCGGAATTCTCGCCGGCATTCAGCCGCTGATGCGCGCGGCGCTCCCACGCCCAGCCGGATGTCGGGTCCATCGCCGTGGCGCGGGCGGCCAGCCAGTCGGCCTCGCCGTTCCGGCCCATCAGCGTGGCGACCGACGCGCAGGCGGAAACGACCATGACGTCGTTAGCATCGAGCATCAGCGCTTGTTGCGCGAGTTGGCGGGCGCGGGCAAGCGCCTGGGCGGGCGCTTCGGCGTCGAGGCTGTAGGACAGGCGGACCTGCGCGTAGGCCGCCAACGCGACTGGCACGGCGTCGTCCGGGTCGGCTTCCATCGCGCGGCCCGTCAGTTCAATGGCCTGACGAGCCCCCGCCGCATCCGTTCGCATGGCCATCGGATACGCCCGGATCGCGAGTTCGCGGGCGGTCAGGCTGGCCGGGTCCCGGTCCCGGAGGCGCTGGACCTCGGTATGCAGGAGGGTCGCCGCGACAGCGTGAGGCACCGCTTCCGCCACGCGATCCTGCAATGCGAACATGTCAGCGACGTCGCCATCGTAGCAGTCCCCCCAGACGTGGCGGTCCGTGGCTGCGTCGATCAGCCGGATCGTCGCGCGGACGCGGCCGTCGCGTTGCGCGAGCCTGCCCAGCAGACAGTATTCGTTGCGCGGCCGCCCCACTCCCGGCCGAGGGAGGGCGCGGTCGTGATGCGCGAGAACAACGCTGGCGACGCCGATCCGCGAGAGGCCGACCGCCAGCGTCTCGACGAGGTCTCGCGCGGCGAGGCGTTCGGCCAAGGTTTCGGTCCGGAGCGGCAAGACGATCAGCGACGGCTTGCGGCGCGCGGCTATCTCAACCAGCGGCACACCAGCCGCTCTGCCGGACCTAGCCTGTCCTCCGGTTTCCGCTTGGAGGTGATATGGAACGTTGCGGACGCGCCGGCGCGTGGCAGAGGGAAACTCTCCGAAGGCCCTCCGGTACTCCGCCGAGAAGCGCCCGAAATGAGCAAAGCCACATTGCGCCGCGATCGACGCAACGGAGTCGTCCGTCGCCGGATCGAGCAGCGCGGTGCGTGCCGCGCCGAGGCGTAGGCGACGCAGATGTGCGAGGGGGGACGCGCCGACAAATTGCCTGAACTGCTTGAGCAACGTGCGTTCGGCCACCCCTGCTTCGCTCACTAGATCGGCGAGTGCGATGGCCTGGTCCAGGTTCGCGCGCATGAACGCGAGCGCCCGTGCCACCGGCTGCGGCACGCTCCATCCGGGAGCCGCGTCACTCCGCATCACGTGCCTCGTATCGTCCATTGTCGATACTCCCTGAGCAGGGGCACGTCTCCGGGCGGCGGCCCGGTTCGAGGTGGACCGCGAAACAATATGCTGCCCCTAACCCGGCAACAAGCGCCGCGGAGCCTGCAAGAAGTCAGCGACTTCCGCGATCAGCTTTCTGGCGACGGAAGCCTCGAATCGCGCCGGATCGTCCGCAACGACAAGAAACGCGTCGGCGCCGCCGATCACACTTTCGCGATAGTAGCCAACCACGTCCGGCTCCTGTCCCAAGATCGGAAGGCCGTTGATGACGAGGCCCTGGGCGACAGCTTCGTCGCGCGCCTCGGCGACGGCGCGGCCGTCGTTGTTCGTTCCGTCCCCGGAGACGTCGATTATGCGGCGCAGCGGCGCGTAGGGACAGGCAGCCAGGAGCCGCGCGGCGAAGTCGATCGCGCCGCTGATCGAGGTGTAGCCTGGGATCGGAGCGGGCGCATCCGCGAGCAAGGCAGCGAAGCGGCGGGCGGACTCCTCGGTGTCGATCAGGGACCAAGGCACCGCGACCTCCTGCCTGTCGGCGCTCGACCAGGTCACGAAGGCGAGCGCGACGCGCGCATGGAGCCCCGACCGCACGGCGTCCAGAAAGGCGTCGCTGGTCACGGCGCGGCGATAGCCGCGAAACTGCAGCGCGAGGCTCTCGTTTCTAATGCTGCCCGAGCAATCCACCGCCAGCACCACCGCCGCATCAACCGGCTGGCCTGCCGCGCGCCAGATCGGGCGGCGCGCAGCGTTTCGTCGCAGCCGCATGCCTTTTCCCCCAAATCGTCGATCCCGCGGGTCGCGGCTGACGGCCGCGACGCGCCGACGATGCTGCAATCAGGGATGCGGCCAGCACTATCCGCCTGCCGCCCAGTCTGGCCGCTCGCCGCCCTAATCGGAACGGCTCGCGATGGAATCCCGATAGGGCAAGGCCGGAGCGATAGGGCGCGTCGTTGGCGAGTGCAGGTCGAAACGTGCCCGCAGGCTCAGCGACGCTGCCCCGATGGGCGCGTGAGGTGCCTGCAGTCCGGGTTGAGAAACCCGTATTGACGGTGGCCTATGACGCTCGACGAACTCGGCAACGAGATCCTCCAGCGTGCCACTCAGGTCACGCGTGTAGAGGCGCGCCTGGCGGACCAGATCGTCGTTGAGGCTCACGTTGATGGCCCCTTATGCGCGCGACGGTCGGAGCCCATTTCCAGCCTCCATGCGCATCCAATATGGATGGGCTTACGCATGGCATGCACGACGCGCGAGGGGAATGACGGGCGCCTTGCCCTGCCGGGCGCGCGCCGCCTACCCCTCGAACGGGTCGCGCACCAGGATCGTGTCGTCGCGCTCCGGGCTGGTGGAGAGCAGCGTGACCGGGGCTTCGGTCAGTTCCTCGATGCGGCGGACGTATTTCACCGCCTGGGCGGGAAGGTCGGCCCACGAACGCGCGCCGCGGGTGGAGCCGGACCAGCCTTCCATCGTTTCGTATTCGGCGACGGCGGCGGCCTGCGCGGCGGGGGCGGCGGGGAGGCGTCGCACGACCTCGCCGCCGAGACGGTAGCCCACGCAGATCTTCAGCTCGGGCAACCCGTCCAGCACGTCGAGCTTGGTCAGCGCAATTCCCTGGATGCCGGCGACCTTCACGGCCTGGCGGACCAGCACCGCGTCGAACCAGCCGCAGCGGCGGCGGCGGCCGGTGACGGTGCCGAATTCGTGGCCGCGGTCGCCGAGCAACTGGCCGGTTGCGTCGTGCAGTTCCGTCGGAAACGGTCCGGAGCCGACGCGCGTGCTGTAGGCCTTCGCGATGCCGAGCACGAAGCCGACGGCGCCGGGGCCGATGCCCGCGCCCGAGGCCGCGGTGGCGGCGACCGTGTTGCTGCTGGTGACGAACGGATAGGTGCCGTGATCGACATCGAGCATCACCGCCTGCGCGCCCTCGAACAGGATGCGCCGGCCGGCGCGGCGGGCTTCGTCCAGACGCTCCCAGACCGGCTCGGCGTAGGGGAGGATGCGCGGCGCGAGCGCCATCAGCCTGTCGAACAGGTCCTGCTTCTCGAACGTCTCGGCGCCGAGGCCCTTCAGCAGCGTGTTGTGGTGCAGCAGCAGCTCGTCGAGCTTGCGCGAGACCGTTTCGGGCTCGGCGAGGTCGCAGACGCGGATGGCGCGGCGGGCCACCTTGTCCTCGTAGGCGGGGCCGATGCCGCGGCCGGTGGTGCCGATCTTGTGCTCGCCCCGCGCCGCCTCGCGCGCGCGGTCGAGTGCCGAGTGCAGCGGCAGGATCAGCGGCGTGTTCTCGGCGATGCGCAGCCGGTCGGGCGTGACCTTGAGGCCCTGCGCCTCGACGCGCGCGATCTCGGCGAGCAGCGCGTCGGGATCGACGACGACGCCGTTGCCGATCACGCCGAGCTTGCCGCGCACGAGCCCGGACGGCAGCAACGAGAGCTTGTAGGTCTCGTTGCCGACGACGAGCGTGTGGCCCGCGTTGTGGCCGCCCTGGAAGCGCACGACGATGTCGGCGCGGCTGGCGAGCCAGTCCACGACCTTGCCCTTGCCCTCATCGCCCCACTGGGCGCCGATCACGGCCACGTTCGGCATTGGGTATCGTTCCGGTTCGGTTGGAGAATGGCGTCTGGGTAGAGAATGGCGTCTGGGCGGGCTGTCCCCACCTCACCCTCCCACGGCTTCGCCGCGGGCCCCTCCCTCTCCCCCCGCAGGCGGGCGGAGAGGGGATGTTTCGGATGGCAGCTTCAGCGCCGCGCCGTCGCGCAGGATATGCGTGCAGGCGAGGCGGCGGGCTTCGGCCAGGGCATCCTGCGGCGCGGGATCGAGCGAGGCAACGGTGGCGAAGCCCTGCCGGCGCAGGCGCGCTGCCGCGTCGTCGGGCGCGCCCCAGGGCACGTAGCAGCGCGGGCGGCCGGGGCGCGGCGGGCAGCAGCGGATGATGGCATCGGGGTAAAGCGTGAGGCCGGTGGCGGGCTCGGCCTCGTTCACCATGTAGCGGCCGCCGCGGCCCAGCTCGCCGTTGCGGCCGGGAGCGTAGACGGTGACGGAGATGCCGGTTTCGTAGCGGAAGCCGCGGAACTCCACCGGATCGACGGTGAGGCGCAACTCGGGCGCGCGGGCGCGCAGCGCGGCGATGGTGGCGGCGAGGCGCTCGGCGAGCGCGCGGGCTGGCGGCGGCAGGGCGGCTTCGGTCAGCGCGCCAAGCGCGCGGTCGGCGGGGCCGGCGGCCATCAGCAGGTCGGTCAGCACCGGGGCGAGCGCGCCGCCGTGGCGGGCGACCTCGTGCGCGTCCTTGCGGTCGAGCGCGCGGGCGAGCGCCGCGCGGGCCGGGCCGGACATGCCCGCGTCCTCCAGCAGCAGCGGGACGAGCGAGGGCAGCGTGAGATCGAAGCTGACGCGGGCGAGGCCGAGGGCGGCCAGCGCGGCGGCGCCGACCAGCACGATCTCGGCGTCCGCGGCGGGGCTGTCGGGGCCGATCAGCTCAATGCCGGCCTGGGCGATCTGCCGGTCGGGCGCCAACTGGCTGCCGCGCACGCGCAGGCACTGGCCGGCGTAGGAGAGGCGCAGAGGGCGCGGCGCGGCGGCGAGGCGGGTGGAGGCGATGCGCGCGACCTGCGGCGTGGTGTCGGCGCGCAGCCCCATCATGCGCTGCGATTCCGGGTCCATCAGCCGGAAGGTCTGCTCGGCGGTGGCGGCGCCCGCGCCGGCGAACAGCCCGTCCTCGAACTCCAGGAGCGGCGGCTTGACGCGCTCGTAGCCGTGCGAGGCGAATACCTCCATCAGCGCGGCGACGGAGGCGGCCTCGTTCTCGGCGTCCGGCGGCAGCAGGTCCGAGAGGCCCGCGGGCAGCAGGGCGGGGGATGGGGGGAGATCGTCGGTCATGGGCGGGCGGGTTCTATCACCGGGCCGGGACGGGACCAAACCGCCCCATGCCCATCCCGCCGCCGGGCCTTTACCCACCGTTAACCCCCGGCGGCCGAGATGGGCGTCTCGCGAGGGAAGCCATGCTGTTCGGCTCGCAGCACTTCGTCCTGGTCTTCCTGCCCGCCTGCCTCGCGGGGTGCTTCCTGCTCGCGCGGCACGCGGGCGGGGACTGGCCGCTGCGCTGGGTGGTGGCGTGCAGCCTGGTGTTCTACGGGGCCTGGGACCCGCGCTTCGTGCCGCTGCTGCTGGGCTCGATCCTGGCGAACTACGCGCTGGGCGCGCGGCTGCACGCGCTGGCGGAGGCCGGGCGGGCGCGGGAAGTGCGCTTCACGCTGGCGGCGGGGATCGCGGGCAACCTCGCGCTGCTGGGGTGGTTCAAATACGCGGGCATGCTGGCGCGCACCTTCGCGCTGCCGGTGCCCGAGGTGGTGCTGCCGCTGGCGATCAGCTTCTTCACCTTCCAGCAGATCATGTATCTGGCCGACAGCGCCCGGCGGGAAGCGCCGCGCGGCGGCCTGCTGCCCTACATGGGCTTCGTCTCGTTCTTCCCGCATCTGATCGCGGGGCCGATCGTGCGGCCGCGCGAGATCATGCCGCAGTTCACCGCCGCCCGGTTCGGCCGCTTCGATGCGGACGACCTGACGGCGGGGATCACGCTGTTCCTGCTCGGGCTCGCGAAGAAGCTGGTGCTGGCCGACAGTTTCGCGCCCTTCGCCGATGCCGGGTTCGACGCCGCCGCGCGCGGCGCGCCGCTGACCTTCTTCGAGGCGTGGTACGCGCTGCTCGCCTACGGCTTGCAGATCTATTTCGACTTCTCGGGCTATTCCGACATGGCGATCGGGCTCGCGCGGATGCTGGGCGTGCGGTTCCCGCTGAACTTCGACAGCCCCTACCGCTCGGCCAGCATCGCGGAGTTCTGGCGGCGCTGGCACATCACGCTGGGCGCGTTCCTGCGCGACTACGTCTACATCCCGCTGGGCGGCAACCGGCGCGGCGCGTGGCGGCGGGCGGGCAACCTGATGGCGACGATGCTGCTGGGCGGGCTGTGGCACGGCGCGGCCTGGACCTTCGTGCTGTGGGGCGGGCTGCACGGGCTGTTCCTGATGGTCCATGCCGGCTGGACGCGGCTGGGGCGTCCTGTCTGGCGGCCTTTGGCGCAGGCGCTGACGCTGATGGCGGTGCTGCTGGCCTGGGTGCCGTTCCGCGCGCAGGGGATGACGGCGACGGGCGACATGCTGCGCGGGCTTGCGGGTCTGAACGGCGTCGCGCTGCCGCAGTTGCTGGTGACCGCCTGGCCCGCGCTGGGCGCGGTCGCCGCGCCGGTGCCGGTGCTGCTGCACCTGGGCGACGCGCGGACGCTGAGTTTCCCGGAGGCGACGATCTGCCTGGCGCTGGGCTGGGCGATCGCGCTGTTCGCCCCGCCCGTCCACCGCCTGACCGAGCGCGCGCAGGCGGCGGCGCTGACGGCGGGGTTCGCGCTGTCGGTGCAGGCGCTGTTCTTCTCCCGCGCCGTCGCGCCGTTCCTGTATTTCCGGTTCTGAGCGCGTGCGGCGGCTGCTGGCGTGCTGCGTCGCTTCGGTCCTGGTGTATGCGCTGGCATTCGGCGTGCTGCTGGGGCGGCCGCTGTCCTACGGGTTCCTGGAGCGGCAGATCGACGCGAAGCTGGCGCGCGCGGCGTCCATTGCCGGGCCGAAGCTGGTGATCCTGGCGGGGTCCAACGCCGCCTATTCGCATCGCTGCGAGACGATCGAGGCGGTGCTCGCCCTGCCCTGCGTCAACGGCGGCGTCGCGGTCGGGCTGGGGCTCGATTACCAGTTCGCGCGCTGGGCGCGGGTGCTGCGCGCGGGCGACGTGCTCTACATGCCGATGGAGCAGGAGCAGTACGCGATGACGCGGGCGGCGACGCGGCTGGGGCCGGACGCCGCGATCATGCTGCGCGACGACCGCGCGACGCTGGCGGGGCTGGCGCCGGACCGCTGGGCGGCGGCGCTGTTCTCCACCGACCTGCGCGGCGCGCTGATGGCGGGGTTGGAGACGGCGCTGGTCGCGGCGGGGTTCGACGGCGCGCTGCGGGCGACCGCGGAGGGCGGGACGAACGCCTGGGGCGATCATGTCGGGCACACGCCGGCCTTGGGCGCGGCGAGCCGGGCGGTGCTGGCGGCCGCGCATCCCTCCGCCGTTTCCGCCGGGGCGGTGCGGACGGGCTACGGCGCGGCGCTGATCGGCGATTTCGCGGCGCGGATGGCGGCGCGCGGCGTGACGGTGATCGGGGGGCTGCCGACGGGGTTCGCGGACGCCGCGCCATCGGACGCCGCGGTGGCGGCGATCCGCGCGGTGTACGAGGCGCACGGGGCGGCGTTCCTGACCCTGCCGGGCCGCAGCCTGTATCCGCGCGCCGATTTCTTCGACACGCCCGAGCATCTGAGCGAGCCCTGCCAGATCGCGCATTCGCTGGCGGTGGCGGCGGGCCTTGCGGCGCTGCTCGGGCGGGCGGCGCATCCAGTGGCCGCCGCGGGCGGCTGTCCCGCCCCTCCCCCGCTTCCCCTCCCGCCCTCTACTCTGGCCTTCGATGCGCCCAATATCTCGGCGGCGAACCGGGCCACGGGACAGGAGTGAGAAGATGGCGGCGATGGAGACGGCGACCTTGGGCGGCGGCTGCTTCTGGTGCCTTGAGGCGGTCTACAAGGAATTGAACGGCGTCCGGTCCGTGATGTCGGGCTACGCCGGGGGCCATGTGCCGAATCCCACCTACAAGGCGGTGTGCAGCGGGCGGACCGGCCATGCCGAGGTGGTGCAGGTGACGTTCGACCCCGAGGTGGCGTCCTACGCCGACATCCTGCGGGTGTTCTTCACCATCCACGACCCGACGACGAAGGACCGCCAGGGCAACGACGTGGGGACGCAGTACCGCTCGATCATCCTGACGCACGACGACGCCCAGGCGGCGACTGCGAAGGCGGTGATGCAGGAGATCGCCGAGGCGAAGATCTACGACGCGAAGCTGGTGACCGAGATCGAGCCGTTGACGGCGTTCTACCCGGCCGAGCCGGAGCATCACGACTACTTCGCGCGCAATCCCTACACCGGGTACTGCCAGTTCGTGGTGGCGCCGAAGGTGGCGAAGTTCCGCAAGGCGTTCTCCGACCGGCTGAAGCGGACGGCGGCGGAGTAGCAATACGGCGGCGCGGCGGATCGTGGTTCGCGAAGCCCGACCTGCTTGCTTCGCAGGCCTTGCGGCGCCGCATTTTTGTTACCACAATAATGTGTGGACATCGAGTTCGACCCGAACAAGGATGAGGTCAACCGGCGTAAGTACGGGCTGTCGCTCGCGGAGGCGGCGCGGCTCGATTTCGACACCGCCGCCGTGCTTGCGGACGACCGCCGCGTCTATGGCGAAGCGCGTTTCCGGGCCTACGGCCTGATCGACAGGCGTCTGCACATGCTGGCGTTCACGATGCGGGGCGACGTGCTTCGGGTGATTTCGCTGCGACGGGCGAACCGCACGGAGGTGCGACGATATGACGCAAAAGCGTGAGCGGCCGGTTGCCGCGGCAGCGCCGACCGACGAGGACAATCCGGAGTGGACCGCCGCCGATTTCGCGCGGGCGAAACCATTCGCGGAGGTTTTCCCGGAGCAGCACCGGACCTGGAAGAAGGCGGGTAGGCCGCCGGTGGCCGCGCCCAAGGTGCATATCGGCTTCCGCCTGGCCGCCGACGTGGTGGAGGGCGTACGCGCCAGCGGCAAGGGCTACAACGCCCGGGTTGAGAAGGTCCTGCGCGACGCGCTCGCCAAGGGGTTGCTTTAGCCGCCCTGCTCGGCCTGAAACCCCTTCCCGGGGTGCGATTGCGCGTGCCGATGGGGGCGTGCGACAACGCGGCAGGGTCGAGGATGGCCGGTTGCGCCCGCGCGCGCCGCATGAGCCGAGGATGGAAAGCATGGCGAACGAGAAGATGACGGCGCAGATGACCAGCAAGGGCGGGTTCATCGCCGCGCTGGACCAGAGCGGCGGCTCCACGCCCGGAGCGCTGCGCGCCTACGGCATCCCCGACACCGCCTATAGCGGCGATGCGGAGATGTTCCGCCTGATGCACGAGATGCGCGTGCGCATCATGAGCGCGCCCGCCTTCACCGGCGCCAAGGTGATCGGCGCCATCCTGTTCGAGCGCACCATGGACGACGAGGCGAAGGGCCGCCCGGTGCCGGCCTTCCTGTGGGAAGACCGCGGCGTGGTGCCCTTCCTGAAGGTGGACAAGGGCCTGGAGGCCGAGAAGGACGGCGTGCAGGTGATGAAGCCGATCGGCGGGCTCGACGCGCTGCTCGACCGCGCGGCGAAGCTCGGCGTGTACGGCACCAAGATGCGCTCGGTGATCCACAATTCCTCGCAGGCCGGCATCGCAGCGGTGGTGCAGCAGCAGTTCGAGGTGGGCGCGCAGATCTCCAAGCATGGCCTCGTGCCGATCATCGAGCCCGAGGTGTCGATCAAGAGCCCGGACAAGAAGGGTTGCGAGGCGATCCTGCTGGCCGAGATCAAGCGCGCGCTGGACGCCGATCCGAACGGCGCGCCGGTGATGCTGAAGCTGACGCTGCCGGACGTGCCGGACCTGTACAAGCCGCTGGTGGACCACAAGCGCGTGCAGCGCGTGGTGGCGCTGTCGGGCGGCTACACGCGCGCCGATTCCTGCCGCCTGCTGGCGCAGAACCACGGCGTGATCGCGAGCTTCTCGCGCGCGCTGGTGGAGGAGCTGCGCCACCAGATGAGCGACGAGGAGTTCAACGCGGCGCTGGCGCGCTCGATCGACGAGATCTACGCGGCTTCGACCGTCAAGAACTGACGCCTCCGCCCACATCACCCTCCCATCGCTTCGCCCAAATGGCCGGTGGGGGCCCCTCCCTCTCCCCCCGCGCGGGCGGAGAGGGGGCAATGAACGGCATCGCATCGGGGAAACGCGCATGGACCTGAATTTCACGCCCGAGGAAATCGCGTTCCGCGAGGAAGTGCGTCATTTCTTCCGCAAGGAATTTCCGCAGGCGATCCGTCAGAAGGTCGCCGAGGGGCATCACCTGACGAAGGAGGAAACCGTTGTCTCCCAGCGGGCGCTGAACGCGCGCGGCTGGGCGGTGCCGAACTGGCCGCGGGAATGGGGCGGGCAGGACTGGTCGCCCGTGCAGATCTACATGTACCAGGACGAGATGCAGCAGGCGAACGTGCCGCCGCCGCTCGCGTTCAACACCAGCATGGTCGGCCCCGTGATCGCCGAGTTCGGCAGCGAGGAGCAGAAGCGCCGCTTCCTGCCGCCGACCGCGAACCTGGACATCTGGTGGTGCCAGGGCTTCTCCGAGCCCGGCTCGGGGTCGGACCTCGCGTCGCTGCGCACCAGCGCCAAGCGCGTCGGCGATACCTACGTGGTGAACGGGCAGAAGACCTGGACGACGCTCGGCCAGCACGCGGACTGGATCTTCTGCCTGGTGCGCACCGACCCGGCGGCGAAGAAGCAGGAGGGCATCAGCTTCCTGCTGATCGACATGAAGACGCCCGGCATCACGCTGCGCCCGATCATCACGATCGAGGGCGGGCACGAGGTGAACGAGGTGTTCTTCGACGAGGTGGTGGTGCCGGCCGAGAACCTGGTGGGCCAGGAGAACAAGGGCTGGGACTACGCGAAGTTCCTGCTCGGCAACGAGCGCACCGGCATCGCGCGCGTCGGCAACTCCAAGGCGCGGGTGCGCCGGATCAAGGAGCTGGCGGCGCTGGAACGCGCGGGCGACCGCCCGGTGATCGAGGACGTGAAGTTCCGCGAGAAACTGGCCGCCGTCGAGGTCGAGCTGAAGGCGCTGGAGATGACGCAGCTTCGTGTCGTCGCCAACGAACGGATGAAGGCGAAGGGCAAGCCCGATCCGGCGTCCTCGATCCTGAAGCTGAAGGGATCGGAGATCCAGCAGAAGCTGACCGAGCTGACGCTGGAGGTGATGGGGCCGTTCGGGATGCCCTACCAGCCCGAGGACGCGGGCAGCAACGCGCCGCCCATCGGGCCGGAGTATGCGTTCAACGCGGCGCCCGAGTATTTCAACTACCGCAAGGTCTCGATCTACGGCGGATCGAACGAGATCCAGCGCAACATCGTCGCGAAGGCGATCCTGGGGCTGTAGGCCAAGCATTTGTGCCGTCATGGCCCGCGCAGGCGGGCCATCCCCGTCTTTCTTCGATGCACAGCGCGAAGACAGGGATGGCCCGCCTGCGCGGGCCATGACGGAGGAGGGAGACAACGCCAATGGACTTCGACCTGACCGACGAACAGCGGCTGCTGAAGGACAGCGTCGATCGGCTGATCGCCGACCGCTACGACTTCGAGGCGCGCAGGAAATACGCCGCCCTGCCCGACGGCTGGAGCCGGGAGCTGTGGGCGCAGTACGCCGAACTCGGGCTGCTCGGCCTGCCCTTCCCCGAGGCGCAGGGCGGGTTCGGCGGCGGGCCGGTCGAGACCATGCTGGTGATGGAGGCGTTCGGCCGCGGGCTGATCCTTGAACCGTATCTGGCGACGGTGGTGCTGGGCGGCGGGCTGATCCGCCGCGCGGGCAGCGCCGAGCAGCAGGCGGCGATGATCCCCGAGATCGGCGCCGGGCGGCTGCTGCTGGCGTTCGGGCATGTCGAGCGGCATTCCCGCTACAACCTGGCCGACGTCGCCACCACGGCGAAGCGCGACCGCGACGTATGGGTGCTGGACGGCACCAAGAGCGTGGTGCTGCACGGCGACTGCGCCGACCGGCTGATCGTGACCGCGCGCACCGCGGGCGGGCAGCGCGACCGCGGCGGCATCGGGCTGTTCCTGGTGGACGGCAACGCGCCGGGCGTCTCGCGCCGCGGCTACGCGACGCAGGACGGGCTGCGCGCCGCCGAGATCACGCTGACGGGCGCGCACGCGGTGGCGCTCGGCGATCCCGAGGGCGGGCTGCCGGCGGCGGAGCATGTGGTGGACGAGGCGATCGCAGCGCTCTGCGCCGAGGCGGTCGGCGTGATGGGCGTGATGCAGGAGCTGACGCTCGAATACCTGAAGACCCGCAAGCAGTTCGGCCGCGCCATCGGCGAGTTCCAGGCCTTGCAGCACCGCGCGGTGGACATGCTGGTTTCGGTCGAGCAGGCGCGCAGCATGGCGAGCTTCGCCGCGCTGATGTCCGCCGAGGAGAACCCCACCGAGCGGCGGCGCGCGATGGCGGCGGCGAAGGTGCAGATCGGCCGGTCGGGCAAGCATGTCGGGCAGGAGACGATCCAGCTTCATGGCGGGATCGGCATGACCTACGAGTACAAGGCCGGACATTACTTCAAGCGCATGACGATGATCGACATGCTGTTCGGCGACGCCGACGCGCATCTGTCGGCGCTGGCGGCGATGGGCGGGCTGTTCACGGCGGAGGCGGCGTAACGCATCCGGGCGGCGGATCGCGCCGTTGGCGCATCCGCCCTACGGCTGTGGGGCCGTCACTGCGTGGCGCGGCCGCCCGAGAGGTCGTTGGTCTTCTGCTGGAGGCTCGCGAGCAGCGCGGGCCCGCCGCCGCGGGCGAGGAGCGCGCGGAAGTCCGAGCGCTGCGTGGCGACTCGGCTGATCGCGCCCTCGCTCAGCACATCGACCGCCTTCCAGTCGCCGCCCACCTGGCGCATCACGTAATCGAGCTCGTGCGAATCCCCGGACGCCGGGACGATCTTGGTCTGCACGATCTGATCGTTTCCGACCGTGCGCAGGTCGGGCTCGATGGTGAATTTCTGCCCGTTGAAGTTGTTGAAGCTGCTGACGTACAGGCTGATCGTGTAGCGGCGGAAGGCGTCGAGCAGCGCCGCCTGCTGGTCGGGCGGCAGGGTGTTCCAGGCGGCCGGGCCGACCGACACCTGCAGGATCGCCGGCAGGTCGAGCGCGCGGTCGATGGCGGGCGCGAGCGTGTCGTAGCGCTGCGCGAAGGGCGTCTTGTCGCCCGCCTTCATCACCGTGATGAGCGAATCGTAGAGCCCCTTGATCGGCCCGACGATGGCCGGATCGGCCTCCGCCCGAGCGCCGCCGGAGCCCAGCAAAGCGACCGCGCCAAGGCCGAGGAAGAGGAGGCGGCGCCGTGAGGTCGCGGCAGCAGGCATTGGCGATTCCGTATTCCGTGGCGTGGCGGGCGCAATCTGGGCGATGCGGGGCGTTTCGGCAACGCCGCCCGAACGGCCGGGACGCCCTGCCCGGCCGATGCGCGCGGCACGGCTACAACCGCAGGAAGAAACGCAGCGTGAGCAGCGCGAAAAGCGGCAGCATCAGCGCCGAGGCCCAGCCCAGATAGCCGAAGAATCCGGGCATCCGCACGCCGCGGTGCGCCGCGATCGAGCGCACCATCATGTTGGGCGCGTTGCCGATATAGGTGAGCGCGCCGAAGAACACGGCGCCCGAGGAGATGGCGATCAGGATCGTCTCCTTCGCGCCGGCGAGGTTGGCGGGGTCGATCTCGGCAAGCTGGAAGAACACGAGATAGGTCGGCGCATTGTCGAGGAAGGCCGACAGCACGCCCGTCAGCCAGAAATAGGCCCAGGGCAGCGGATTGCCGTCGTGGTCGAGCGTAGCGCGCAAGAGGCCCGCCAACGGGCCGTCGAAGCCCGCGTTAAGCGCCGCCGAGACCGGGCCGATGGTGATGAAGATGGCGGCGAACAGCTTTGCGATCTCCTCCATCGGGTGCCAGGTGAAGTCGTTCGCCTGGCGCACCGCGCGGGGCGTGATGCGGATCGAGACCGCGGTGACGATCAGGAACACCGCCATGCCGATCAGCCGTTCGATGCCAAGGCGCTGGCCGAACAGATCGATCTCCGGCAGGCGGAACACCCCCTGCCCCAGCACGTCGAACACCACGACCGCGACCAGGATCACGTTCGGCCAGCCGCGCAGATGCAGCGGCTTGGCGGGCGGCGGCGGGGGGTCGGAGCGGGCGAGATGCCGGTCGAGCAGGAAGAAGGCGGCGAGCAGCGGCACCGCGACCCAGACCATGACGCGGAACAGGTGGAGGAGCGGCCATTCGAACGGCACGCCGCGCAGGAAGCCGATATAGAGCGGCGGGTCGCCGAGCGGCGTCGTCGCGCCGCCGGTGTTGGCGACCAGCAGGATGAAGAACACCACCAGGTGCACCTTGCTGCTGCGGTGCGCGTTGGCGCGCAGCAGCGGGTGGATCAGCACCATCGCCGCCCCGGTGGTGCCCATCAGCCCGGCCATCAGCGTGCCGAGCGCCAGGATGCCGGTATTGCCGAGCGGCGTGCCGCCCGGCCCGTGGCGCACCAGGATGCCGCCGCCCGCCGTGTAGAGCGCGAGCAGCAGGGTCACGAAGGGCAAATACTCGATCAGCACGGCGTGCCAGATGCCGGCGGCCGCCGAGCCCGGCCCGATCAGCAGCGCCTGCGGCACCACCAGCGCGATGCACCAGAACAGCGCGACCGCGCCCATGCGCTTGTGCCAGAAGCGCGGCGCCAGCATCGGCAGCAGCGCGATCGAGAGCAGCGTGCCGAGGAAGGGGATGCCCCAGGGCAGGCCCGGCGGCGGGCCTTCATGCGCGGCGGCAAGGCAGGGGACGGGCGCCAGCAGCACCGCAGCGGCCCCAAGCGGAAAGACGACTCGCGTCGTCAATCCCGGGCGAAGGCGCGCCCGGGGCGCAGGAACGGCACTTGTTTGCATGGCCTTGACCCTGCAAGTAACCTCCGGCCCGCGCAGCGGAGAAT
>JAFEFJ010000076.1 GCA_018240635.1 Pseudomonadota bacterium | reverse complement strand
GGCGAAATGCGCCCGGGCCGCCTCGCTCGGCGCGGCGGGAACGGCGGTCACGGCGGTGGTCATCGGAAGTCTCCCGTCTGTCGGCGCCGCACTGTCCGCCGCGGCACCTGCCCGTTGCAATTGGCGCAAACGCCAATCATCAATCAGATCATGCCAAACACGCACGGCCCCCTGGTCGCCGCCCTGCTCTACGACGGGCTCTGCACCTTCGAATTCGGCATCGCGGCAGAGGTCTTCGGCCTGCCGCGCCCGGAAATGGGGCCGGGCTGGTACCGCTTCGCGAGTTGCGCCATCGAAGCCGGCCCGCTGCGCGCGCATGGCGGGTTCGCCATCGTCCCGGACGCGGACGACCGCCTGCTCGATGCGGCCGACCTGATCGTGGTGCCGGGCTGGAAAGGTGCGGACATCGCCCCGCCGCCCGCCCTGCTCGACCGCCTCCGCGCGGCCCATGCGCGCGGCGCCCGGCTCGCCTCGATCTGCTCCGGCGCCTTCGTGCTCGCCGCGACCGGACTGCTCGACGGCGCGACGATCACCACGCACTGGCGCTACGCCGAAGCCCTGCGCCGCCGCTTTCCCGCCGTGACGGTCGATGAGGCCTCGCTCTACCGCGAAGCGGACGGGATCTTCACCTCGGCCGGAAGTGCCGCGGGCATCGACCTGCTGATCGAGATCGTGCGCCGCGACTTCGGGCCCGCGGCAGCCAACTCGGTCGCGCGGCGCATCGTGATGCCCGCGCACCGCAGCGGCGGACAGGCGCAGTTCCTCGAACGCCCCGTCGGCCCCCGCCCGGGCGCCGCCATCGCGCCGCTGCTCGACAGGGTGCGCGCCGAGCTACACACCGCCTGGCCGATCGAACGGCTCGCCCGCGAGGGCCGCATGAGCCGCCGCACGCTGGAACGCCGCTTCGCCGAGGCCGCCGGCATGGCCCCCGGCGCATGGCTGACCGCGGCGCGGCTGGAGGCGGCGAAGCAGATGCTGACCGAAACCGCCCACCCGCTCGACGCCATCGCCGAGGCGGTCGGCTTCGGCACCGCCCCCACGCTCCGCCGCCACTTCCTCGTGCAGATGAAGATCAACCCGACGGAATACCGCCGGCGTTTCGCGGCGCAGCAGGCACCCGCGACCGCGGCCGGCTGAGCTGCCTCAGCCCGGCAACTGCCGCGCCAGGCGCCGCGCCAGCAGCCAGCCTGGCAGGGCCGACACCGGCGCGCCGGGCAGCATCAGCAGCCAGCCCAGCGGCTGGCCGTTGACGATCAGGTCCATCCCGATCCCCAGCATCATGCCGCCGATCAGGCAGCCCGACACCGCCGAGGAAATGCCGAGCATCAAAACATCGCCGCGAGACACCATGCGCGCGACGTAGGGGGACCTGCCGCACTTGGCAAGCGGGCGGGCCGCGAGCCCGGTCAGCCCGCTTCCGGCACGCGCGCGCGGCTCACCACCAGCGCCTCCGCCAGCGTCGCGTCGCGCTCGCTCAGGCCCCTGAACCGCGGCGCGAATTGCGCGCGCGGGATGCCGTCCTGCCCCGGCAGCTCGATCTCCCGCAGCACCTCGAATCCGTGCCGCTCCGCCGCCGCGATGTAAGTGGCGTGGGGCTCCCGGTTGATCAGGTAGGGACGCCGCCCGCGGATCAGCCGCCACAGGCCCTCGCTCAGCGCCCAATGCCCGTTCCAATGCCGCGTGATGGCGTTGGAGGTGTAGTCGATCTCATGCGTCATCACGCCGCCCGGACGCAGCCAGGCGGCGAAGCACGCATGCACCGCGTCGAGGTCCTCGACATACATCAGCACCGAATGGGACATGATCCAGTCCACGCCGCGCGGCGGGATCGGCACGCTCCTGTCCCAGGGCGCGATCAGGCGGATGAAGCGCCCAGCCCGGCTGCCGACATCCGCCCGGATCGCCGCGACGCGCTCGGGCGCCAGCAGCGCGTCCAGGCGCTGCGCCAGGAATGGCGGGAACTCGGGCGACAGCGGCGGCGGAAACGCATCCGCGCACACGCCGTCCACGGGCACGGGCAGCCGCGCCCGGAACATCTCCACCAGCCGGTCGAACACCTCCAGGTCGCGGGCCGGGTCGGTGTGGTCGATCGTGTCCAGCGCCAAATAGGTCTCCGCCCCGGCCAGCAGCGCCGCCAGCCCCATGCCGAGCGATATGCCGGGGCCCAGTTCCGCCACGCGCAGCGGCGTCTCGCCCCCGTTGAGCGGGGTCACGTAGGACAAGTGCCGCAGGAAGATCGAATAGCAGTACGTCGCGTCGATCGAACTGGCGGGGGGGAAGCGGTACCGGGACCCGAGCGTCGTGGACACGTAGGACAGAAGCCCGCGCGCGAGCGGGCCGGGCCGGGCTTCCATCGGCATCCCTTGGATGGCTGGGCGAAGAACGAGGCCGCACAACAGGTGGCGTAGCACCCGTTGCCAACGCACGATTGCGTCATGCGCCCGCGGCGCGCTGTTTGACAAGGCCCGCCGCCGCTCCTATAGCGCCGCCCCACTGCCGGGAACGTGGACGGACCATTCGGGTCCGCGCCCGCCGCCGCACGCCAGCGGGTCGGCCTACCGGTGCAACATGCCAGGCCAGAGCCATCGAAGGCCAGCGCCGGCGCATAACGAAAGGGCAACGCGCATGACCAAGCGCGCCGAGAGCAAGTACAAGATCAACCGCCGCCTGGGCGTGAACCTGTGGGGCCGCCCGAAGTCCCCCATCAACAAGCGCGAATACGGCCCCGGCCAGCACGGCCAGCGCCGCAAGAAGCCCTCCGACTTCGGCGTGCAGCTGATGGCGAAGCAGAAGCTGAAGGGCTACTACGGCAACATCAGCGAAAAGCAGTTCCGCAAGTACTACGAGGAAGCCGTCCGCCGGAAGGGCGACACCTCGGAGAACCTGATCGACCTGCTGGAGCGCCGGCTGGATGCGGTGATCTACCGCATGAAGTTCGCCATCACCCCGTTCGCCGCCCGCCAGTTCGTCAGCCACGGCCACATCCAGGTCAACGGCAAGCGCGTGAACATCCCGAGCTACATCGTGCGCGACAACGACGTGATCGAGGTGAAGGAGCGCTCCAAGCAGCTCGCCATGGTGCTCGACGCCGCGCAGAGCACCGAGCGCGAGGTGCCCGAGTACCTGGAAGTCGATCACCGCGCGATGAAGGGCCGCTTCGCCCGCTCGCCCAAGCTGTCGGACGTGCCGTACCCGGTGCAGATGGAACCGAACCTGGTGGTCGAGTTCTACTCGCGCTGATCCGGACGCCCATATACGTGGCTGGCTTACGCGCCGGGCGGGTCCTCCGCCCGGCGTCGTCGCATTGAGGAGCCCATGCCCGACGACGCTGCCCCCACTTCCAGCCCTGGCACCTCGCCCGACGCCGTCCGTACCGAGATCGCGCGCCGCCGCACCTTCGCGATCATCTCCCACCCGGACGCCGGCAAGACCACGCTGACCGAGCGCCTGCTGCGCGCGGGCGGCGCGATCCAGCTCGCCGGCAACGTGCGCGCCAAGGGCGAGCGGCGGCGAACCCGCTCCGACTGGATGGGGATCGAGCGCGAGCGCGGCATCTCGGTCGTCACCTCCGTGATGACGTTCGAGCACAAGGGCTGCGTCTTCAACCTGCTCGACACGCCGGGCCACGAGGACTTCTCGGAAGACACCTACCGCACGCTCACGGCGGTCGATTCCGCCGTCATGGTGATCGACGCCGCCAAGGGGATCGAGGCGCGCACCCGCAAGCTGTTCGAGATCTGCCGCCTGCGCGACATCCCGATCGTCACCTTCGTCAACAAGATGGACCGGGAAGCGCGCGATCCTTTCGATCTGCTGGACGAGGTTTCCAACACGCTCGCCCTCGATACCGCGCCCGTCACCTGGCCCGTCGGCCGCGCCGCCACCTTCGCCGGCACCTACGACCTGCGCGCGCGCGAACTCCACGTCTCGCCCGACCTGCCGCAATCGGACGAGCGGCTGTCCGCGATGGCCGAAGAAGTCGATCTGGCGCGCGCCGCGCTGCCCGAATTCGATGAAGCCGCCTTCGCCGCGGGCCACCTGACGCCCGTCTATTTCGGCAGCGCGATCAAGGAAATCGGTGTCGCCGATCTGCTGGACGGCCTCGCCGAATACGGCCCGCGCCCGCGCGCCCAGCCCGCCGACACGCGCACCGTGGACGCGACCGAACCGGCGCTGACGGCGCTCGTGTTCAAGATCCAGGCGAACATGGACCCGAACCACCGCGACCGCATCGCCTTCGCGCGCATCTGCTCCGGCCGGCTCGTGCGCGGCATGCGGCTCAAGCAGGTGCGCACCGGCAAGGCGATCCCGCTCCATGCGCCGCAGTTCTTCTTCGCGCGCGACCGCGAGATCGCCGACGAGGCCTTCGCCGGCGACGTGGTCGGCATCCCCAACCACGGCACGCTCCGCATCGGCGACACGCTGACGGAAGGCGAGGACGTGAACTTCGTCGGCGTCCCCTACTTCGCCCCCGAAATCCTCCGCCGCGTGCGGCTGGACGACGCGATGAAGGCGAAGAAGCTGCGCCAGGCCCTGCAGGAACTGGCCGAGGAAGGCGTCGTGCAGTTGTTCCGCCCGCAGGACGGCGCGCCGCCGCTGGTGGGCGTCGTCGGCACGCTGCAGCTCGACGTGCTGCAGGCCCGGCTCGCCAGCGAATACGGCGTCGCCATCGGCTTCGACGGCGTGCCCTTCGCCCTCGCCCGCTGGGTCTCGTCCGACGACAAGGCGGCGCTCGCCCGTTTCGTTTCCGACAACCGCTCCTCGATGGCCGACGACGTGGACGGCGATCCGGTCTATCTCGCCAGCTCCGCCTTCATGATGCGCCGCACCGCCGAGATGGCCCCGGCGCTGACGTTCCGGGACATCAAGGACGTGCGTGCCGAGGCAGTGAAGGCGTAGGCTCGGCCGTCACTTCCAGGGATTGGCCATGACCGCCGCCGCTCTGTCCCGCCGTGCGCTCACCCTTGGTTCGCCGCTGGCCTTGCTCGCCGCAGGCGCGGCCCGCGCCGCCGACCCTGCGGGCGCGGTCGAGGCGATCCAGGGCCAGGTCACCGCGCAGGCCGGCGCGGCCGCCCGCACGCTCGCCAAGGACGCGCCCGTTTTCGTGGGCGACACCGTCGCGACCGGCGCGCAGTCGGGCGTCGCGCTGCGGCTTGGGCAAGCGACCAAGGTGCGGCTCGGCGAGCAGGCGAAGCTGCGCATCGACGCCTTCCTGCTGAAGGCGGGCGGCGTGCTCGACCTCGCGCAGGGCGCGCTGCTGGTCGAGCATGATGCCGCCTCCGACCAGGGCGAGGTCGCGGTGCGCTCGCCCTTCGGCCTGATCGCCGTGCGCGGCACCCGCTTCTTCGCCGGCCCCAGCAACGGCGTCTTCGGCGTCTTCGTCTGGGAGGGGGAGGTGATGGTGGTCGGCCGCAACACCTTCGTCCGCGTGCTGCCCGGCTACGGCACCGATGTCGCCAAGCCCGGCGACGAGCCCACGCCCACGCACCAATGGGCCGCCCAACGCATCAAGGAGGCGGAGCGGAAGCTCCTGGTGTAGCCGCCGCCAGCGCCGCCGGGGTGACGACGCGAATTTCCTGGCTCTGGCCGCGCAGCGTCAGCGTGCCGATCTCCCGCACCGTTTCCGGATCGAGCAGGGCCGCCGTGCCGGGGCCGATGCAGATGCTGGAGCCGAGGCGCTTGTTCGCCTCCTCCAGCCGCGCGGCGGTGTTCATCGCGTTGCCGTAGGCCGTGTAGTCCAGCTTCCGGCTGCCGCCCACGTCTCCCACGATCGCCGGCCCTGTCTCGATGCCGATGCGCGTCCGCCCGAGCCCGAGCCGCCGGCCGAGGTCGGAGCCACGCAGCGCCTCGGTCTCGCGCAGTAGCGCGAGCGCGCACGCCACCGCCCGGCGCGGGTGGTCGGGCAGGTCCAGCGGCGCGTTGAAGATGCCCTGCACCGCGTCGCCCACGAACTTGCCCACCATGCCGCCATGCTCGGTCACCACGCGTGCCGCCATGTCGAAATAGCGGTCAAGCAGCGCGACCAGTTCCGCCGGATCGGCGCGCTCGGTCATCGCGGTGAAACCCTCGATATCGGTGAACAGCGCGGTGATCTCGCGCGTCTCGCCCTGCAGGCGCACGGCGCGCGGATCGGCGACCAGCCGCGCCACCACGCCGGGCGCCAGATGCTGCTCGAAGCTCGCGCGCAGCCGGCGGGCGGCAAGCTCGTCGCGGGCGAAGCGCGCCAGCAGCGCGGCGACGAACCCGCCAAGCGCGATCAGCGGCGGGCCCGCCGGGTCGGGGAGCAACGCCAAAGTGGGAACCGCAGCCGCCGCGCCGCCGGTCCATAGCACGCAGGCCGCGCCCATCCCCGCCATCGCCGGCCACGGCCGCAGCCCGAGCGCCAGCGCAAGCCCGAGCAGGCCGAGCAGCACGGCCGCCGCATCCTCCGCCGGGCCGAGCCAGCCGGGCCGCCACGCGGTCGCGCCGCGCAGCATCGCGTCGGCCGCCTCGGCCTGGATCTGCACCGACGGGGTCAGCCGAGCGGCGGGCGTCGCGCGCAATCCGCCCAGTTCCGGCGCGCTGCTGCCGATCAGCACGATCCGGCCCGCAACCCGGGACGCTTCCGCCGGATCGCCGAGCACCCGCCACGCCGGCAGCGTGCGCGCCTCCCACGCACCGGGCGCGGATTGCGGAAGCAGCCGCAGCGCCGCGTCCGGCCCCAGCGGGACCGTGATCGCGCCCGCCTGCAACCGTTCGTCCGCATCCACCAGCAACGACCCGGCCTGTTGCGCGACGCGCACCGCCTCCACAGCAAGGCCGGGGCGCAGCGCGTCCCCGGCCAGCACCAGCAGCGGCACGCGGCGGATCGGGCCGTCGCGGTCGCCCGCGAGCGGGAGCGCGCCGAGCCCTTGCGTGGCCGCCGCCAGCACGGCGGGCGGCTCGGCCAGCCCCGCCGCCCGCCAGATCGCGGGCACGGAAAGCGGCGCGGCGAGCAGCACGGGCACGCCGGGCGGTCCAGCCGGTCCCGACTCATCGAGGCCGAAGCCCAGCACCGACGGCGCCGCCGCCAGTGCCGCGGCCAGCCGCAGATCGCCCGCATTGGCGCCGCCTGGCCCGGCGGGCGAGGAGAACCGGTCCGGCCCGGCCAGCAGGATATCCAGCGCGAGCGCCGCCGGCTTCCCCGCGGCAACCGCGTCCACAAGGTCGGCAAGACGCGCGCGCGGCCACGGCCAGGGGCCGACGCGGTCCAGCGTCGCGCGGTCGATATCGACGATGACGACGCGGGTACCACCGGTGTCGGTAGCGGGCGGGCGCGGCAGCCAGGCCAGCACCACGTCCAGCGCGCGTTCGCGGAGCGGGGCACGGGCGGGCGAACCGGGCCAAGCCCAAACCGCCATCAGCAGCGCCAGTACCGCAAGGCCTGCCACGGCAGGGCGGGCGTCGCTGCCTCGCCCTAGAATCATACGAGCCCGGCCGGCGCGTCGCGCACCGTATGCCGGGCTCGTCAAGCGGTCCGATCCGCTGGTGGTCGCTCGGCCGGCGCCGTGACGGCTCGGCCGGCAGCCCGCGGTTCGGTCAGTCGATCAGGGCTTGGCGGCGGGCGCCGGAGCCGGCATCGCCTGGTGCTGCAGCGAGGCAAGCTCCTTCGCGTTCAGCATGTCGGCGCTGTGGTCCGGGCTGGCCGGGGTCTTCACGCCCTTGGCCGCCAGCTTGTGCGCCGGAGCGGGGTTCATCGCGTGGTGCGGCTGAACCTGGCCCTGGGCAGGCTGGGCGAAGGCGGGCGCGGCGGCGAACGCGAGGGCTGCGACCGCGGCAGCGAGCGAATAGCGGATCATGGGCTGGTCTCCTTAGCGGCTGTCGGTCAAAGATAATTCCAGACTGAACCTGTTCGTATGTTTAACACAGGATTTCGGTAGCGGACATATCCGCAAGCGTGCTGTGCAACACCTGTAGCAACGATGCCACACACGCTGCGGCGCGATCACACGAAACCACCTACCGGACGGCGCCGCCGGCCTTTTTCCAGGCTGCTATGCCGCCTTCGATATGGCACGCCGAAGCGAGTCCGGCATCCTGCGCCGCCTGCACCGCCATCGCGGATCGTTCGCCGAACGCACAATAGAAAATCAATCGCTTGCCAGTCGATACTGCAAGCTCGTGTAAGATCCCGCCGTCGCTGATGTTCTCGCGAAGATCGGTATAGGGCGCGTGCAGCGAGCCGGGAATGCTGCCGTGCCGTTCCCTCTCACCCTTCTCGCGCAGGTCGATCAGCGCGACCGCGGGCGCGCCGATCAGCGCCTTCGCCGCCTCCGCGCTCACCGCCCAGCCGCGCCGCGCGACTTCCTCCTGGTGCAGTCCCTGGCGCATGTTGGCGGGCACCGCCACGTCCATCATCTTCGGATTGGACAGGTTCAGCCCGTTCATCAGCGCCACGTATTCCTCGGCCGACTTCACCTGAAGCCGCGGATTGAACGCCTTCTCCTCGCCGATCGTGCTGACGGTGTCGCCCTTGTAGTCATGCGCCGGAAAGACCAGCGTCTCGTCGGGCAGGCGCAGCAGGCGGCCGAACAGGCTTTCGTACTGCGCGCGCGGGTCCCCGTTCTGGAAATCGGTCCGCCCGGTGCCGCGGATCATCAGCGTGTCGCCAGTGAAGACCCGGTCCTGCATCATGAAGCTGTAGGAATCGTCGGTGTGCCCGGGCGTGTAGATCACGTCCATCGACACCCCTTCGATCTGCAGCGTGTCGCCATCGGACACGCGCATCGACACCACATCGACGCTGCTCTGCTCGCCCATCACGGTGATGCACTGCGTGCGGTCCCGCAGCGCGCCAAGCCCCGTGATGTGGTCGGCGTGAAGATGCGTGTCCACGGCCTTCACCAGGCGCAGGTCCAGTTCCCTCATGAGCTGGAGATACCGGTCCACCTTTTCCAGCACCGGGTCGATGATCAGCGCCTCGCCGCCGCGCCGGCTCGCGATCAGGTAGGAGTAGGTGCAGGACACGGGCTCGAAGAGCTGACGGAAAATCATCGCTTGGCGCCCCCTCTGGACAGCGGGATTCTACCAGCGCGGCGCGGTTTGCGAGACTCCGAATCTTCTCGCGGGTCCGGCGCCGAGCCGGCGCCCCGCACCAGACCTGCCACATGCCGCGCCAGGCGGCGGCCAGGGCGGGCGAAGCGGGGCAGGTCACAAACCGGCGATGCCGCCATCATTGGCCGCAGGTCGCGCTGCAGCACGGCCGGCAGGGCGATGCGGCTTGCGGCTCAGTCGTTCACGATGGCGACGGCGCGGGTCCAGCCCGCCGATCCGCGATGCACCTTCACGGGAAAGCACACCACCTCGAACCCGTCGGGCGGCAGCGTTTCCAGGTTCGACAGTTTCTCAAGGTGCGAGTAGCCGATCTCGCGCCCTGCGCGGTGGCCTTCCCAGATCAGCGACACGTCGCCGGTTTCCTGCACGCGCCGCCTGGTGTGGGAGAACGGCGCATCCCAACTCCACCCGTCGGTCCCGGTCAGTCGCACGCCCTGCTCCAGCAGCCACAGCGTCGCCGCCTTGCCCATGCCGCAGCCGCGGTCGATGAAGTCGGGCTCGCCATAGGCCGCGCCCGCGGCGGTGTTCACCAGCACGATCTCCAGCGGGCGCAGCGTGTGGCCGATGCGCGCGAGTTCCGCCTGCACGTCGCCGGGCGTGACGACGTAGCCGTCCTCCATGTGGCGGAAGTCGAGCTTCACGGCCGGCTGGAAGCACCACTCAAGCGGCACCTCGTCGATCCGCCAGGACGGCTCGCCGCCGGGCTTCAGCCGGTGGTTCATGGTGGAGAAGAAATGATACGGCGCATCCAGGTGCGTGCCGTTATGCGTGCTGATCTGCACGCGCTCCACCGCGGCGTATTCGCCGTCCGGAAATTGATCGACGCGAATGCCGAAATACTCGGCCGTCGCGGGCGCGCTGGCGTGATGATCGACGTATTCGATCTGCGGCAGCATATGCGGCGGGTCGCTCGCGATGCCCGATTTCAGCGCCACCGAAATGTCGATCAGGCGACGAGCCATGCCGCTTCTCCCCCTGCGGGAGCGGAGTGTGCCCAGGGCCGCGGGGCGCTGTCCATCGCGGACGGCGCGGCAGGGAGTGCGGTCAGGACATCGCCTTCTTCAGCGCGGCGGCCAGGTCCGCGCCAGTCCCATCGGCACGCAGGGGCGCGACGAACGTCCCGTCCGGTCCCATCAGGTAAAGGATGGAACTGTGATCCATCGTGTAGTCGTTCGGGCCGGGGCCGGTGCGGTGCGGCGCGTAATAGACGCGGAATTCGCGCGCCACCTTGGCGATCTGATCGGCCGAACCGCTCAGGCCGACGAACTCCGGCCCGAAGGAGGCGACGTACTGCTTCACGGCGGCGGGGGTGTCGCGCGCGGGATCGACGGTGATGAATACCGGCTGCAGGCGCTTCCCGTCGGGGCCCAGCCGGTCGATCGCATCCGCCACGGCGGTCAGCGTGGTCGGGCAGACATCGGGGCAGAAGGTGTAGCCGAAATACACCAGCAGATACTTGCCGCGGAAATCGGCGTCGGTGACGGTCTTGCCGTTGCCGTCGGTCAGCGCGAACGGACCGCCGACCGCGCTGCCGTCCTTGGCATGGCCGGTCGCCAGCAGGATCGCGGCCGACCCGATCAGCAGGACCGCCACCAGCGCGCCGGCGGCGGCCAGGATCGTCGTGCGCCGGCCGCGCGGCGGCCCCCCGCCCTCCGTTCCGTTAGCGGTTCGCTTCGGTGTCTCAACGGCGGCCATGCGGCCCTCCTGCGGCGGTCAGTGCCGCCGGCCGTTGGACAGGCCGGCAAGCGGCGGCACGCAATCTCGCCGATACCGCCCGGCGCGCCAAGGGGCGACGCCGCGATCACCCGAACGGGCAGCCGGCCTTGGCGCGGCGGCGCGCGCCCGCCGCATAGGCGCCGAACGGGCGGTCCTGGTCGCGCTTGACGGTCCTGCCGAAGGCTTCCCAGTCGTCCGCCGAGAGAAGATCGGGCTCGGACGCCACGGTCATTGCGTTCAAGGTCTCGTCGGCATAGGCCGTCCGCGGCAGCGGCTGAAGCTGCGCCAGCGGATAATCCGCGCGCAGGCGCACGGGCTTGTGACTGCGGGTGAAGCGCAGATTGACGAAGACCGCGCCGAAATAGCGGTCGGTCTCCACGATTCCCTCGAACAAGCTGACGCCGCCGGGCGCAGGGATGTTGGCGGGCGCGCGGGTCAGCAGGCTCCACTCGGGCGCGGTGCGGACGAACAGGCCGGTCCAGATCTGCAGCATCCCGGGTTCCGGCAGCGCGGTCAGGAAGGGCGGCGAACAGCCCGTCAGGTCCGCGGGCGCGGCATCGTCGAAGCGTTCGGCCATGCCGGGAAACTGCGCGGACGGCAGCAGGATCATCCAGTCGTCCGAGCCGGGACGCCGCCAGTAGATGTCGGCGCCATCCCACAGCAGCGTCAGGTCCATTGGCGGGAACACCCACCACCCGAAGCCCGAAGCGGCGGTGACGGCGTGGCAATACCGCGCGGCGCGCGTCGGCAGCAGGCCGAGTCCCGATTTGTCGGCCCGCTGCGGCGGCCGCCCTTCGTCGATCAGGCGATGGAACACCACGGTGGAGGCGCGGGAATCGGTCATCTGAGGCACTCCGGACTGCACGGCTGGATACGGCTGAGGGGAAGGCCGGGGACGGCCGCGAGCCGCCGCCTGGCGGATGGATCGCGGCCGGTCGGATGGCGGACGCCGGATGTCAGGCGCGGGCCGACGGCAGGCGATAGCCGCCACCCAGGACCACGCGGCCGGCATCCGAGACGTCGTTGGCGGGCAGGACGATTTTCATGCTGTTTTCCCTTCTTGGAAAATCGGCCGCAGCCGCGGCCGGAACACAAAAAACCCCGCGGGCAGAAGCGCCACACGGGGTCGGTTCGAAGGCCAGCGGGCGCACCTCGCCCGTTGGTGAGGCCGAACCTACGCGGCCCGGCGCCGGTCGTCAAGCGTATTTTCCTAGAAAAGCCAGAGAGAGCGGCTTTTCATCTCAGTATGCGTGATCCCACAAGGCGCCCGCCTTGACGATTATCGTTGCCAGCCGCGTTAACGAAATTCTATCGTTGCGTTAATATCGCGCTGCCAATTAACTCTGCGATTGAATTTTCGTCACCGCACGCTGATCGTGAGGGCGCCATGACAAGCGCGGTTCCAACGATGGAACGGCCCGGCGACGTCCCGGAAGCGATGGACGCGCCGCGGCTGCGTTTGCGGCTCCTGGGCAGAATGGAAGCTCTGGACGCGAATGGGGACTCCGTACTTCCACGTGCCCGCAAGACGCGCGCCCTGCTGGCGGTGATCGCCCTCGCCGCCCCGCGCCCCGTGCCGCGCGTCCGCCTCGCCGCCATGCTCTGGGCCACGCGGGACAAGGAACAGGCGCGCGGGTCGCTGCGCCAGGCTCTGCACGAACTTCAGCAGGCGCTCGGGCCCGACCTCGGCACGCTGGTGTGGGCCGACCGCTCGCAGATCGGCATGGTCACGGATGGGGTCTGGCTCGATGTCAACGACGCGCCCGTGGAACCCGTCGCCCGCCTGACCGACGCGGACCCGCCCGCGCCGCTTCTGCTGAGCGACCTCGAAGACCTCGACCCCGGCTTCGACGCCTGGCTCGCGGAGGAGCGCGACCGGGTCGCCGGCAACCTGCCCCCGGACGAACCAGCGATCGGCGCCGGCTGGACCGCCACGCAGGCGGCCGAAGCCCCCGCCGCCGAGGCGCCGGATGCCGCCGTCCGCCGGACGGGCCGGCTGCGACTCGGCGTGATCTCCCTGCGCGCGCTGGGTGGCCCGCAGGACGACCCGTTCGCGCTCGGCCTGACGGAGGAGGTGGCGGTCGCGCTCGCGCGGGTGCGGTGGATTTCGTGCATCACCGGGACCGCGCTCGGCCCATCCGCTTCCGGCCCGCACGACGCCGGGGAGTGGCGGCGCCTCGGTCTGGACATCCTCCTCGACGGCACCGTGCAGCGCAGCGGCAACCGCGTGCGGATCACGCTGCAACTCCTCGACATGCGCGAGGGCGGCACCGCCTTCTGGTCGCGCCGGTTCGACCACGCATCCGACGATCTCATCAGGCTGCAGGAGGAGATCGCCGGTCAGGCCGTCGCGCAGATCGATTCGGCGCTGCTGATGCGGGAGGGCGACCGCGTGCGCGCCCTGCCCCCGTCGCCGAACGCGACGGCCGACGAGTTGACACTGCGAGCGGTGCCATCGGTGTACCGGCTGGCCGAAGCCGAGTTCGCCGCGGCGGGCGGCATGCTCAGGCTCGCGGTCACGCGCGATCCGGGCCACGCGGCGGCGCATGCATGGCTCGCCTACTGGAACCTGTTCCTGGTGGGCCAGGGCTGGGCCGAGGCCCCCCAGCTTGCCAGCGAGGAGGCCGGCGTCCTCGCGGACCGTGCGGTCGCCCTGGAGCCGGAGGATGCGCATTTCATCACCCTGTCGGGCCACGTGCGGTCGTTTCTCGCGAAACGGCCCCGCGAAGGAATCGCGCTCCATCAGCACGCGATCAACCTGAACCCGAACCTGCCGATGGCCTGGGCGTTCCTCGGGCTCGCGCAGACCTATCTCGGCGCGCACGACGAGGGCCTGGTGTCGATCGAGCAGGCGCGGCGGCTGTCGCCGGTCGATCCGCACAGCTTCTTCTTCGACATGGCGCTGACGATGCCGCATCTTCTCAAGCGAAACCATGCCGCGGCGGCCGAGATCGGCCGCCGCGCGATCCAGCTCAATCCCGCGTTCTCGTCCGCCTACAAGGGCTTCCTTGCCGCGCTCGGACATCTCGGCATGACCTCGGAAGCCGAGGACGTGCGCGCGCGGCTGATGCGGATCGAACCGCGCCTCACTCTTGCCGACGCGGTGCGCCGCTCCCCCATGCTGCGCGCCGAGGACGTGGCGCACTACGCCGAAGGGCTGCGTCTCGCCGGCCTCACCTAGTGTCCTGCCCGCGAGATTCCCGGGGGCGGCCGCGCGGGGCGGCAACGCCGGCGCTTGTTCCCCGGCCGGATGCTCCGGCACACTGGAGGCTCATCCCCACGGGTATGTCGATGCGTCTCCGCTGCGCAGGCCGGGCGATGGCCAGGCCATGAGTCATTTCCATACCCCGCCGGGCCTGTGGCGGATGCCGATGCGCACGACCGACGGGCTGCGGCACGCGACGGTGGCGCCGGCGGAACGGAGACAGGCGCCCTGCGTGGTCGTGCTGCATGGCTCCCGCGGCACGGGCGAGGGCGCGGCGCGTACCACCGGATTCGCCGAGGCCGCCGCCTGGCACCGCTTCAGCGCGGTCTTTCCGGACGGGCTAGACGGACATTGGCACGACGCCCGTTACGACGACACGCTGGGCCCGGACGACGAAGGTTTCCTGCGCGATCTGTGCCTGCGCCTGATCGGCGAGGGGCTGGCCGATCCGTCGCGTATCTATCTGGCCGGCATCTCCAACGGCGGCGCGATGGCGTTCACCATGGCATGCAGGTTCCCCAGCATGTTCCAGGGGATCGGCACCGTGATCGCCAACATGCCCGCGCGCCTCGATCCGCGCGACACGCGGCCGGTCCCGTTCGTGATGGTGAACGGAACCGACGATCCAGTGATGCCCTACGCGGGCGGCGAGGTCGGGGTGCATGGCGGACGCGGCCACGTCCTGGGTGTCGAGGAGGCGGCCAACCTGCTGGCGCGGGTGCATGGCTGCGCCCCGTCGCCGCAGGTGGAGCGCCTGCCGCACTTCCCTGAGATGGGCATGACGACCGTCACGCGCCTTGGCTGGACCACCTGCCGGCGCGGCGCCTCCGTCACGCTCTACCGGGTCGAGGGCGGCGGCCATGCGATTCCCGGCCGCCCGTCGCAGGCGCCGCTTCTGCTGGGGCCGACGAACCACGACATCGTCGCCGCCACGTTGATCATGGACGCGTTCGCCGGAACGGCAGAAGCCGCTGGCCGGTAGGGCCTGCAGGACCTTCGCTGAAGGCATTGGGCTGTTGGCGATGGCGGAGGGAGTGGGATTCGAACCCACGGTACGCGTTAACGCACACACGCTTTCCAAGCGTGCGCCTTAAGCCACTCGGCCATCCCTCCGCGGCGGCCTTCGGACGGCTCGCGGCAGAGCATCCGTTTAGCCTAGGCTCCGCGCCAAGAGAAGAGTGGGGTCGCCCGCGTCGAGCCCCACACCTGGAGCAAGGATGCCGATGACCGATGCCAGCGCGCTGAGTTTCCTCGGAATTTGCGGCAGCCTGCGGAGCGGGTCGCTCAATGCGAGGATGCTGCGGGCGGCGGCGGAGCTGCTGCCGGAGGGTGTCGGCCTGACCGTCGCACCGCTCCACGACATCCCGCTCTACGACGGCGACGTGGAGGCGCAGGGCGTGCCTGCGCCCGTCCAGGCGCTGCGCGATGCCATCCGCGCCGCCGACGCGCTGCTGATCGCCACGCCCGAGTACAATCACTCGATCCCAGGCGTGCTGAAGAACGCCATCGACTGGGCCTCCCGCCCGCCCGAGCAGCCTTTCGCGGGCAAGCCCATCGCCATCATGGGGGCGAGCCCGGGGATGTTCGGCACCGTCCGCTCGCAGCTCCATCTGCGCCAGGTGCTGGTCGCCTTGGACGGCAGGTTGCTGGGCAAGCCGGAGGTCATGGTGGGAGCGGCTGCGAACAAGTTCGACGCCGCCGGCCGGCTGACCGACGAGACGACTCGCAAGCACGTCGCCGGCCTGGTGGAGGCGCTGAAGGGCTGGACGCTGCGGCTCCGCGCCTGACCGGGCGGACTGCGCCGCCCGTCAGGCGAAGGCGCGGCGGATGCGGGCCCAGTCCTCCAGCGCGCGCTCCTCGCCGGGCGTGATGCCGATGACGAGCTGGGAATAGCCGCCCGCCCGAAGCGCCTCGACGCGCTGCTTCAGTTCGGCCTCGGTGGCGGTGAAGGTGAAGCGGCGGATCAGTTCGCCGGTGACGAACTTCCGCTCCTCGGGCTTGAGGAAGACGAAGTGGCCGCGAT
>JAFEFJ010000075.1 GCA_018240635.1 Pseudomonadota bacterium | reverse complement strand
CGCCGCGCGTTGGCGAGCGGGCCCATCTGCGTGCCCGATTCGAGGCCGTCGCCCACCTTCAGGTTCTTCGCCGCCGCGACGAACTTATCGACGAAGGTGTCGTACAGCTTCTCCTGCACGAGGAAGCGGGTGGGCGAGACGCAGACCTGGCCGGCGTTGCGGAACTTGCTGGCCGACAGCAGCTTGCTCGCGTGCTCCACGTCGGCGTCGTCGAACACGATGGCTGGGGCGTGGCCGCCCAGCTCCATCGTGACGCGCTTCATGTGCTGGCCCGCGAGCGCGGCGAGCTGCTTGCCGACGGCGGTGGAGCCGGTGAAGGACATCTTCCGGATGACCGGGTGCGGGATCAGGTATTCGGAGATCTCGGCCGGCACTCCGTACACCAGGTTGACCACGCCCGCCGGCACGCCGGCATCGACGAAGGCGCGGATCAGCTCGGCGGGGGCGGCGGGCGTTTCCTCCGGCGCCTTGACGATGATCGAGCAGCCGGCGGCGAGCGCCGCCGACAGCTTGCGGACCACCTGGTTGATCGGGAAGTTCCAGGGCGTGAAGGCGGCGACGGGGCCGACCGGCTCCTTCACCACGAGCTGATAGACGCCTTCGGCGCGGGCCGGGATGACGCGGCCATAGGCGCGGCGGGCTTCCTCGGCGAACCAGTCGATGACGTCGGCGCCGGCCAGCGTCTCGCCCTTGGCCTCGGCCAGCGGCTTGCCCTGCTCCTGCGTCAGCAGCGGCGCGATCTGGTCGGCGCGGGCGCGCAGCAGGTCGGCGGCCTTGCGCATCAGCTTGGAGCGGTCGAAGGCGGAGACCTTGCGCCAGGCGGCGAAGCCCTTCTCGGCGGCGGCGAGCGCGCGGTCGAGATCGGCGGTGCCCGCGTGCGCGACGGTGCCGACCGGCTCGCCGGTGGCCGGGTTCACGACCGGGATGGAGCGACCGGAGGCGGACTTGGTCCACGCGCCGTCGATCAGCAGCAGGACATCAGGATACATGCGTCATCCCCTGGGTGGTGTTCTGGATGGATTGATCGGCGCAGGCGGCGCTGTATCCGTCTGGCCATAGCAGGCATGATGCGCCGAAAGCGGGGTGCGGTCGAGGGTCGCCCCTCACCCTCCCACGGCTTCGCCGTGGGCCCGGAGGGACGGGAGGGTGAGGGCCTTACAGGTTCTCGGTGTCGAGCGCGTAGCCGGCGGCGCGGACGGTGCGGACGAGGTCCAGCTCGTCGGGGCCGTTCACCGACTTGCGCAGGCGGCGGATATGAACGTCCACGGTGCGCGGCTCGACATGGATGTCGGGACCCCAGACGGCATCGAGCAGCTCCTCGCGCGAGAAGACGCGGCGCGGGTGCTGCATGAAGAATTCCAGCAGGCGGAACTCGGTGGGACCGAGATGGATCGGGCGGCCGTTGCGGCTGACGCGGTGGGCGGCGAGGTCCATGCTGATGTCGTGGAAGGTCAGCACGCCCTTGGCGGGCACCACGTTGGAGCGGCGCAGCAGCGCCCGCATCCGGGCGAGCAGCGCGTCCATGCTGAACGGCTTGGTGATGTAGTCGTCGGCGCCCGTGTTCAGGCCGCGCACGGCGTCCTGATCCTCGGTCCGCGCGGTGACCATGATGACCGGCAGGTCGCGCGTCGAGGAACGGCGGCGGATCTGCCGGCAGACCTCGATCCCGGACATCACCGGCAGCATCCAGTCGAGCAGGACGAGATCGGGCTGCGTCTCGGCGATGCGGGTCAGCGCCTCCTGTCCGTCGGCCGCTTCCTCGACCCGGAAGCCCTGCTTTTCGAGGTTGTAGCGCAGCATGGTGGCGAGCGCCGCCTCGTCCTCGACCACGAGGACGAGCGGCTTGGACAGGCTGGCGATGCTGTCGGGCATCCGGCTCCTCTCGGGCTGTGCGGGGAAGGCGATCATTCGCGCGGCCTGATCATGGCGTAGGCCGACATGTCGCCCTTCGGCCGCGACTGCGGCAGCACCTCGCCCTTCACCGCGTAGTAGATCGTCTCGGCGATGTTGGTGGCGTGATCGCCGATGCGCTCCAGGTTCTTGGCGATGAACAGCAGATGCGTGCAGGGCGTGATGTTGCGCGGGTCTTCCATCATGTAGGTGACGAGCTCGCGGAAGATGCCGTTGTAGAGGTCGTCGACCGACTGGTCCGACCGCCACACCTCCACCGCCTTGTCGGCGTCGCCTTCGCCGATGGCGTCGATCACGTGCTTGAGGTTTTCCTGCACCATGCGCGCCATCTGGCCGATGGCGGCGAAGCTGTAGGGCAGCGTGAACTGATCGAGCACGAGGCTGCGCTTGGCGACGTTGGTTGCGTAGTCGCCGATGCGTTCCAGATCGCCGGTGATCTTCAGCGCGGCGACGATCTCGCGCAGGTCGGCGGCCATCGGCTGGCGCAGCGCCAGCAGGCGGATGACGAACTGCTGGATGTCGAGCTCCAGCGCATCGACCTTGGGATCTGCCTCGACGACGCGTCCGGCGGCCGCGGCATCGCGGGCCAGGATCGCGGTGGCCGACGTGGCAACCTGGTTTTCCACCATGCCGCCCATCTCGGTCAGCATGCCGCGCAGCCGCTTGATCTCCTGCTCGTAGCTCTTGACGAGGTGTTCCGGCGTGTCGGGCATGGCGCCAGTCTCCTGTGTGTGCCTCAGCCGAACCGGCCGGTGATGTATTCCTGGGTGCGCTGCTGCTTGGGCGCGGTGAACATCTGCGCGGCCGGGGCGACCTCCACCATCTCGCCCAGGTAGAAGAACGCCACCTGATCGGCGCAGCGCGCGGCCTGCTGCATGTTGTGGGTGACGATGGCGATGGTGAAGTCGTGCTTCAGCTCGTCGATCAGCTCCTCGACCTTCAGCGTGCTGATCGGGTCGAGCGCGCTGGTCGGCTCGTCGAGCAGGATCACCTGCGGGCGCACCGCGATGGTGCGCGCGATGCAGAGGCGCTGCTGCTGGCCGCCCGAGAGGCCCATGGCGGAGGAATTGAGGCGGTCCTTCACTTCCACCCACAGCGCGGCGCGGGTCAGCGACCATTCCACCCGCTCGTCCATCTGGGACTTGGACAGCCTCTCATGCAGCTTCACGCCGAAGGCGATGTTCTCGTAGATCGTCATCGGGAAGGGCGTGGGCTTCTGGAACACCATGCCGATCCGGGCGCGGAGCGCGTTCACATCGACCGACGGGTCGATGATGTTTACGCCATCCATCATCGCCTCGCCGGTGGCGCGCTGGCCGGGATAGAGGTCGTACATCCGGTTCAGGCAGCGCAGGAGCGTGGACTTGCCGCAGCCGGACGGGCCGATCATGCCCGTGACCTGACACTCCGGGAAATCGAGGTTGATGTTCTTCAGCGCGTGGTTGGAGCCGTAGTAGAAATCGAGCCCGCGGATCGAGATTCGCGGCTCCTTGATCGCCTCGGCCGAGCGTGCGTGCATGCCGGGCGTCGCCGAAATCTGGTCCTGCCGGTCGTTCATGGTGGTGCTCATGTGCTACTTCCTGCCGCGCAGCAGGCTGCGCGCCGTTATGTTGATCGCCAGAACGCCCACGGTGATCAGCAGCGCCGCAACCCAGGCAAGCTGCACCCAATCCTCGAACGCCGAGCCGGCGTACTGGTAGATCGTCACGGGCAGGCTCGCCATCGGCTGGGTGAGGCTGACCGACCAGTTCAGGTTGCCGAAGCTGGTGAACAGCAGCGGCGCGGTTTCGCCCGCGACGCGCGCCACCGCCAGCAGCACACCGGTCACGATGCCGTCCATCGCCGCGCGGTAGCAGATCAGCGTGATCATCTTCCATTTTGGCGCGCCGAGCCCGATCGCCGCCTCGCGCAGCGTGGCCGGGATCAGGCGCAGCATGTCCTCGGTCGTGCGGACCACGATCGGGATCACGATCACGGCGAGCGCAAGCCCGCCCGCGATGGCGGAGAAGCCGCCGACGGGCTGCACGAGAATCTCGTAAAGGAACAGGCCGATCAGGATCGACGGGGCCGAAAGAAGCACGTCCGAGACGAAGCGGACGGCGCCCGAGATCCGCGAGCCGACGCTGTATTCCGCGAGGTAGGTGCCGACCATCAGGCCGATCGGTGTGCCGACGGCGGTGCCGATCGCGGTCTGGATCAGGGTGCCGACGATTGCGTTGAGCAGTCCGCCGTTCGATCCGGGCGGCTTGGTGGAGGTAGTGAACACCGTGATCGACAGGCCGCCCAGGCCGCGCCAGAGCAGAGTGGCCAGGATCGACGCGAGCAGCAGCAGCCCGATCGCCGTGGCCAGCAGGCACAGCGCCTTGACGACCAGGTTGGTCCGGCTGCGCCGGCGCCCGAGCGCCCGCGCGACCGCTTCGTTCCTCGGGGCGCTGGGAACACCGTCCGCGGAAAGCGTTGCGCTCATTGCGTCAACCTTTCAGCCGCGGACGCAGCAGGATGCGTGAGATCGCGAGCACGATGAACGAGATGACGAACAGGATGAAGCCGAGCGCGAGCAGCGAGGCGAGCTTCAGGCTGCCGGCCGGGCTTTCGGGGAATTCGAGCGCGACAAGCGAGGCGATCGTGTTGCCCGCGCCGAACAGCGAGGAGGTGATGCGGTTGGCGTTGCCGATCACGAAGGTGACCGCCATCGTCTCGCCGAGCGCGCGCCCGAGGCCCAGCATGATCCCGCCGACGACGGAGACGCGCGTGTAGGGGAGCACGATCGAGCGCATCACCTCCCACGTCGTGCAGCCGACGCCGTAGGCCGATTCCTTGTAGACAGCCGGCACGGTCAGGAACACGTCGCGCATGGTGGCGGCGATGAAGGGGATGATCATTACCGCCAGGATGAAGGCGGCGGTCAGAATACCGGTGCCGAACGGCGGACCGGCGAACAGGTCCTGAAGGACCGGGATGCCGTCGAACGCGCCGATGACGGCAGGCTGCACGGTACCGGCCATGATCGGCACGATCACGAAGAAGCCCCACATGCCATAGATGATGGAGGGCACGGCGGCGAGAAGCTCGATCGCGGTGCCGACCGGGCGGCGCAGCCATGCCGGCGCAAGCTCGGTCAGGTAGAAGGCGATGCCGAAGGCGAGCGGGACGGCGAGAAGCAGGGCCAGCACCGAGGTGACGAGGGTGCCGTAGATCGGCACCAGCCCGCCGAACTTCTGCGTGACCGGGTTCCAGAGCGGCGAGACGACGAAGGCCGCCCCGAACTGGCGGAACGCGGCGAGGCCGCCGATGAACAGCGAAACGATGATCCCGCCCAGTAGCAGGAGCACGAAGCCGCCGGAGGCGCGGGCGAAACCGGCGAAGACGGCATCGCCCACGGCCTTCCCCGAACGGGAGGCCAGGGGAAGGGGCGACGCGGCCGAGATGGACGATGCGTTCTGCACGAAGGGACCTGTCAGTCATGCCGGCCGCCGGGCGACCCGCGCGAGGCGGGACGCACGGCGGCGCGACGTCACGTCACATGGTGCCCGGCACGTCCTTCTGCCACGCCGTCCGGATTGCCTGGTGGACGCTGTCGGGAAGCGGAACGTAGAGCATCTGCTTCGCGATGTCGTTGCCGTGGGTGAAGCCCCAGTCGAAGAACTTCTTCACGGCGCCGCTCTGCTTCATGTCCTTCGGATCGGTCGGCAGCAGCACGAAGGTCGCCGAGACGATCGGCCAGCTTGCCGCGCCCGGCTGATTGTTCAGGTTGATCGCGAAGTTCTGCACCTTCGACCAGTCGGCATTGGAGGCGGCGGCGGAGAACGTTTCCATCGTCGGCGAGACGAACTTGCCGTCCTTGTTCTCAAGCTGAACGGTCGCGAGCTTGTTCTGTTCGGCATAGGCGCTTTCGACATAGCCGATGCCGCCGGGAATCTGCTGCACGGTCGCGGTCACGCCGTCGCTGCCCTTCCCGCCGGCGCCGCCGGGCCACGCGACCGAGGTGGAGGAGCCGACCGAGGACTTCCACTCCGGGCTGACCATGCCGAGATAGTCGGTGAACACGAAGGTGGTGCCCGACCCGTCGGCGCGGTGCACCGTCGCGATCGCGAGCGAGGGAAGCTTCACGCCCGGATTGAGCTTCTCGATCGCCGGGTCATTCCATTTGGCGATCTTGCCGAGATAGATGTCGGCAAGCACGGCGCCGGTCAGCTTCAGCTCGTTCGGCTTCATGCCGGGCAGGTTGACGATCACATCCACGCCGCCGATCACGGTGGGGAACTGCATCAGCTTGTGCGCGGCAAGCTGGTCCGCCGGCACCGGCATATCGGAGGCGCCGAAGTCCACCGTGCGGTTGTTGATCTGGTTGATGCCGGCGCCGGAGCCGATGGCCTGGTAGTTCAGCTTGATGCCGGTGGCCGACGAGCCGGCCTCGGCCCACTTGCCGTAGATCGGGGCGGCAAACGTCGAGCCGGCGCCGGTGATCTGCTGGGCCTGGGCGGCCGCGCCGAAGGCGACGTAGCCGGCCAGGGTGGCGGCGAATGCCGCGGCGATGCGTTTCATGCAACCTCCTTGGTGGGCGCCGGGTCCCGGCGCGCGCCGCCCCGGCGCGCACCGCCCCGTCCCGGCGCAACGCGGCGGACCCTACGCAGGGGGCGCGACAGTACTGTTGCAGTTCGGTGAAGGTTCGATGACACAGGGCGGCGCTGCCGCGGGCGCAACCCTGCCCGCGCGACCGTCCGGAAAGTTTGAAATCGCAGCCTCCGGGCGGCTAGTGTCGGCACTTGACCTCGAAAATCCGGCAAGAAGGACGGCGACCGGGAATGACGGATCGGCGGATGCGCCTGGGATTGTCCCTGCGCGGACTGGGCTACCACATCGCGGCATGGCGCCACCCGGAGGTGCCGTCCGCCGGTTCGCTGGATTTCCGCTACTTCCTGAACAGCGCGCTGGCCGCCGAGCGGGCCAAGTTCGACATGATCTTCTTCGCGGACGGAATCGGCATCCGCGACAAGGACCGCCCGCCGGGCGCCCTGGCGCGCTCGCACAAGAACGCCGAGCTTGAGCCGATCACGCTGCTGTCGGCGCTGGCGCCGATGACGACGCATATCGGCCTGGTGACCACTGCGTCGACCACCTACAACGAGCCGTTCCACATCGCGCGCAAGTTCGCCTCGCTGGATCACATCAGCGGCGGAAGGGCGGGCTGGAACATCGTCACCTCCTGGTCCGACGCCGAGGCGCAGAACTTCAACCGCGACAGCCACCTGGACTACGAGACGCGCTACGAGCGCGCCGCCGAGTTCGTGGAGGTGGTGACCGGGCTGTGGGACAGCTGGGAGGACGACGCCTTCATCCGCGACAAGGCGTCGGGCCTGTTCTACCACCCCGAGAAGCTCCACGTGCTCAACTACAAGGGGAAGCACTTCCAGGTGCGCGGGCCACTGAACTCCGCGCGCACGCCGCAGGGGCGGCCGATCCTGGTGCAGGCCGGCGCGCACGAGGCGGGGCGCGAGATCGCGGCGCAGCATGCCGATCTGATCTATTCGGGCGATCACGAGATCGGCGGGGCGCGGGCCTATTATGCCGACATCAAGGGCCGGCTCGCGCGCTTCGGCCGCGCGCACGGCGACCTGCTGATCCTGCCCGCACTGGTGCCCTTCGTCGGGCGCACGCGGCAGGAGGCGCAGGACAAGCTGGACCAGCTTCAGGCGCTGATCGACCCGCTGGTGGGGCTGTCGATCCTGTCCAGCATGATCGGCGACCTGTCGGTCTATCCGATCGACGGGCCGGTGCCCGATATCGGGGACCTGGCGATCGCAAGTCCCGGGCGGCTGATCGTGGAGCAGTCGCGCAAGCGCAACCTGACGATCCGCCAGCTGTACGAAACCTTCGGCGCCGGCTTCGGCATGCGCAGCGTGGTGGGCACCGCCGAGGACATCGCCGACGATATGGAGGAGTGGTTCACCACCGGGGCGGCGGACGGGTTCAACATCTGCCCGTCCCACCTGCCGCACGCGATCGAGGATTTCGCCGCGCTGGTGGTACCGGAATTGCAGCGCCGCGGCCTGTTCAGAACCGAATATGAGGGCCGCACCTTGCGCGAGAACCTGGGACTGCCGCCGCAGCGCAACCGCCACGGCAGCTACGGCAAGGCCGCCGAGTAACCCACGAAAGGAAGCCGCGGATGGCCAAGCCGTTCCACCTCGCCTGGTTCCTCTCGCGCGGCTACAGCCCGAAGGCGTGGCGGTTCGACTGGGCGGGGGACACGGCGCGCAGCTGGCTGAAGCCCGACCTGTTCGTCGATCTGGCGGTGAGCCTGGAGCGCGCGTGCTTCGACTACGTCATCATCGAGGACTCGTCCCACGTGCCGCGCACCTACGGGAAGTCGCACGACGTGTATCTGAAATACGCGGTCGCCACGCCGAAGATGGACCCGGCGGTGCTGGTTCCCTACATGGCGCAGGCGACGAAGCACATCGGCATCGTGCCGACGCTGTCCACCGCCGAATATCCGCCCTATCTGCTGGCGCGTCTGGTCAACACGCTGGACCACACCACCGGCGGGCGGGTCGGCTGGAACATGGTGACGGGCAGCAGCGACCACGCGGCTGAGAATTACGGCCACGACCGGCAATTCCCGCACGACGAGCGCTACGACCGCGCCGACGAGTTCACCGAGATCGTCACGCAGCTTTGGGAGTCCTGGGAGCCCGACGCGATCGTGGCCGACACCAAGACGCCGCTCTATGCCGACGGCAGCAAGGTGCATCCGATCAAGTACGAGGGGAAATACTTCCGCTGCCACGGCCCGCTGAATGCGCCGCGCTCGCCGCAGGTACGGCCCGTGCTGTGCCAGGCGGGCGGATCGAAGCGCGGGCAGGCCTTCGCGGCGCGCTGGGCGGACACGATCATCTCCTTCGGCGAGAGCATCCCGCAGATGAAGGCGTTCCGCACCAGTGTGCGCACGCTGGCGGCGGGCTACGGACGCAACCCCGACGACATCAAGGTGCTTTTCCTGGCCTATCCCATCGTGGACACGACGATGGAAATCGCGCGCGAGCGGCGGCGGCTGGAGAACGAGGCGAAGGCCGAACATATCGAGATGGCGCTGTCCCAGATGTCGCTGAGCGGCGACATCGACTTCTCGACCTTCGATCCCGACGTGCCGCTGCCGGAACTGACGAGCAACGGGCACCAGTCGGAGGTGTCCAAATACACCGGGCGGACGCTGCGCAGCCTGGCGATGGAGTACGCGATCAAGTCCGGCATCGACTACACTGGCACCCCGGACCACGTGTCCGGGCTGATGGCCGAGATCATGGAGGAGGTCGGCGGCGACGGGTTCCTGCTGTTCAACAGCGACTTCACCCGCCGCTACATCATGGAGGTGTGCGACGGGCTGGTGCCCGCGCTGCAGCGGCGCGGGCTGACGCGGACGGAGTATCCGTACGCCACTTTCCGGGACAATCTGACGGCGTTCTGACCCCCTCCTCTTGGCCGCGGAGGGGGCCGCCCGTATAAACCGGCACCGTCAAGAAGCCTGCGAGGAAACGCCCCATGCCCATCACCGGGCCCGCCGCCACGCGCCGCGCCATCCTGGCCGGCACCGCCGCCCTGCCCCTGTTCGCGATCCGCACCCGCCCGGCCCGCGCGGCCGACTTCTCGTTCAAGCTGGCCAACAACTCTCCGGCCACCCATCCGCAGACCGTGCGGCAGATGGAGGCCGTCGCCCGCATCAAGCAGGCGACCGGAGGCGCGGTCGATATTGCGGTGTTCCCGAACAACCAGCTCGGCTCGGACACCGATATGCTGTCGCAGCTTCGCTCGGGCGCGATCGACTTCTTCACGCTGTCCGGCCTGATCCTGTCCACGCTGGTGCCGCCCGCCGCGATTAACGGCGTCGGTTTCGCCTTCAAGGACTACGCGACGGTCTGGAAGGCGATGGACGGCGCGCTGGGCGCCTATGTGCGCAAGGAAATCGATAAGCGCGGCCTGCTGGCGATGGACAAGATGTGGGACAACGGGTTCCGCCAGATCACCAGCTCCACCCGCGCGATCCGCACGCCCGAGGACCTGAAGGGCTTCAAGATCCGCGTGCCGATCTCGCCGCTTTGGACCAGCATGTTCGAGGCGTTCGGCGCTTCGCCCATCAGCATCAATTTCAGCGAGGTCTATTCCGCGCTGCAGACCAAGATCGCCGAGGGGCAGGAGAACCCGCTGACCCTGATCCAGATTGCCAAGCTGTACGAGGTGCAGAAATACTGCTCGCTCACCAGCCACATGTGGGACGGGTTCTGGATGCTGGCGAACAAGCGCAGCTTCCAGTCGATGCCGGAGAACTTCCAGCAGATCGTGGCGAAGGAGCTGAACGCCTCGGCCGTGCAGGAGCGCGAGGACATCGCGAAGCTGAACGACACAGTCGCCGCCGACCTGAAGGCGAAGGGGCTTGAGTTCATCGAGGTGGACAAGGCGCAGTTCCGCGCGGCCCTGAAGCAGGCCGGATTCTACGCGCAGTGGCAGAAGAAGTTCGGCGACGAGGCCTGGGGGATTCTGGAAAGCCAGGTCGGCTCGCTGGCCTGATGGCGGCGCCCGCGGGCCACGCCGCCGCGGCAAGCGCGCCGGCGGCGGCCTCGGCGCTGGAGCGGGTGCTGCGGCACACGGTGCAGATCCCCGCCGCCATCCTCGTCGCGGCGGAGATCGTCGTGCTGCTGGTCGGCGTCATCGCCCGCTACGTCTTCCGCAACGCGCTGACCTGGACCGACGAGCTGGCGTCGCTGCTGTTCCTGTGGCTCGCGATGCTGGGCGCGGTGATCGCGCTGCAGCGCGGCGAGCACATGCGGCTGACCGCCGTGATGGGACGTCTTTCGCCGCGCGGGCAGGCGCGCTGCGAGGCGCTGGCCGCCGGATCGGTGGCGCTGTTCCTGCTGATCGTGGTGCCGTCGGCCTGGGATTACGCCTCGGACGAGTGGTTCATCCAGACCCCGGCGCTCGGCCTGCACAACACGTTCCGCGCCGCCGCGCTGCCGGTGGGCGCGGTGCTGATGGCGGTGACGGCGCTGGCACGGCTGCTGCGGCTGGGTTGGCGCGATGCGCTGTGGGGCCTGGGCGCGCTGGCGGCGGCCGGGGTGGCGCTGCACTTCGCAGCACCGCTGCTGAAGGGCATCGGCAACTGGAACCTGGTGCTGTTCTTCGTGCTGCTGCTGGGCGCGGGCGTTTTGCTGTCCGTGCCGATCGGCTTCGCCTTCGGGCTGGCGACGCTGGCCTATCTGGCGACGCTGACGCGCACGCCGCTGACGGTGGTCGTTTCGCGCATGGACGAGGGCATGAGCAGCCTGATCCTGCTGGCGGTGCCGCTGTTCGTGTTCCTCGGCCTGCTGATCGAGATGACCGGCATGGCGCGCGCGATGGTGGCGTTCCTCGCCGCTCTGCTGGGACATGTGCGCGGCGGGCTGTCCTACGTGCTGCTGGGGGCGATGTATCTGGTCTCCGGCATCTCGGGCGCGAAGGCGGCCGACATGGCGGCGGTCGCGCCGGTGCTGTTCCCCGAGATGAAGCGCCGCGGCGCGAACGAGGGGGAACTGGTCTCGCTGCTGTCGGCATCGGGCGCGATGAGCGAGACGATCCCGCCGAGCCTGGTGCTGATCACCATCGGATCGGTCACAGGCGTTTCCATCGCCGCGCTGTTCACTGGCGGGCTTGTGCCCGCGGCGGTGCTGGCGCTGGCGCTGGCCGCGATCGCGCGCTACCGCAGCCATGACGAGGATCTGAGCGGCGTCGCCCGCCCGCCTGCGCGGGAGATGCTGCGCGCCTTCGTCGTTGCGCTGCCCGCGCTGCTGCTGCCGGTGCTGATCCGCACGGCGGTGGTGGAGGGCGTGGCAACGGCGACGGAGGTTTCCACCATCGGGATCGCCTACGGCGTGATCGCGGGGCTGGTGATCTACCGGCAATTCGACTGGCGGCGGCTCTATCCGATGTTCGTGGAGACCGCCTCGCTGTCGGGCGCGATCCTGCTGATCATCGGCACCGCGACGGGAATGGCCTGGGCGCTGACGCAATCGGGCTTCTCGCGGCAACTGGCGCAGGCGATGACTGCGATGCCCGGCGGCGCCGCGGGGTTCATGGCAGTGTCGATCCTGGCGTTCATGATCCTGGGCAGCGTGCTGGAGGGAATTCCGGCGATCGTGCTGTTCGGCCCGCTGCTGTTCCCCTCGGCCCGCGCGGTGGGAATCAACGAGGTGCACTACGCGATGGTGGTGGTGCTGGCGATGGGGATCGGGCTGTTCGCCCCGCCCTTCGGCGTCGGCTACTACGCGGCCTGCGCGATTGGGCGCGTCTCCCCCGACGCGGCGATGCGGCGCATTTGGCCCTATCTGGCGGCGGTGCTGGCGGGGCTGGTGCTGGTCGCGGCGGTGCCGTGGTTCAGCACGGGGTTCCTGTAGGCGCCCTCACCCTCCCGTTGGATGCGCAACGGGCCCCTCCCTCTCCCGCGGTGCGGGAGAGGGGCTGAAGGGCGGCTACTTCACCGACGAGAACGAGGTGGGTGCGAGGATCTGGTTCTCGACACGCTCGTTGAGCTGGCCGTTCGCTTCCGTCACGCGGCGAACCTCCAGCCATTCGGGATCGGCGAGGAAGGCGCTCCACTTCTTTTCGCGGTCGGCAAGCGATTCCCACGCGAGCAGATAGTAGAGCGCCTGGTTGCTGCTGCCGATCAGGGTGGTCCAGAAGCCGGCCTGCTTGATGCCGTGCTTTTCCCAGATCTTCAGCGTGTAGGTGTCGAACCGCTTCAGCAGGTCCGGCAGGCGGCCGGGTATCGTGTGATAGATGCGCAGTTCGTAGATCATGGCGCTCCCCCCAATGCGATGCGGCAGCATGGGGCGGGGGAACGGCGCGGGCAAGAGCGCGGGCTAGAAGCGTTCCACCCAGGGCCGCACTTCGATCTCCCATGTCCAGGCGCTGCGGTGCTGATTCGCGAGATGCAGATAACTCAAGGCGATCGCGTCGGGATCGAGCATGCTGTCGGGCGCGTCCGCCGGCTCCTGCCGCTGCGTGCTGCGGATTCCGCCGTCGATGACCACATGGGCGACATGGATGCCCCGCGGAGCAAGCTCCCGCGCCATGCTTTGCGCAAGCCCGCGCAGCGCGAACTTGCCCATCGCGAAGACCGCCGAGCGCGGATAGCCCTTCACGCTGGCCGAGGCGCCGGTGAACAGGATCGTGCCGGACCCGCGCGGCAGCATCGCCTTCGCCGCCGCCTGCCCGACCAGGAATCCGCCATAGGCGCTGATCGACAGCGCGCGTGCCGCTGCCTCCGGGTCGATCTCGGCGATGGGGCCTGGAACGCGCGCGCTGGGATTGAACACCACCACGTCTGGCGGCGCGGGCAGCGCGGCGAACAGGCGCGCGACATCCTCGGGCTTCGCCGCGTCGCAGGCATGGGCGGCGGCGCCGGCTTCCTTCGCGAGAGCGATGAGCTTCTCCGTGTTGCGCGCGGCGAGCGCGACGCCCATCCCGTTCGCCGCAAAAAGCCGCGCGAGCGAGGCACTGAGCCCGCCGCCCACGCCGACGATCAGGGCCGTTTTCTGGTCCATTGCGCTCTCCTTTAGCGTTAGGCGCCGAATATCGGCACATCGTAGGCGGTGAGCCGGCGATCAATGCTCGCGAGCGTCAAGCCTTCGGCCCTGGCCTGCGCGATCAGCATCCTGTCGAATGGATCGGCGTGATGCTTCGGCAGGGCCCCCGCCTCCACCGCATGCCGAAGCGTGACATGCAGCGGCAGCAACTCCATATCAGCCAGCATCGCCTCGATCCGCTCGACGGGAAATTCGAGCCGTCCGAGGGCCCGCTTTATCGAGATTTCCCAGGCCGTGGCGGCGCTGACGAAAACAGCTTCGGCGGAACCGGCGATCGCCTTGCGCAGCGCAGCCTTTATGCGTGATGGATCGGAACAGGCCCAGATGAAGATGTGCGTATCGAGAAGAAGCTTCACGCCTTCTCGCCACGGAATGCCGCGAGGATTTCCTCCGGCAACGGATCGTCGAAGTCAGCGCCGACCTTGACTTCGTTCCGATATAGGCCCAGCCGGCGAGGTGCGGTGCGCTTCTCCAGCGGCACGAGGCGGGCAACTGGCTTGCCGTTGCGGGCGATCACGATCTCCTCGCCACCCGCGGCGCGGTCCACCAGCGCCGAGAGGTTGGTCTTGGCCTCGTAGATATTGACCGTATCCATCGCGATCCATCCACCTTCGCCCAGAAGGTGGCCCCGGCGACCGGCTTGGTCAAGGTTGGTCAATGAGCCGTCACGCCGTCAGCAGTCCGACCACCGCGCCGCTCGTGCAGGTGGCGAGCGTGCCGGACAGGATGGAGCGCATCCCCAATGCCACGATCTCGTGCCGCCGCTCCGGCGCCATGACGCCCATGCCGCCGATCATGATGCCGAGGCTGCCGAAATTGGCGAAGCCGCAGAGCGCGTAGGTGACGATCAGGCGCGAGCGGGGCGAGAGCGCATCGGGCGGCAGGCCGGCGAGGCCGAGAAAGGCGACGAATTCGTTCAGCACCGTCTTGGTGCCCATCAGCGCGGCGGCGGCGGCGGTTTCGTTCCAGGGGATACCGATCAGCCACATCACGGGGCGGAACGGCCAGGAGAACACGCGCTGCAGGGTGACAGCCTCGCCGCCCCAATGCGGCAGATGGCCGAGCGCCATGTTCGCTGCCGTGACGACGGCGACCGCAACGAGCAGGCTGGCGGCGATGGCGACGGCGACAGGGATGCCGTCCATCGTGCCCTTTACCAGCGCATCCATCATGCTCAACGGTGGATCGTGGATGTCGATGCGCGCCTCGTCCGCCGTCACGTTGCCTAACGGCACCATCATCGCGGCGATGGCGAGGCCTGCGGGCGTGCTGATGACGGAGGCGATCAGGATGTTGCCGAGCGCGTTCGGGATGACGGGCGCCAGGAACGAGGCGTAGATCACCATGACGGTGCCGGCGACCCCCGCCATGCCGACGGTCATGAGCGCGAACAGCTCGCCCCGCTGCATTCGTGCAAGATAGGGGCGCACGAGCAGCGGCGCCTCCACCATGCCGACGAAGATGTGCACGGCTGCGCCGAGCGCGAGCGGGCCGCCGATGCCGAGCACCGAGCGCAGCAGCCAGGCGAAAGCCGCCGTGATGCGTTGCAGGATGCCGAGATAGAACAGGAGCGAGGCGAGCGCGCTGATCGTCAGCACAAGCGGCAGCGCCTTGAACGCCAGGATGAACGACGCGCCGGGATGGGCTTCGGCAAAGGGCAGCGGCGGCCCGGCGAGATAGCCGAACACGAAGGCGGCGCCTGCGTCGGTTGCCGCCTGCAACGCCTCCGCACCCTGGTTCACCAGAAGCAGCGCGGTGCGCGCGGGGGGCACGAAGATCAGCAGCGGCGCGAGGACAAGCTGCAGGCCGATGCCGCCCGCCACGGTGCGCCAGGGAATGCGCCGGCGATCCTCGCTGAGCGCGAAGGCCAGCCCGAACAGGGCGAGAAGCCCGAGCAGGCCGGCCGGATTGCTCAGATGGCGGTCCCTTAGGCGGCGCGCTTGTTGAAGGGGAAATAGGCAGGCATCTCGCCGACGGCGTGCATGTCCACTTCCACCATGCTCGGCCCGCTGACCGCAAGGGCTTTCGCAACGGTCTCGCCGAACCGGTCGCCTTCCGTGACCTTGAAGAACGGGATGCCGGCGATGCGCGCGAGGTCGTTGAGCTCCGGCCCAAGCAGGTCGGCGTAGAAGCGGCGGCCTTCCTGCAAGGAATCCTGGATGCGCTTGATGACGCCGTAGCCGCGGTCGTTCATCACGATCACCACCATGTCGAGCTTGTCCTGAACGGCTGTCCACAACTCGCCCATGTTCAGGAAGAAGCCGCCGTCGCCCGTCATCACCACGGTCTTGCGCCCGCCCGCCTTCTCCGCCGCCGCAGCGGCCGCGCCGATGCCGAGTTGCAGCCCCTGCCCGATGCCCGCGCCGACGGGATAGACGCTGTCATTCGGCGAATAGACGGGGAAGAGCCGGTTGCCCCAGGTGGTGTTGGACTGCGTGATGTCGCGCACCCATATCGCGTCGCGCGGCATGACCTTGCGCAGTTGCTCGGAGAAGGTGGCGTAGGGGCCGAGCGAGCCCGCGAACTCGGCGCGCGCGGCTTCCCGCAGCGCGCGGAACTGCGGGGCGAAGGTGGGATCGGTGGCGAGGCTGCCGCCCAGCCGGTCGAGCAGGCCCTGCAGCACGAGCCTGCTGTCGCCGCAGAC
>JAFEFJ010000074.1 GCA_018240635.1 Pseudomonadota bacterium | reverse complement strand
CGGGCCTGCTGCCGCTCCGCCGCGTGCTCTACCGCGCCGACCGCGGCCCGATCCCCGCCTGCGCCGTCCCGCGCGAACCGCTGGCCCCGTCCGACGGCTGGTGCGACGACCCCTCCCATCCTGACTACAACCGCATGATCCGCCTGCCGCATCCAGCGCGGCACGAGGCGCTGTGGCGGGAGGACGCGGTCTACGACCTGATCGGCGTGCTGGGCTGGAATGACGCCCCCACGGTGCGCGGCCGCGGCTCGGCGATCTTCCTGCATGTCGCCCGCCCCGACCTGGCACCCACCGAAGGCTGCATCGCGCTGCCCGAGCGCGACCTGCGCACGGTGCTGGCGGCCGGACTGACGGAGATCGAGGTGGTTCCGCCGGGCTAAGCCGCCGGCACGCCCTTCGTCGTCGAATACTCGAAGTGCAGCGCCTGATCCGGGTGGACGATCGGGTGGATGGCGTGCGCGGCCATCGCGGCCTCGCTGAAGCCTTGCAGGATCAGCTTGAGCTTGCCCGGATAGGCCGCCACGTCGCCGATGGCGAAGACGCCCGGCAGGCTGGTCTGGCAGGTGGCCGGATCGACCGTGACGTGGCTGCGCTCCAGCGCCATCCCCCAGCCCGCGATCGGACCGAGATCCATCGACAGGCCGAAGAAGGCGAGCAGCACGTCGGCGGGCAGGCGGCGGTGCTGGCCCTCCAGGCTCGCCACCTCCACGCTCTCAAGCACGCCGCCCGCGCCGTGCAGGGCGTGCAACTGGTAGGGGATGATCAGCTCGATCTGGCCGACACGCGCCAGCTCCTCCAGCCGCGCCGCGGCCTCGGGCGCGGCACGGAACTTGGGCCGGCGGTGCACCACCGACACCTTCGCGATGTCGGCGAGCGCCAGCGCCCAGTCCACCGCCGAATCGCCGCCGCCCGCGATCACCACCCGCTTGCCCGCCAGCGCATCGCGGCGGCGGACGTAGTACTGCACCGCGCCGCCCGCCTCGTAGGCGGCGAGCCCGTCGAGCGGCGGGCGGTTCGGGCCGAACGCCCCCGCGCCCGCCGCCAGCACCACCGCCTTGGCGCGCACCGTGTCGCCCTGGTCGGTGGTCAGCGTGAAGCCGCCCGCCGCGCCTTCGAGCCCCGTGACGCGGCGGCCGAGCAGGCGCGGCGCCTCGAACGGCGCGATCTGCTGCTCCAGCTTCGCGATCAGGTCCGCCGCCTCGATCGCCGGGTGGGCAGGGATGTCGTAGATCGGCTTTTCCGGATACAGCGCGGCGCATTGCCCGCCGGTCTCGGCGAGCGCGTCGATCAGCACGCTGCGGATTCGGAGCATCCCGAGCTCGAAGACGGCGAACAGCCCGACCGGGCCTGCGCCCACGATGGCGACGTCGGTCTCGATGAGGGATGCGGTCATCGGCGTCCGGTAGCCCCGCCGCCGCCCCCGATCAAGGCCCCATCGGAAAGGCTCGACCTCGTCAGGCGATGCGGACCGCGGCCCCGTCGTCGATGTAGGCGGTGCGGCCGGCCAGCACGAGCGTGATCTCCACCGGCCCGCCGAGGCCGGCGAGCAGGTCGGCGGGGAGCGCGGCGTCGCCGTCCGTCCAGCGCAGGTCGTCCGCCGGTTCGTAGCCATGAAACCCGACGGACAGCCGCGCGTCCGCCGCCCCGATCATCCGCAGATGCCGCCCGCGCCGCGCCTCGATCCGGCGGAGCGCGACGCCCAGCACGCGCGGATCGCGAGCCAGTCCAAGCTCCTGCGGCGCTGCCGCCCGCGAGACGATCCGCAGGTCGGACGCCGCCGAGCGGAGCACGAACACCGCCGCCTCCGCCGTCCGCCGCACGGGGTCGATCCGCGCGCCGTCGGCCAGCAGATGCAGGTCCGGATCGTCGGTCAGCGGCAGGCCGGGGCGCGGCCCGGAGCGGTCGAGCAGGCGTCGCCACACCGCGTCCACCACGGGGCCGCCGGTCAGCACCGGCGCGCAGGGCGGCTTCGGCGGCAGGTGCCAGCCGCTGTTGGCGTTCCGGAACAGCCAGCGGTTGCCGTCGTCGCGGTAGCTTTCCGCCGCCGCGCCGTTGGCGATCAGGATGTCGTGCGTCTCCAGCTCGACATGAAAGACCTGCACCTCCTGCGCGCGGTCGTCCCACAGGATCGAGCGATGGTTGACCAGGAACTCCACCGGGATCAGCACGTCTCCCGTGGGGCCGGCGAACAGGAACGAGTGTCCCTTCGTCACCCGCAGGTCGCGGTGCGGCAGGTTGGGCGCGAAAGCGCCCTTGCGGATGATGACGGGCGTCGCCGCCGTACGCCGCCCGCGCGTCGCCAGCACCCGGCCCTCGCCGATCCATGCGATGCACCGGTCCGCGCCCGACAGCGTGCGCACGAGGCCGCCTTCGCGCAGCGCCTCCACGGGCACCTCACCATCCGGGGTGGCGATCAGCGTGCCGGGCAGGAAGCAGAGCGTATCCGGCGCGACCTCCGCCGCGGCGATCACGGTTGCGACCTGCTGTACGGCCGGGCTGCCGGAGGTGATCGCGATGAAGCCGTCGCCGGTCGTCGCGTCGACGCCGGTGACGAAGCCGGTGTCGCCGCTGCTGGCGAAGCTCACGTTCGTCAGCACGATCACGCCGGTGCTTGTCTGGATCGTCACCGTGCCCGGCGCGGTGATCGATGCCCCGGCGATGCCGAGGCGGGTAAGTTCGATGCGGTCGCCGGTGTCGAGGCCCGTGATGGCGTTGGTCACTTGATCACCGGGGGCGCCCAGGATCAGCGTCTGAGCGCCGCCGTCGCCGAACGAGATGGTCTGGGCGCCGCCCAGCACGCCCTGCAGGTCCAGCGTGGCGCCTGCCGCGATCTGCAGCGTGCCGCTGCCGGAGATCGCGCCGCCGATCGTCAGCGTACCGCCGGATGCAATGATCTGGCCGTCGTTTCGGATGGCCGCGGCGGCGATCTTGCCGCTGCCGCTCACGGTGAAGCCGACCGCGATCTGCACCGTCCCGGGGGCCGCGGCGCCCGTCGCGCCCACCAGGAAGCTGCCGCCGTCGGCGACCGAGATCGAGGCATAGGGGCCGAGCGCCACATCGCCGTGCACGCTGACCGTCCCCCCCGCCGCAACGGAAAACGATGCGGAGGCGCCGGCGCCGAGGCCCAGCGCGAGCGTGGCAGGGCCGTGCAGGCCCGTGCCCACGATCAGCGTGCCGCCATCGTCCACCGCGACGATGCCGGCCGAGTCCGCGCCCGCGCCTACCGCGAGCGTGGCGGCGGTCACCGTGCCCCCCGAACCGAGGTTCAGCGTGCCGCTACCGTCGGCGGACCCGACCACGATCGCGCCCGTGCTTTCGATGGCGCCGCCGGTCGCGACCACCGCCGTTCCGCCGCCGGCGGATGCATCCATCCCCCCGCTCCCGCCGATGATCAGTTCGGCGGTGCCGGTGACGTCCGCGTCCACCGACATATCGGCGCCGTCCTCCACCGTCAGGCTGCCCTGGTGCACGCCTCCGATGGTGACGACGCCGTAGGTCTGTACGGCCGAATGCGCCCCGGTCGCAGCCAGGCTTCCGTCGCCCGCCCCGCCGACCGCGATGGCGACGGGCAGCGCGCCATCCGGTGCGCCTGCCTGCAGCGTGCCACCCTGCGAGACGGTGACCGTGCCGCTGCCACCGGCAGCGCCGATCGCCAGGCCGTGCATGCGGAGCCGCACCTGCGACCCGCTGCCGGTCACGTTCAACGTGCCGGTTCCGGACCGCGAGGCGCCCACCACCATTACGCTTGCCAGCCCGTCGGTGGTCTGACGCGGGGCGGCGGACGGCACCCCGGAACCGGCCTGCGAGCCGGCAGCCGTGGTCCTGGCCCCGCTGCCCGCGGACGGGGTGTCCTGCAGCACGCCGCCACCGGTGACGATGACGGTGCCGTTGCCGCCGCTGCCCGCCCCGATGATCACCGCGCCCTCGGCGGTCACCATGCTGTCCGGGCCGATCACCAGGGACGCGGTCGCGCTCAGGCCGACCACGAGCGATTGCTCGGCAATGAGGCTGGCGCCGGGGTCCATCGTCCAGGTGCCGGACGCGAACACCACGTTCGCCGCGCTGGCCGATCCGCTCACCGTGCCGCCGTACGGATCGGCGAAATAGGCCGATCCGGCGGCATACCCGGTATCGGAGTTCGCCGGGTTCGTGGAGGAATCGTCCCAGTTCCAGATCGATTCCGTGCCCAGGTCGGGCAGATCGTCCCAGGGCTGCGTCGGGCTCGCGGTCCGCAGGATGTCGTCGGAACTCTGCGCCGCCGCCCGTTCGGCGGCCGAGGGGCCGAACACCGCCTCCAGGATGCTGAACACGTAGCTGCCCAGCAGGCTCAGCGGGCCGTGGTCCTTGCCCAGTTGGTCGAAGGCGATCTGCGGCCAGGGGCCCAGCATGACCCCGGTGGCCTGCCCCGGCGCCCCCGCCGATGCCGCCTCGGCGATCGGTCCGGTGGCCATCGCGGCCTGAATGTCGCTGAACGTGCCCGGCGGCAGCCCGGTCGTGGGCCCCATCGCGCCGGCCACGCGGATATCGCCATCCTCGACGCCGGCGCCCGGATGCCGGCTCCCGCCGGCCATCGGCAGGGCGCTCGCCATCTGCGTGCCATGCTCGCCGCCCTCGGCGTCGTCAGGCTGGAACCGCCCGTGCGCCCGCGCGATCACCGCGCCGCCCGCCGTCACCGCCACGCCCGCGGCGACGAACGCCGCTGCCGGTAGGCCGCCGTCCTCCGCCCCTACCGTCGCGCGCTGCTCGCTGCCTTGCGTGGCCTGCTTGCGGGAAGCGCGCCCGCGCCGCCCGGCGCGCTCCGCGCCGGGCGCGCGCGAGAGGCCCGAGTCGTCGCCGGTCCCGTCCTGTCCGATATGCTCAGACGACATGGCGCAATTTCCACGGACGCAAAACGCCGTCTACTCCAAGAACACGTCAGACGGCAGTCCGGAATTTCTCCTATCGGTTGAGGCGTGGCCGGACATTACCGGAATCCGCCCTTCTTGGCGCAAACGATCATCGCGGACCCCGGCGCAAGGAATGTAGCACAGCGCCCGCCGTGCCGCGCCAGCGCCGAGCCACGATCGGTAAGATTTCGTACCGAGGCGCCCCGGGCACAACCCGCGACGCGGCCATCACCGCTCCGGCACGTTGCGGCGCAGGTCGTCGAGCCACACCTCGGCATTGCCGTCGGACGGCGCGCGCCAGTCCCCGCGCGGCGACAGCGCGCCCCCCGCCGAGACCTTCGGCCCGTTCGGCAGCGCCGAGCGCTTGAACTGGCTGAAGGCGAAGAAGCGGCGCAGGAACACCTCCATCCAGCGGCGAATATCGGCCAGCGTGTAGGCGTTGCGCCGCTCCGGGGGAAAATTGGGGGGCCAGTCGCCCGCCGCCGCGTCGCCCCAGGCGTGCAGCGCCATGAAGGCGATCTTCGAGGGGCGGAAGCCGTAACGCAGCGTGTAGAACAGCGTGAAGTCCTGCAGCGCGTAGGGACCGACCGTCGCCTCCGTGCTCTGCGGCGTCTCGCCCTCGCCCACCGGGACCAGTTCGGGGGTGATCTCGGTCGCCAGAATCGCCTCCAGCGTCGCGCCCACATCGGCCGAGAATTGGCCCGACCGCATCACCCAGCGGATCAGGTGCTGGATCAGCGTCTTCGGCACCCCGGCATTGACGTTGTAATGCGACATCTGGTCGCCCACGCCGTAGGTGCACCAACCGAGCGCGAGTTCCGACAGGTCGCCCGTGCCCAGCACGATGGCGCGGTTGTGGTTGGCGAGGCGGAACAGGTAGTCGGTGCGCAGGCCCGCCTGCACGTTCTCGAAGGTGATGTCGTAGGCGGGTTCGCCGCCCGCGAACGGGTGGCCCAGATCGGTCAGCATCTGCCGCGCGGCGGGACGGATGTCGATCTCGGCGGCAGCGGCGCCGAGGGCGCGCATCAGCGCCCAGGCGTTCGCCTTGGTGTGCGCGCTCGTGGCGAAGCCGGGCAGCGTGTAGGCCAGGATGTTCGACCGCGGCAGCCCGAGCCGGTCCAGCGCGCGGGCGGCGACGATCAGCGCGTGCGTGGAATCGAGGCCGCCCGAGATGCCGATCACCACCCGCTCGGTGCCGATGGCGCGCAGCCGCTGCACCAGCGCCGCGACCTGGATGTTGTAGGCCTCGTAGCAGTCCTGTTCGAGCCTCGCCGGATCGGCGGGCACGAAGGGAAACCGCTCCACGCGGCGCATCAGGCCGAGATCGGCGGCGCAGGGCGGATCGAGGCGGAACGGGATGCGGCGGAACGCATCGGTGCGCGCGGCATGGGCGCGGCGGTTGTCGTCGAACGTGCCCATCCGCATCCGTTCCTGCCGCAGCAGATCCAGATCGATGTCCGCCATCACGGTCTGGCCCGCGGGCGGGAACCGCTCCGCCTCGGCGAGCCGCGTGCCGTTCTCGAAGATCATCACCTGGCCGTCCCAGGCGACCTCGGTGGTGGATTCGCCCGCCCCCGCCGCGGCGTAGAGATAGGCGGCGAGGCAGCGCGCCGAGGCCGATTGCGCGAGCAGCCGGCGGGCATCGGCGCGGCCGATGGTGATCGGGCTGCCCGAGAGGTTCGCGAGCACCGTGGCGCCCGCCAGCGCCGCCTCCGCGCTGGGCGGGATCGGCACCCAGAAATCCTCGCAGATCTCCACGTGCAGGACGAAGCCGCGCAGGTCCTCGGCCGCGAACAGCAGGTCGTTGCCGATCGGCGCGGTCTGGCCCGCCAGCGCGATGGTCCCGCGCAGCGCATCGCCCGCGGCCGCTTGGCGGCGCTCGTAGAATTCCCGGTAGGTGGGCAGGTAGGATTTCGGCGCCACGCCCAACAGCCGGCCACGATGGATCACCAGCGCGGCGTTGTAGAGCCGTCCCGCATGGCGCAGCGGCGCGCCGACCACCAGCACGGGCGCGAGCGCAGCACTTTCCGCAAGCAGCGTGGCGACGGCGGCTTCCACCGCATCGAGCAGCGCGTCCTGCAGCAGCAGGTCCTCGATGGAGTAGCCGGACAGCGTCAGCTCCGGAAAGATCGCCAGCGCGACGCCCTTTTCGTGGCAGGCCCGCGCGGCTTCCATCACCTCGGCGGCATTGCGCGCGGGGTCCGCAAGATGCGTCCGCGTGGTGCAAGCCGCGACCCGGGCGAAGCCGTGTGCGTAGAGTGAGCGGAAGGTCATGCCCGCAGGATGCCACGCGTGCACGACGCGTGGCACGCTTTCGCGCGACCGGCGCATCGCGGTCCGCACATGCGCCCTACGTGAGAGTGGCGGCCACCTCCGCCGGCAGCCGCGACAGCACCCAGCGATTGATCGCCAGCACCATGTCGTCGCGCCAGGACAGCGGGCCGGGGCGGGCCATGACGGAGCCAAGGGCGCGCTGCTGCTTCTCCAGGATGCCGACATCCTCCAGCGCGACCGCCTCCCAGCGCTGGTAGTAGGGCGCGGCGCGTTCCTCGAAATCCGGCAGTTCGGTGTATGGGCGCGGGAAGCAGCCGCCCACCGACAGCACCGAGCGATCCACCGCCACCGGCCGCACCGCGAGCCACCAGATCGTGTCCTGCGCGCAGGCGAACTGCGTGGTGGGCTCGATCAGCGTGAAATACGTGCCCTTGCGCGACTGCTCCGACAGGCCCGCGATGGGCGGGAACGGCGGGTCGCCGTCCAGCACGGCGATCGAGCTGCCGGCCTGCACCTGGATGCAGTGCCATTCGCCGCGGGTCGGGAAGCTCATGCTCTTCTGCGCGCCCACCGTCGCGGCATGCACGATGCCGGTATGGTAGCTCTCCATCGCGTTTTCCAGCAGCAGCTTCCAGTTGCAGCGCGTCTCGATCTCGATCTGCCAGGTCACGCGCATGTCGCCGAAGCGGTGCGAGCCGAGCAGCTCCGGCAGATCGCCCAGATGCTCCGAAAGCGGCGGCGCGGCGTCGTCGAAGTTCAGGAAGATCGCGCCGTCCCACGTCTCCATCCGGATCGGCAGCAGCCCGTGCGGCGGCTTCTCGAATTCCGGCACCTCCCGCATCCCCGGCGCGCCGGCCAGCGTGCCGTCCAGTTCGTAGCTCCAGCCGTGATAGGGGCAGACGATCGAATGCGCGCAGCCCTTGCCTTCCAGCAGGATCGAGTTGCGGTGGCGGCAGATATTGGCGAAGGCGCGCAGCACGCCGTCCTGCCCGCGCACCAGCGCCGCCGGGCCGCCCACCGTTTCCAGCGCCTTGAAGTCGCCGGGGTTGGCGACCTCCTCGACGCGGCCGGCGAAGAACCAGTGCTTCAGGTGGATATGCGCGATCTCCGCCTTGAACACCTCGGGGTCGGTGTAGAAGCGCGGATGCGCGCTCGTGGCCTCGCCGAGCGGCGGGGCGGTCCAGACATAGGGCGCGGGAGTCAGCGGCTGATGCTGGGTCACGGGCGCGATCCTCCGGCCTTCTAGTCGAGCAGCCAGGGCGCGGCGGCGGCCTGGGCGATCTGGCGCACCTGGGACAGCAGGCCGAGGCCCACGGGCACGCCTTCCTGCATCCGCCGCGCCGCATTGGCGCGTTCGGGGTCGCCCGCCACCATCACCGGGCGGGCGGGGTCGATCGGCGTCGTGGCGCGCAGGTCGGCGCAGAAGCGCGTCACGTCGGCCTTGAACTCCTCGGGCTCGCGGAACAGGCCGGGGTCGATGGCGAAGAAGCAGTGGCCGATATCCATGCCCTGCGGCTTCTTCGTGTGCATCGGATCGGTGATCAGCGTCGCGCCCGACAGGCAGCACGACAGGATGTTCACCATCGCCGCCAGCCCGTAGCCCTTGTAGCTGCTGCCGTCGGGCGAGCCGCCGAGCGAGGTGAGGAAGCCGCCCTTCTCGGCGGCCTCCAGCGGGTCGGTGCTCGGCAGCCCCTCCTTCGTGACCAGCCAGCCGGGCGGCGTTGGCAGCTTCTCGTTTGCCTTGTTGCGGATGCGCCCCGCCGCGACCGTGGTGGTCGCCATGTCGAGCAGGAACGGCACGCCGTCCGCGCCGGGGGCGGCGAAGCTCCACGGATCGGTGCCGAGGCGCGCCTGCTTGCCGAAGGTGGGCGCCACCTGGATGCCCGAGGCGCTGGTGCAGGCGATGCCGATCAGCCCGGCGTCCGCCGCCATCTTAGTATAGAAGCCGCAGGCGCCGAAATGCGCGGAGTTGCGCACCGCCGCGATCGCCATGCCACTGGTCTGCGCCTTGGCGATGGCAGTGCGCATCGCGAATTCCGCCGGCACGTGGCCGAGCCCGCCATTGCCATCCACCAGGGCGGACACCGGCGTCTCGCGCACGATCGAAGGCCGCGCCTGCATGTTCGCCCGCCCGTTGCGGCGGTAGCGGTCATAGCCCGGCAGCATCGACATGCCGTGGCTGTCGATGCCGTGCAGGTCGGCCCAGGACAGGATCTCGGCGGTGATCCGCGCGTTGTCCTCCGGCATGTCCCAGGCGCGCAGGATCGCCTCGATCTGCGCGCGGTGCGTCTCGTATGGGTGTGCTGCCGTCTGTGCGCCCGGGTCGGCCATGCGCGTCTGTCTCCCACTTGCGGTGCCGCCAACCTTGCGCGCCCGCCGCAATCCGGCAAGCTGGCGGGGCTGCCGAAGGGGGATGGCATGGACGGACAAGCGGGCGGAGCCGATGGCGCGGCGCTGCTGCGCGCGCGCTACGGCATCGACCTTCCGGACGCCTCGGTGCCCGAGGTGCTGGCGCCGCTGCTCGACCGGCGCGTGACGCGCCGCTACCGCGCGGAGCCGGTCTCCGATGCGCTGCTCGACGCGCTGCTGGCCTGCGCACAATCCGCGCCCAGCAAGTCCGATCTTCAGCAATACAGCGTCGTCGTGCTGCGCGATCCAGCGCGCATCAGGCGCATCGCCGATTGGATCGGCACGATGGACTGGATCGCCTCCGCCCCGGTGTTCCTGGTCTGGTGCGGCGACATGCGGCGCGGCCAGCGCCTGTGCGACATTCACGCGATGCCGCACGCCAACAACAACCTGGACACCTTCCTGAACACGGCGGTGGACGGGGCGCTCGCGATGGCGCAGTTCATCGCGGCGGCCGAGGCGGCGGGGCTGGGCACCTGCCCGATCAGTTATGTCCGCAACCATATCGAGAAGCTGACGCCGCTGCTCGGCCTGCCGCCGGGGGTCTATCCGATCGCCGGGCTGACGCTGGGCTGGCCCGACGGCCGCCGTCCCGCGTCGATGCGGCTGCCGCCGTCGGTCGTGGTGCATCGCGAGCGCTACGACGACGCGGCGCTGCCCGCGCAGGTCGCCGCCTACGACGAACGCCGCGCCGCGCGCGAGCCGATCGCGCCGGGCAGCCAGAAGAACCGCGACGTCTACGATCCGAAGCCCGCGATGACCTGGAGCGAGAACGCCGCGCGCCAGCTTTCAGTGCCGGAGCGCTTCGGCTTCGCCGCCTACCTCAAGACCAGGGGCTTCGACCTTGCCTGACACGCCCGCGCCGGCATCCATTGCGGATGCAACCAAGCGCCGCCCCGTCCGCCCGCGCCACGCGGCGAGCCTGGTGATCGTGCGCCCCGGCGCCTCGGGCCCCGAGGTGCTGATGGGGATGCGCGGGGCGAAGCACCGCTTCATGCCGAACCGGCTGGTGTTTCCGGGCGGCCGCGTCGATCCCGCCGACCACGCGGCCCAGGCCGCCGCGCCGCTCGCGCCGCATACGCGCGCGCTGCTGGAACGCTCCGCCACGCCTCGGCTCGCGCACGCCATCGGGATCGCGGTCGCGCGCGAGCTGAACGAGGAGACCGGCCTCTCGCTCGGCGATCCGCCGACGCTCGACGGGCTACACTACCTGATGCGCGCGATCACGCCGACCACGATGCCGATGCGCTTTCATGCCCGCTTCCTGATGGTGGAGGCCGAGCGCGTCAGCGGCACGCTGGCCGGATCGGGGGAGTTGGAGAACCTGCGCTACTACGCGATCGCCGAGGCGCTGGCGCTCGATCTGGCCGACATCACGGAGCTGGTGCTGCGCTACGTGCTGGAGGTGCTGGCGATGTCGCCACAGGAACGGATCGGACGGCAACAGACGCCGTTCTACAGCTCCCGCCGCTGGCGGATGGAGTAGCGTTCCCGACGATTGACCGGCGTCAATGCGCGTGGCACCGGTCGGCGCCATCCCGGCGCCGTCGCACCACCGGCAAGGGGAAGCCCGGACCATGTCCAAGAAGAACAAGAAGGCCAAGCGCGATCGGCAGGACGCCTCCGGCCCCGTCGCCCCGGTCGGTCCCGCCGCCGCGGAGCCGGTCTTCACCTCCGACGGCAAGCTGCGCCGCAAGGTGTACGAACGGGAACTGTTCGACCTGCATGTGGAGCTGGTGAAGGTCCAGCAATGGGTGCAGCAGACCGGCGCGAAGGTGGTGGTGATCTTCGAGGGCCGCGACGGCGCCGGAAAGGGCGGCACGATCAAGGCGATCACCGAGCGCGTCAGCCCGCGCGTCTTCCGCGTTGTCGCGCTGCCCGCGCCGACCGAGCGCGAGAAGTCGCAGCTCTATGTGCAGCGCTACATGGCGCACCTGCCGGCGGCGGGCGAGATCGTGATCTTCGACCGCAGCTGGTACAACCGCGCCGGGGTGGAACGGGTGATGGGCTTCTGCTCCGAGGACATGGTCAAGCGCTTCCTGTCGATGGCGCCCGGCGTGGAGCGCGCGCTGATCGACTCAGGCATCATTCTGCTGAAGTATTGGCTCGAGGTGAGCCCGGAGGAGCAGACCCGGCGGCTGAAGGCGCGCATCGACGACGGGCGCAAGCTGTGGAAGCTCTCGCCGATGGATCTGAAGTCCTACAGCCGATGGTACGACTACTCCCGCGCGCGCGACGACATGTTCCTAGCGACCGACACGTCCTGGGCACCCTGGTATGTCGCGCATTCCGACGACAAGAAGCGCGCGCGGCTGAACATCATCCGCCATCTGCTGCGCCACCTGCCCTACGAGGCGCCGAAGCGGGAGAAGGTGAAGCTGCCGAAGCGGCAGGACGCTGACGGCTACAAGGAGCCGGACTACCCGTTCAAGGTGATCGCGGACACGACGGTTGCCGCGCTTGCCTGACCTCCCTGGCCTGACCTCCCTGGCCTGACCGCGTTCCTGCCTTCACGACCCAGCCTAGTCGTCCATCTCGGCTTCCAGCGCCTCGATCTCGGCGTCGGAGAAGCCGAAATGATGCGCGACCTCGTGGATCAGCACGTTGCGCACCAGCCGGTCCAGGTCTTCGCCCGTCTCGATCCATTCCAACAGGATCGGCTCGCGGTAGAGGAAGATCATATCGGGCTGGCGGGCGATGTCCTCCACGCTGCGTTGCGGCAGGGGAGTGCCGGCATACATGCCGGTGAGTTCCCAGGCGCTTTCGATGCCCAGCTCCTCCAGCGTCTCCTCGTCCGGCATGTCCTCGACGGTGATGCCCACGCCCTGGATGTGCTTGGCGAGCCGCGCCGGGATGGCTTCCAGCGCGCGCTCGGCCAGATCGGCGATGTCGTCCGCGGTCGGCGGGGCGCCGAACGGCGGACGGAAACTCGGGTGGGTCGCGCTCATGGGCGTATCCGTGCAGGGTGGAGGCGGGGGGTCAACCCACCACATCGGTTGCGCCGCCCGGCGCGGCAACCCATGGCTGCGGAGGAGTGATACGATGGCGGCACGACTGACCGAGGCCGAGCGGGCGGAGCTGGTCGCCGCCCTGCCGAAATGGACGCTGGAGGGCGGATCGATCCGGCGCGATTTCACCTTCGCGGATTTCTCCGCCGCCTGGGGCTTCATGTCCCGCGTCGCGCTGCTGGCCGAGAAGCACGACCATCATCCGGATTGGTCGAATGTCTGGAACCGGGTGACCATCGTTCTGTCAACGCATGATGCGGGTGGGCTGACGGCGAAGGACGCGGCGCTGGCCCGCGCCATCGACGCGCTGGAGGCCTGAGCGGCCTGTGTCCGGCGCCCCGCCGTCACCACCGCCGAGCTTCCCCGAACGCGCGGCGGCGATCCGGCTCGGGGCGGCGCGGCTGTGCCTGCATCTGGGCTGGGCGCCGCTGCACGAGGTGACGCTGCCCAACTGGCGCCGCGCCGACATCCTGGCGCTGCGCCCGGACGGCGGCTTCGCCTGCATCGAGGTGAAGTCCGGCGAGCGCGACTTCCTGACCGACGCCAAGTGGCACGAATACCGCGAGTTCTCGGACGCGCTGTATTTCGCCGTCGATGCCGATTTCCCGGTCAGCCTGCTGCCCGGCGAGGTGGGCCTGATCGTCGCCGAGGCGCGGGAGGCGGTGGTGGTCCGGGAAGCCCCCGCGCACCCACTGCCCCCAGCCCGCCGCCGCGCCCTACTGCACAGGTTCGCCACGCTGTCGGCGCTCAGGCTGGCGACGCTGGAGGATCCGAACGGGATGGCCGCGCTGCGGCACGCCTTGCGGGTGGAATAAAGGCCCCTCACCCTCCCGTCCCTTCGGGCCGGGTCCCTCCCTCTCGCGCGGTGCGGGAGAGGGGCTCAAGACGCACCCTGCCTTTTTCAGCCCCTCTCCCGCACTGCGGGAGAGGGAGGGGCCCTCGGCGCAGCCGCGGGAGGGTGAGGGCTGGGGGCGCTACCCCGCCAGCGCCGCCCGTACGGCGTCCAGCGCCGCGTCCGCGGCCGCCGCGTCCGGGCCGCCGGCCTGGGCCATGTCGGGCCGCCCGCCGCCGCCCTTGCCGCCCACCGCGACGCTGGCGGCGCGGACCAGATCGACCGCGTTGAACCGCCCCGTCAGGTCCGCCGAGACGCCGACCACCACGCTCGCCTTGCCCTCGGCGGTGGAGACCAGCGCGACCACGCCGCTGCCGATCTGCTTGCCGATGGCGTCCGCCAGGCCCTTCAGGTCACGCGCCGGCACCTCGCCCAGGTTGCGGGCAGCGAGCGTCACGCCGGCCACCGTCTCTGTCGCGGACGAGGAGCCGCCGGTCGCGAGCTTCTTCTGCAACTCGGCGATCTGCCGCTCCATGCGCCGGTTCGCCTCCAGCAACGCGCCCACGCGGTCGGGCAGGTCGGCGGGGCTGGTTTTCAGCGCCCCCGCGGCCAGCGCCAGCCGCTGGTCGGCCTGCGCCGCCACGGCCTCGGCCGAGGCGCCCGTCACCGCCTCGATCCGGCGCACGCCGGCGGCCACTGGGCCTTCGGAGACGATGCGGAAATAGCCGATGTCGCCGGTGCGCTCGACATGCGTGCCGCCGCACAGCTCGATCGAGTAGGCCGCGCGGTTGCCCTCGCCCGCGCCCATCGAGACGACGCGGACTTCCTCGCCGTATTTCTCGCCGAACAGCGCCATCGCGCCCTGCTCGACCGCCTGCTCCGGCGTCATCAGCCGCGTCGTGACGGGGCTGTTCTCGCGGATGCGGGCGTTCACCTCGGCGGCGACGTCGGCCAGTTCCTCGGCCGTCAGCGGGCGCGGCTGGCTGATGTCGAACCGCAGCCGGTCCGGCGCGTTCAGGCTGCCCTTCTGCGCGATATGCGTGCCGACACGCCGGCGCAGCGCCTCGTGCAGCAGGTGCGTGGCGGAATGGTGCGCGCGGATCGTGCTGCGCCGCGCGTGCGCGACCTCGGCCACCACGGCGTCGCCCACCCGCGCGGTGCCGGAGGCGACGCGGCCGAGATGGACGAACAGGTCGCCCAGTTTCTTCTGCGTATCGGTGATCTCGACGATCAGCCCATCCGCGCCGGTGATCCGCCCAGTGTCGCCCACCTGGCCGCCGCTTTCGCCGTAGAAGGGCGTCTGGTTGAGGATGACCGCGACCTCGGTTCCCGCAGCCGCCTCCTTCGCCGGGGCGCCCGCCACCACCAGCGCGCGGATCTCGGCCTCGGCGTTTTCGGTGGCGTAGCCCAGGAACTCGGTCGCGCCGACCTGTTCCTTGATCTCGAACCACACCCGCTCGGTCGCCGCCTCGCCCGATCCGGCCCAGGCGGCGCGGGCGCGGGCGCGCTGTTCCTGCATCGACACCTCGAACCCGGCGAGATCGACCGCGCGGCCCTGCTCGCGCAGCGCATCCTGCGTCAGGTCCAGCGGGAAGCCGAACGTGTCGTAGAGGCGGAACGCGACCGGGCCGGGCAGCGCCTGGCCGTCGCCCAGCCGCGCGGTCTCGTCGGCCAACAGATGCAGGCCGCGATCGAGCATCTGCTTGAAGCGGGTTTCCTCCAGCTTCAGCGTCTCGACGATCAGCGGCTCGGCGCGCACCAGCTCGGGATAGGCCGCGCCCATCTGCCGCGTGAGCGCGGGCACCAAGCGGTACAGCAGCGGCTCGGTCGCGCCCATCATGTGGGCGTGGCGCATGGCGCGGCGCATGATCCGGCGCAGCACGTAGCCGCGCCCTTCGTTGGACGGCAGCACGCCGTCGGCGATCAGGAAGGCGGAGCTGCGCAGATGGTCGGCGACGACGCGGTGGCTGACCCGGTGCGGGCCGTCGGGGTCCTGCCCGGTCGCCTCGGCGGAGGCCAGGATCAGCGCTCGCAGCGTGTCGGTGTCGTAGTTGTCGTGCTTGCCCTGCAGGATGGCGGCGAAGCGTTCCAGGCCCATGCCGGTGTCGATCGAGGGGCGCGGCAGCGGCACGCGGGTGCCGGGCGGGCCTTCCTCGAACTGCATGAACACGAGGTTCCAGATCTCGATGAAGCGGTCGCCGTCGGCATCCGGGCTGCCGGGCGGCCCGCCCGGGATCGCCTGGCCGTGGTCGTAGAAGATTTCCGAGCACGGGCCGCAGGGGCCAGTTTCGCCCATGCGCCAGAAATTATCGTCTGTCGGGATGCGGATGATGCGGCTGTCGGGGAGGCCCGCGGCCTTCTTCCAGATGGCGGCGGCATCGTCGTCGTCGCTGTAGACGGTGACGAGCAGTTTGTCCTTCGGCAGTCCGAAATCGCGGGTGATCAGCTCCCAGGCGAAGGGGATGGCGGCTTCCTTGAAGTAGTCGCCGAAGCTGAAATTCCCCAGCATCTCGAAGAAGGTGTGGTGGCGGGCGGTGTAGCCCACGTTGTCGAGGTCGTTGTGCTTGCCGCCGGCGCGGACGCATTTCTGCGCCGTGGTGGCGCGGTTGAAGCCGCGCTTCTCCTGGCCGGTGAAGACATTCTTGAACTGGACCATGCCGCTGTTGGTGAACAGCAGCGTGGGATCGTTGCGCGGCACCAGGGGCGAGCTGGGCACGATCTGGTGGCCGTTGCGCGCGAAGTAGTCGAGGAAGGTGGCGCGGATGTCGTTGCTG
>JAFEFJ010000073.1 GCA_018240635.1 Pseudomonadota bacterium | reverse complement strand
GCCCAGCTTCTTTCATGCCCGATGGAGAGCGCGCATCGACGGGTTTTTTGGATGCGCGCCAAGCCGTGGATGGCCGGCCTTCGCCGACAATGACGCGTTCCGTTGAGCGAACGTCCGGCAGGCCCGGTCCTTCGTCAGCTCACGAAGGACTGGTTGTGGATCTGGTTCGGATCGGTCACGTTTTGGAAGATGATCGTTGTGCCGTCGGGCAGCGTGGCAGTCAGGCCGGCGCCGGTGACGATTGCGCTGTCCAGCGCGTCCTGCGCCCCGGTCGCGCCCTCCGGCGCCGCGATCGTGATGACCGTCTGCCCCTCACCCGCGACGATCGTATCGGCGGCACCCTGGGTGAGCACGAAGTTCGCGTTCAAGCCGGTGTTGTCCGGGCTGTCGCTGAAGATCAGGCTTCTGCCGCCCGATCCTGTTGAGACCGAGGTGTTGATGCCGTTCGCGAACACGGTATCGATGCCCCAACCCAGCGCCACGACGGCGGATGTCCCGCCGGGAAGTCCGACGAGGTCGTTTCCGTCACCCAGCGCGAAAAGGGTCCGCGCGCTGCCCGGAGCACCGTAGTAGGTGACATCCTGGTTCCCGGCGAAGACATTCGCGGCACCGCTGATGGTGACCGGTCCGGTGACGGTTTGATCGATGGCGACATAGCTGTAGCCGGGACCGACGGCGACGTCGGCGCCTCCGGGCGAGGTGACCGCAAGCTCGCCCGTGTTGCCCGAAGGCACCGGTATCTGATCGGTGTGGTCCTGGACCGTCAGCGTCCCCGCCGTGAGCGCTCCGGCGAGCGAACCGGCAATCTGCTGCGCCGCAACCAGATTCGACGAGTTCGCGGGATAGCTTTCGCTGATCTTGGTGCCCTGCGCTCACGGGACGGTTACGGTTGTTCCGCTCACTGCATTTGCCGGCTGTGTCTGGAGGGTCCTTCGGTCGAGGCTGGTTCCTGAACGATCCCGCCAGCGATGGGGCGCTTATGGAAGACATACAACAAATTCGGAGCGGCCGGCCGAAAAGTCCGGCCGGCCTGGGATATCCTGGAAACGAAAACGGCGCCCGAAAGGGCGCCGCTTCCACGAAGGCCGGTGAGCGGCGGCGGAGGCCGCCGCCGGATCAGACGGGCGTGCCGCCGAAGGACTGGTTGTGGATCTGCGAAGCGTCGGTGACGTTCTGGAAGGTGATCGTCGTGCCGTCGGACAGCGTCGCGGTCAGGCCCGAGCCGGACACGCTGGCGGTGTTGAGCGCATCCTGCGCCGCGGTGCTGCCGTAGCCGACGACCACGAAGTTGTCGCTGCTGGTCCAGTCGGTGATCGTCACCGAGCCGCCGGTATGGCCCGAATTGTTGCCGAAGATGAAGGCATCCAAGCCGCCGTTGCCGGTGATGGTCGCCGCGCCGGCGCCGCCATAGAAGATGTCGTTGCCGGTGCTGCCGACCATCGTGACGGAGCCGTCGCCCACCGCCATCTGCACGCCGGCGCCGGAACCGCCCGCGTTCAGCGTCTCGCTGCCCATGCCGGCGGCGAGGATGGAATTGTCGGTGACCGCGCCGGTGCCGTCGAAATAGGTCAGGTTCTGGCCGTCGCCGCCGAACAGCGTCGCGGTCCCGGCACCGCCGACGATCGTCGGGTTGCCGGCCGAGGCGCCGAGATACACCAGCGACCCGCTGCCGCCGAAGATGAGCTGGCCCGGTCCCGTAGCCGTGACGGTCGTGGCTCCGGCACCGGCGATGATCGTGTCGCTGCCGTTGGAGTTGATGTCGTTGTTGCCGTTCGACCAGTATTGGCTGCTGCCGGTGCCGCCGGTGACCGTCCCGGTCCCGTCGGCGTAAACAACGTCATTGCCGTTGCCCAGGCTCACCACGTAGGTCGAGCCCGTCGGCAGGCTGATCGTGTTGTTGCCGTCGCCCAGCGCAAGATTGACCGTGCCCGCGCCCGAGGCATTGTAGACGATGTCCTGGTTGCCGGCGAACAGGCTGGCCGAACCGGAGATCGTCACCGGGCCGGTCACCGACTGGTCGACCGCGACGTAGGTGTATCCGGAGCCCACCGAGACGTTCGCGCCGCCCGCGGTGGTGACGGCCAGTTCGCCGACGTTCCCGCCCGGGACCGTTGACGGGCTCTGCCAGTCGCTGACCGTCAGGATGCCGCCGGTTTGCGCCGCCGCGAGCGACGCGGCGATCTGCTGCGCGACGGTGAGGCTGTTCGAGCCGTCGGCGTAGGTCTCGCTGATCGTGGTGCTCTGGGCGCCTGGAACCGTTACGGTAGTGGCCATGGTCCGTTCTCCGTCGCGTTCATCAGCCGGCCCCAGGAGGAGGCCTTACGGGTGCGTTAATAGGCGGTAGCGGATTAATGAACAAAGCTCCGAATTTCGCAACCGCAAAACCGACGTTAACGTTCCGTAGATGATTGGAGTGCGCCTGCGCGCGTGTGAAAAACCCTCATTTTTCAATGCGCTGTCGGAGAAAAAAATATGCGTGAGGCCTTTTGAGGGAAGGTAACAACCGTTTTCAACCAATTTTGCGTGCCGCGCCGCGTTAACCCCGGTCCATCGGCCCGCTTTGCGGGTTCATCCGCCCTGTCCTATCGTCGCGCCCAGGCCGCGCCGGCGCGCGTGCGTCGGAAGGCGGAAGCATGACCTGGCGAATCGGCATCGATATCGGCGGCACATTCACCGATGTCGCGCTGGTCGAGGCCGAGACCGGCCGTTTCCACCTCGCCAAGCTGCCCACCACCAAGGCGGATTTCGGCCAGGCCGTGGTGGACGGCGTGCGCCAGGCGCTGGCGACCGGCGCCGTCGCGCCCGAGGCGGTGACGCTGCTGGCGCACGCCACCACGGTGGTGACCAACGCGCTGCTGGAGGAGAAGGGGGCGCCGACGGCGCTGGTCGCGACTCGCGGGTTCCGCGACGTGCTGGAGCTGCGCCGCTCCTCCCGCGCCGACCTTTATGATCTGTTCCAGGACGGCCCGTCCGTCCTGGTGCCGCGCCGCTGGCGGTTCGAGATCACCGAGCGGATCGGCGCGGACGGGACGGTGGTGACGCCGCTGGCCGAGGACGAGCTGCCCGGCCTGATCGCGGCGATCCGCGCGGCGGGGGTGCGGACGGTCGCCGTCTCCTGCCTGTTCAGCTTCCTCGACGACCGGCACGAGCGGCGCATCGGCGCGGCGCTGCGCGCGGCGCTGCCGGACGTGTCGGTGTTCCTGTCCTGCGAGGTGCTGCCCGAGATCCGCGAGTTCGAGCGGGCCAGCACCACCGCCGTCTGCGCCTATGTCGGGCCGATCCTGGCCTCCTACCTCGCGCGGCTGGGGCAGGCGACGAAGGCGCTGGGCCTGCCGGACCTGCACGTGATGGCGTCCTCGGGCGGCGTGGTCGACGTGCCGGAGGTGCTGCGGATGCCGGCGCTGGCGGTGGAATCGGGCCCGGCCGCGGGCGTGGTGGCGGCGGCGGTCGCCGGGCGGCAGCTGGGGCTCTCGGACCTGATCTCCTTCGACATGGGCGGCACCACGGCCAAGGCGAGCCTGATCGCGGGCGGCGAGGTGGCCGTGACCGCCGAGTTCGAGGTGGGCGGCGCGGGCAGCGCCAAGCGCTGGCTGCACGGCACCGGCCATCCGGTGCGGGTGCCGGTGATCGACCTGGCGGAAGTCAGCGCGGGCGGCGGCAGCATCGCCGGCATCGACGCCGGCGGCTCCCTGAAGGTGGGGCCGCACAGCGCGGGGGCGGAGCCCGGCCCCGCCTGCTACATGCGCGGCGGCACGGCGGCGACGGTGACGGACGCGAACGTGGTGCTGGGGCTGCTGGACCGCACCGCGCTGCTGGACGGCAGCCTGCCGATCGACGCGGAAGCCTCGCGCCGCGCGGTGATAGCGGCGGTGGGGGAGCGGCTGGGCCTGTCCGCAGAGGACGCCGCATCCCGCATCCTGGATGTGGTGAACGCCAACATGGCGGAGGCGCTGCGCATCGTCTCGATCGAGCGCGGCCACGATCCGCGCGGCTTCGCGCTGATCGCCTTCGGCGGCGCGGGGCCGGTCCACGCCGCCGCGCTGGCCGAGGCGCTGGCGATCCCAGAGGTGGTGGTGCCGCCCGCGCCCGGCGCGTTCTCCGCGCTTGGGCTGGTCGCGACCGATCTCAAGCGCGACTACGCGCGCACGCTGTATGCCGATCTCGGCACGCTCGACCCCGCGCGGGCGGAAGCGGTGTGGGCGGCGATGGCGGAGCAGGGGGAGGCGATGCTGGCCGAGGCCGGCATCCCGCCCGAGCGGCGCAGCCTGCGGCGGCAGGCCGATGTGCGCTACCGGCGGCAGGCCTACGAGCTGACCGTCGATGTGCCCGACGGGACGGTGACGCGCGCGACGCTGGAGGCGGTGGCCGAGGCGTTCCATGCCCGGCACCGGCAGACCTACGGGCACGCCAATCCCGACGAGCCGGTGCAGCTCGTCACGCTGCGGCTGGCCGCGATCGGCGCGCTGCCGGGGCTGACGCTGGCGCAGCACGGCGACGCGGCGCGCGCCCGGCTGTCGCAGCGCGACGTGTGGTTCGGCGGCGTGCGCCATCCCGCGACGCCGGTGCATTGGCGCGACGGCCTGCCGCCGGGCAGCGAAGTGCACGGCCCAGCGGTGATCGAGGCGATGGACAGTACCACCGTCGTGCCGCCCGGCTGGACCGCGCGCGTGGACGAGCGCGGGTATTTGCGCCTTCGACGTTCCGGGGAGACGCCGCGATGATCCGCACCGATCCCGCTCGCTTCGAGGTCGTCAAGAACGCGCTGATCGCGGCGGCCGAGGAGATGAAGATCGTCCTCGCCAAGACCGCCTATTCGCCGCTGCTGAAAGTCGCCGGCGACTATTCCTGCGGGCTGTTCGACCGCACGGGGCAGATGGTGGCGCAGGGGCCGGACCTGCCGATCCATCTGGGCTCGATGCCCGACGCCGTGCGCGCGGTGGTGGAGGCGTTCCCCGATCCCGCGCCGGGCGATGTTTTCATCCACAACGATCCGTACCAGGGCGGATCGCACCTGCCGGACGTGAACGTGGTGGCGCCCGCGTTCCACGAGGGCACGCTGCTCGGCTACGGCTGCGTGCGCGCGCATTGGCCGGACATCGGCAGCGCCACCCCCGGCAGCTACGGCGCGGTGACGGAGGTGTATGGCGAGGGGCTGCGTCTGCCGCCGGTGCGGCTGTATCGCGCGGGCACGATCGATCCGGGGATCGAGGCGATCATCCTGGCCAATGTCCGCACGCCGTCGGAACGGATGGGCGATCTGCGCGCGCAGGTCGCGGCCAACCGGCGCGGCGCGGAACGCATGGCGGCGCTCGCCGCGAAATACGGCACGGACGAGCTGCTGCGCATCATGCAGGAGGTGCTGGATTACTCGGAACGGATGATGCGCGCGGCGCTCGCCGCGCTGCCGGACGGCGAGGCGAGCTTCGAGGACGTCTTCGACGGCGACGGCGTGCTGGCGCCGGGGGCGGCGGCGGACGAGACGTTCCGGGTGAAACTGACGATCCGCAAGCGCGGCGAGACGGTGGAGGCGGATTTCGCCGGATCGGACCCCGCCGTGGCGGGCCCGATGAACGCGCCGCTGACCGTGACCGCCTCGGGCGTGTTCTGCGCGCTGAAGATGATCGCCGATCCGAACAGCACGATCCCGCCCAATTCCGGCTGCTGGCGGCCGATCCGCGTGACCGCGCCCAAGGGCTCGGTGGTGAACGCGCAGCATCCCTCCCCGGTGGTGTACGCAAACCACGAGATGTCGCACCGCGTCGCCGACATGGTGATGGCGGCGATGCACGGCATCACGCCGAGGACCGTGATGGCGGGATCGCAGGGCACGTCGGCGGTGGTGACGTTCGGCGGCGCCGATCCGAACACCGGCGCGCGCTACGTGAGCTACGAGTCGATCAAGGGCGGCTTCGGCGCGCGGCCGGTGAAGGACGGCATCAGCGCGGTCGCCAGCACCGTCAGCAACATGATGAACACGCCGATCGAGATCCTGGAGATGAGCTTTCCGCTGCGCGTGGAGGAGTATTCGCTGCTGCCGGACAGCGGCGGCGCGGGCACCTGGCGCGGCGGGCTCGGCGTGCGGCGGGTGTGGCGCGTGCTGGGTCATCAGGCGCATGCGGCGGTGTGCTGCGAGCGGACCGTCACGCCGCCCTTCGGCCTGGATGGCGGGCTGCCCGGCGCGCCTGCGCGCGTGACGCTGACCACGCCCGACGGCGCGGAGCGCGCGCTGGTCAGCAAGGGCGGCTTCATCGCGCCCGCGGGCAGCCTGGTGACGATGCAGGCGCCGGGCTCGGGCGGGTTCGGCCCGCCCTCGGGCCGCGACCCGGCGCGGCTTTCCGCCGACCTTGCTGACGGATACGTTACCGCGGAGGCGGCGCGGCGGGACTACGGCGCGGACGCCGGATAACCGACAGGGACAGGAGCAGAAAATGTCCGGAACGCAGCCCGTCATCGCCCAGAAGGCGCCCTACAAGGTCACCGTCGAAGCCGGGAAATCCTATTGGTGGTGCGCCTGCGGCAAGAGCGCCAAGCAGCCGTTCTGCGACGGATCGCACAAGGGCAGCGGCATGGCGCCGATGGAATACAAGGCGGCCGCCGACGGCGATGCGTGGTTCTGCGGCTGCAAGCACACGGCCAAGGCGCCCATGTGCGACGGATCGCACAAGCGCCTGTAGGGCGCGCCTCGCCCCTCTCCGCGTAACGCTTGGCGGGGAGGGGCGACGAACCCATGTCCGCCCCGCCGCTTGTTGGAGCGGGGCGGAAAGGAGAGGGATGATGATGAAGCGTCTGTTCGGCGCCGTCGCGGAAGCCGCCGCGCCGCCGGCCAAGGAGTTCCCGTTCACGCTGACCGACGCCGAGTGGCGCGCGCGGCTGACGCCCGAGCAATACGCGGTGCTGCGCCAGCACGGCACCGAGCGCCCCGGCACCTGCGCGCTGAACTACGAGAAGCGCGCCGGCACGTTCAGCTGCGCGGGCTGCGGGCAGAAGCTGTTCGTCGCCGACCGCAAGTTCGAGAGCGGCACCGGCTGGCCGAGCTTCAACGATCCGCTGCCCGGCGCGGTGGAGACCACGGTGGACCGCAGCCACTTCATGGTGCGCACCGAGGTGCATTGCGCGAATTGCGGCGGCCATCTGGGCCATGTGTTCGAGGACGGGCCGCCGCCCACCGGGCTGCGCTACTGCATGAACGGCGTCGCGATGAACTTCGAGCCGAAAGCGGCCTGACGCCACGCTACGGCCGCCGCCGAATTGTCCGGCGGCGGCGCGGTGGCATGCTCCGCCCATGCCGTCCCCCGACGCCGTGCCCGATGCCGCCGTTTGCAGCCCCGACCCGTCCGAACTGCGCCGGCACTGGCCGGCGGTCGCGGCATGCTTCGCTGTGGCGGTGTTTTCCTGGGGGTTCGGGTTCTACGGCCAGTCCGTTTACCTCGCGGCGCTGCAGCGCCTGCACGGCTGGCCAAGCTCCACCATCGCCGCGGCGACGACGACGTTCTACCTGGCCGGCGCCGCGTTCCTGACGCAGACGCACCGCATCGCGGCCCGCCTGGGCCCGCGGCGGATGCTGGGCGGCGCGGTCGCGGTGCTGGGCGCGGGCGCGATCCTGTTCGCTGCAAGCCAGACGCCCTGGCACCTGTACGTGGGCGCCGTGGTGATGGGCGCGGGCTGGGCCTGCGGCAGCTCGACCGCGATCGCGACGACGCTCGCGCTGTGGTTCGACCGCCAGCGTGGGCTTGCGATCAGCCTGGCGCTGAACGGCGCGAGCGCGGCGGGATTCACCGTGGCGCCGCTGCTGGTGATGCTGGGCCGGCACATGGCGTTGCTGCCCTCGGTCGCGCTCGTCGTCGTCGCGATGGTGGCGCTGCTGCTGCCGATGATCGGCTTCGGCCTGCGCGCCGCGCCGCGCGCGGCCACCGCGGCAGGGGCAGCGCGCCAGGGGGGCAGCCTGGAGGCGCTGCGCGATCCGCATTTCTGGACCGTCGCGCTGCCCTTCGCGCTGGCGCTGATGGCGCAGGTCGGGTTCATCGTCCACATGGTGGCGTTCGTCTCGCCCGTGCTCGGCGGGCCGGGCACCGCGCTCGCGGTCTCGCTCACCGCCGCCGCGGCGATGGCGGGACGGCTCGGGCTGGGGACGGTGGTGGACCGGCTGGACCAGCGGCGCGCCGCGGCGGCCAGCTTCGCGTCGCAGGCGGCGGGCATCGGCCTGATGCTGGCAGCCCCCGCATCGCCCGCGGCGCTGTACGCGGGTTGCTTGATCTTCGGCCTGTCGGTCGGCAACGTCATCACCTTCCCCGCGCTGATCGTGCAGCGCGAGTTTCCCCCGCAGGCGTTCGGGCTTATCGTCGGGCTGGGCAACGCGGTCAGCCAGACCACCTTCGCCTTCGGGCCCGCCGTTCTTGGAATGTTGCGCGACGCGACCGGCGGCTACGCCGCCGCGTTGATCCTGTGCATCGTCCTGCAGATCGCAGCCGCCGCTTCGGTGCTGCGGCGGCCGTCCGGGTTGACGCCGGTTCCGGCCCGCGTGATGTGAACCGCTCCGACCCGGGAAGGATGGTGGCGCGATGTACGACCTGCATTTCTGGCCGACGCCGAACGGCAAGAAGGTGACGATCCTGCTGGAGGAGCTGGGCGTTCCCTACCGCATCGTGCCCTGCAACATCGGTGCGGGCGATCAGTTCACGCCGGAGTTCCTGGCGATCAATCCGAACCACCGGATGCCGGTGTTGGTCGATACCGCGCCGAAGGACGGCGGCAAGCCGATCAGCGTCTTCGAGTCGGGCGCGATCATGCTGTACCTGGCGGAGAAGGAAGGGCGCTTCCTGCCCGCGGATGTGCGCGGGCGGACGGAAGTGACGCAGTGGCTGATCTGGCAGATGGCGAACCAGGGGCCGAAGAGCGGCGAGTGCGGGCATTTCCGCCGCCTGGGCGACACGCGCGGCGATCAGTCCTACGCGGTGAACCGTTTCACCGACGAAGTGAACCGCCTCTATGGCGTGCTGAACAACCGCCTGTACGACCGCCGCTACATCGCGGGGGACGCGTACACGATCGCCGACATGATCTGCTACCCGTGGACGGTGAACTGGCAGGGGCAGGGCCAGGACATCGCGGAATTCCCCTACTTCAGGCGTTGGCAGGCCGAGATCGCCGCGCGCCCGGCCGTGCAGCGCGGCATGGCGGTGGGCGCCGATCTGCAGAACGATCCGAGCACGCTTTCGCCCGAGGAACAGGCGCGGCGCAACAAGATGCTCTACAACCAGCGCGCCCGCCCGGCGCCCGCGGGCGGATTGCTGTAGGAGCACGCCGATGGCGACAGTGCGGCTGTGGACCGACGCCGAGGTTGCGGCGGACGCGCGGGTGCGCGCGGTGTTCGACGACATCCGCGCGACGCGCAAATCCGATTTCGTCAACAACTTCTGGCGCGCGCTGGCCAACCAGCCGGACGTGCTGGAGCGCACCTGGAGCAATCTGAAGGCGGTGATGTTCGCGCCCGGCGCGCTCGATCCGCTGACGCGGGAGCTGGTCTACATCGCGGTTTCCGCCGTCAATGCCTGCCCGTACTGCGTCCATTCCCACACCGCGGCGGCGCGGGCGAAGGGCATGACGGACGCGCAGCACGCCGAGTTCCTGTCGGTGGTGGCGATGGCGATGCAGACGAACGCGCTCGCGACCGCGCTGCAGGTGCCCGTCGATCCCGAGTTCCAGGCAGGCTGACGCGGGACGTGAGCGGTGGTCCGCCTGTTTCGTACGCGCCGGTCTCCCTCGCGCATGCCGCGCTGCGCTGCCGCTGCCCGCGCTGCGGGCGCGGGGCGCTGTTCAAGGGCGTGCTGACGATCCGCGAGAGCTGCCCCGAATGCGGGCTGGATTTCAGCGGCCAGGATGCGGGCGATGCGCCGGCGGTGGGCGTGATCTTCATCCTCGGCGCCGTGCTGGTGATCGCGGCGTTCTGGGTGGATGTGCGCTTCGAGCCGCCGCTATGGGTGCACGCCATCCTGTGGCCCGCGGTCGGGCTGCCGCTGACCATCGTGATCCTGCGCCCGCTGAAGGCCGCCGTGGTGGCACTTCAGTATCGGCACCGGCGTTCCGCCACCGGCCTGTAGGCGCGGCGGCAAATCGGGGCGGGCGTTCAGGCCGGCAGCATCGGGCAGGCGTGCTCGGACAGCGGGCGGAACGCCTGCTCGGGCGGGACGGTGCGGAGCAGCTTGTAGTAGTCCCAGGGGTATTTGCTCTCGGCGGGTGATTTCACCTGGAACAGATACATCGGGTGCAGCTTGCGCCCGTCGGCGCGGATCGTGCCCTTGCCGAACAGCGGATCGTCGGTCGGCGTCGCCTTCATCGTCTGCACCGCCGCCTTGCCGCTGGCCTTGGCGGCGGCGTATCCCATCGCCTTCGCGCATTTCAGGTAATGCGTCACCGCCGAGTAGTCGCCCGCCTGGATCATGCTGGGCATGTAGCCGCCCATCCGCTCGGCGAAGCGCTTGGCGTAGGCGCGCGTGCCGTCGTTCATGTCCCAGTAGAACGACTCGCTCAGCACCAGCCCCTGCGCCGCCTGCAGGCCGAGGCCGTGCAGATCGGGGATCATCATCAGCAGCGCGGCGAGCTGCGTGCCGTTGCGCGTCAGGCCGAACTCGGCGGCCTGCTTGATGCAGTCGGTGGTGTTGGTGCCGCTGTTCGCGAGCCCCACCACCTTCGCGCCCGACGCCTGCGCCTGCAGCAGGAAGGCGGAGAAATCGGTGGTTTCGGGGAAGGGCGTGTAGACGGTGCCGAGCACCTGCCCGCCTTCGCCGGTGACGAAGCGCGCGGTGTCGTCGCGCAGCAGATGGCCGAAGGTGTAGTCGGCGGCGATGAAGAACCAGCTCGTGCCGCCCGCCGCCACCATCGCGCCGCCGGTGCATTTGCCGAGCGCGTAGGTGTCGTACACCCAGTGGACATGGTTCGGGCTGCACGCCTTGCCGGTGAGGTCGGAACTCGCGGGGCCGGTCAGCAGCGCGACCTTGTCCTTCTCGCGCACCAGGTTGACGATGGCGAGTGCGGCGGCCGAGTTGTTGACGTTCGAGATCACGTCCACGCCCTGCCGGTCGATCCAGTCACGCCCCACCGTCAGCGCGACATCGGGCTTGCTCTGGTAGTCCGCCGCGATCACCTCGACCGTTACGCCGGGATTGGCGGCCATGAAATCCTCCGCCGCGAGCTTCGCGCCGGTGACCGAGCCATTGCCGTTGGCCGCCGCGTTGGGGCCGTTGAGATCGGTCAGCACGCCGATGCGAATCAGTGTGGTCTCGGCCCGCGCGATGCGCGGCGAGGCGAGGCCGCCGCCGAGGCTCGCTCCCGCCGCCACCGCAAGACCGATGGCGCCGCGCCGTCCGATGGGACGCTGCATGTCCGTCTCCCCCCGATTGTTGGGCAAGCCTAGCAATGCCGCGCGTGTTGGCAAAAGCCAGCGTCGCCGCTGAACGCTTCGGCGCTGCCGTCTTGGGCGCGTTTTCGTTATTCGCAGCCGCCGCCGTGGCTTTCGGCTTGTCGCGATCGCAATCGTCCCCGCCAGATCGGACGCTGTGCCACGGCGGCTGGTTTACGGGAGCGCCCGGCGGCGGCGGACTGATCCTCGCGCGGCCGGTTCAGCGATGATGGTGACCGTTGGCTCCTGACAAGGTCGCCTGGAGCGGCGGCGTGATGCCGGCAAGGCGGGCATTGTTGGCGCGGATGAAGTCGATCACCGCCCAGCGGTCGTCCTCGGACAGCGAGTCCGCGAAGCCCGGCATGGAAAGCCCACCCTCCGGCGAGTCGATGCCGTGCGTCAGCCACCAGAACAGTTCGCCATCGCTTTGCTCCCTCAGATGCTTCGCCGTCAGGTCGGTGGGCGGTACGGGCAGGCTCGCCGCGCGCGGCCCGTCACCGCGACCGTCCACGCCATGGCAGGGGGCGCAGTGGGCGCCGTAGATCTGTTGTCCGCGCAGGATCGAGGCGGCGGAGAAGCCGGTGGGTGAGACGAAGTAGCTGGTCGGGTAGGCTTCGACGAGCAGCGGCTCCAGATGCGGCGCGGCAAGCCAAAGCGTGACCGTACCCACGCCGAGCAGTGGCCAGCGGCCGCGCCGCCACGCGAGCCCGGCGGCCACTGCCAGCGCGCCGAGCGCGCAGAACGCCGCGCCGATAAGGATTTCGCCCCGCAGCTCAGGCTCAGCGAGCGCGGCGAGGCTGGGGCGCAGCGGGAAGGGCCAGAGCGGCTCAACATGCGCGCCCGGCTCGTCGCCGGCGAGCGCGGCGGCGGCGAACAGCACGGCGGCGCCGAGCAGCGCCTCGGCGCCGATGGAGACGGAAAGACCCGCGCCCGCGCGGACGACGAGGACGAAGCGGTTGAGAAGCGCGATGGCGATCAGCGCGGCGAACAGGCCGATCTTCACCAGCGCAGTCCGGCCATAGGCGCTGCCGAACAAGCCGCCGACCCCGCCGATCAGCACCTCGCCCTGAACGAGGGCGGTGGCGATCAGCACCAGGACGGCGGGCACGCCGATCCAGGCGAAGCGCCGCGCGGCGGCGATGGCGTCGGCTTGCGGCAGCACGAACTGCAGGCGCACTAGGGGCAGGAGCCCACCCAGCCACGCGCCGGCGGCGATCAGGTGCAGCGCCTCGCTCGCCTGCAACTCCGTGCCGATGCTGCCGCCCGCCGCACCGGCATGGCCGATCTCCGCTTGTAGGGCGAACGCCGCGGCAGCGGCGACGGCGGCGAAGGTCCAGGCCGCGCGGCCCCGGCCGAGCATCGGCTGTGCGGTCAATAGCAGTGCGAGGCGAAGCATCAGGATATGGCCGAAGCGCGTCTGCGTTACCACGGCGGGGAGCGCGACCGCGATCTTCCCCCAGTCGCCCGGATCGGCATCGACGAAAGCGGCGGTTTGCGCCAGCAGCCACAGCAGCAATGTGATGACGGCGCCGCCGAGGCTCGCGCGCGCAAGTGGACGCACCGCGGCGCACGCGGTCCCGGCGCCGCTCGCAACGGCGAGCGGCAGCACGAGCGCGCCCAGCAGGGACGCCAGACAGACGAGATGCAGCCCGCGCAGGAAAAGCAGGAGGTCCGGCACGTATCAGGGGGCCACGGTGAATGCGTATCGCCCCTCGGTCTTGTGCGTGTCCACCGAGGTCGCGTGCCAGGTCACGGTGTAGGAGCCAGGGGCGAGATCCTTGAGGGGCACCTCCAGCCGCAGGCTGTCGCCGGCGACCGCGTGCGGCGGACCTGCATCGACACGCGCGCCCTTCGCGTCCTGGACCCAGATTGTGCTGAAGGAGGCCTCCACCCCTTCGGTGAAGGTGAGGATGACCGATTTCGGCGCGGGGCCGGTGCTGCCCACGGCGGGCGAGGCGCCGCGGAGCATGGCGTGCGCCCAGGCATGGCCGAGCGGGAGGGCGACGGCGGCGAGCGCCGCCGTCGCCAGCAGGCTGCGACGGATCATTTGAACCAATCCACGATGGGTTTGCCGAGAGAGCTCGGGAACATGTCGTCGAAATACATGTGGAACTGCGCGATCACGCCCACATGCGAGCCGGTCTGCTTGTTGCCCGGGATCAGCGCCTCGACCGTGAAGGCGTAGCTGTCGGCGGTGTAGTTGATGCCAGGCGCGATGATGAACTGCGTGCTGTCCTGGTTCGGCTTGCTGGCGGGTGAGGACCAGCCAAGTTCCACCAGCGGCGTAAGCCGGTTGACCCATTCCGGCAGGCCGTAATCCTTCACCTGCGAGGACAGGTAGCGGATCGAGTATTGCAGCGACAGGCCGCCGTACCACTGGTTCGACGTGCCGTTGTTGAACAGCGGATCGCCGCTGTCGGGATCGGTGCCGGTGACCTTCAGCTTGGTGCCGGCGATCTGGTAGCCGAGCTGGCCGGTGATGGCGAAGGCGCGCGCCCAGCCGATCGGCATGTCGCCGAAGCCCTTGCCGAAGTAGAGGACCGGACCGAACGAGTCGGTGGCATCGTTGTCGAGAGTGGCGCCGTTCGATCCGTTGGCGCCGGAGTTGCCGAAATTCACCGTCGCGCCGACGGAGAGCATGAACTCGTGCTCCGCGTTGACGTAAGGCTTGTATTTCAGCGTGGTGTAGAAGTTCTCCCATCCATTGGCGGTCTTGTTGCCGGGCTGCGTCAGCCATTGGTACCCGCCGCCGACAGCGAAGCCGAAATTCTCGGTGATGCGTTTATCGAGTTCGAACTCCGCCGCATAAAGGTTCATCTGCGGGCCGCCGTCGGTGGGCTGCGGCTGCCAGGAGAAGGTGGGAAGGCTGGCCTCATCGGCGACATTGGGATCGTCGATGATGAGGGTGCTGACGAACATGTGCGGCCCGGCGTATCCGTGCGCGTGCGCCGCGACGGGCGCGAGCAGGCACGCGCCGGACAGACCGGCGGCGAGCAGGGCAAGACGCTTCATTACAGAGTTGTTCCGTTGATCCGAGAAAGCGGGACCGGCGCGGGCGCGCCGGCGGTGCAGGCGGTTCTCAGATCAGGCGGGGCGGTCCTCGGGGCTGCGCGGCGACGAGGAATACGGCGGGCGGGGCGCGCGGGCGGGCGGTGACGTATCGCGCAACGGCGGCAAGTCCCGGCGTGGGCAGCGCGAAGGGCGCAGACAGCGGCGGCGCCCAGGCATGGGAGCCGACGGCGACGCAGAGGACGCAGGCCGAGCAGTCATGCGCGGGCGGGGCCTGATGGTCGGGCGTGGCAGGCGCGGCACCACCACCGGCATGGCAGATCGGGACGCCGGCGAGCGGATCGGCGGAGGACGCCGCGAACGGCGCTGGAGCCGCCATCCAGGCGATGGCGAGGAACACCACTTGGCACCAGACGGCGAACAGCGAGGCGGCGACGCCGAACCGCATCCTGTCCTCTCTGCGCCCGACTGCTGCCCGCCTCGCCATGGCGTTGCCCGGTGTCCTCGGTCGTTCCATTCCGAGAAGGTGTCCTCGGTCGTTCGATTCCGAGAAGTAGAACGGAATGGGCAGCGGGGAAACTCCCCCCATTCGTGGCCCGTGCAGAGGCGTGCCAGCACGACCACGAGGTCGTCGGCGCCGGCTCCGCCGCTGGGCGGAGCCTCCAGGATGTGGGTGATCGAGTAGGTCCGATCGAGGCGCTTATTGCGAAGCCTGGAGGTCCGGGCGGGAATCGAACCCACATTCGCGGATTTGCAGTCCGCTGCATCACCACTCTGCCACCGGACCCCCGGGTAGCCCCGCGGAGCGAGGCGGGTATATCCGCTTGCGCCCGCCGGTTGGCAAGTCTGCGTTGGGCATGTCTGGGTTGGCGCGGCGCCGCGCGGCCCCCTATAAACCCGCCCGCACAACCCGCCGTGAGCGCCGCATGGACCCGAGCCAGACCGACTTCGCCGCCGCCCGCGACATCATGGTCGATGGGCAGTTGCGGCCGAACAAGGTGACCGACACGCGCATCCTGGGCGCGATGCGCCGCATCCCGCGCGAGGCCTTCCTGCCCCCCGCGCTCGCGGCGCGCGCCTATGCCGACGAGGACGTGCCGCTGCCGGGCGGGCGGGCGCTGACCGAGCCGATGGTGGTGGCGCGGCTGATCCAGGCGGCGGCGGTGACGCAGGGGGAGACCGCGCTGGTGGTGGCGGCCGGCGCCGGCTATGCCGCCGCCGTGCTGGCCGCCTGCGGCGCCACCGTGACGGCGGTGGAGAACGATCCCGCGCTGCTCGCGCTGGCCCGCAAGGCGCTGGCCGTGACGACGCCGGGGGTCGCGCTGGTGGAGGGCGATCCGACCGCCGGCTGGCCCGCCGGCGCACCCTACGACGTGATCCTGATCGACGGCGCCGTGCCCGCAATACCGGCGGCGCTGGTCCGTCAGGTGCGCCCCCATGCCGGCAGGATCGTTTGCGTTCTGCGTCCCGACCCGGCGCCCGCGCCGGCGCGCGCCGTCATCGCCGAGGCGACCGCCGCCGGCGTGCATCCGGTGCCGCTGTTCGATTGCAGCGTGCCGCTGATCCCCGCCTTCGCCCCCGCGCCGCGCTTCGTCTTTTCCTGATGCGCGGCGGGCCGGAGAGGAGCCGTCAGCCCTTCCGCTGCTCCGCCCAGGCCGCGTAGCGCGCCTTGTTCTCCGCGTTCGGCGGGTAGAGGCCGGGGAGCGAGGCGCCGCCTTCCACCTGGTTCATGATCCAGGTCTCCTGCCGCTCCTGCTCGGCGGCCTCGGCCGTCACGGCGGCCAGCAGCGCCTGGGGGATCAGCACCGCGCCGTCGGCCTCGGCCAC
>JAFEFJ010000072.1 GCA_018240635.1 Pseudomonadota bacterium | reverse complement strand
GCGGCGGGCATGCCGACCTTCTGATCGACGAACTTCAGCGTGTAGGCCTTCGAGGAATCGATGTCCTTCGGATACAGGCCCTGCGCCACCACGTCGGCGGTGAACTCGTCCCAGCGCGCCTTGGTCATCGCGCCGATGCCGAGCGTCAGCGCATCGCCCGATTCCAGGATGCCGTGGCTCTTCAGCACGCCGCGCCCGTAATCCACCAGCGCCTGGGTCATTTCCGGATTGGCCTTCAGGATCGCCGCGTTGCCCGGCGCCGGATCGCCGTTCAGATAAGAATACCATCCCTCGATCGAGGCATCGACGAAGCGCTTCACGAGGTCGGGCTTGTTCTGGATGTTGGCGTTGCTGGTGGCGATCAGGCTCGCGTAGCCCTTGAAGCCGGCATCGGCCACTAGCAGCACCACCGGATCGATGCCGGTCGCCTGCTTGATCGAGAACGGCTCGGACCCCAGGAAGCCCTGCTGGATCGCCGACTTGTCGGCCAGGAACGGTGCTAGGTTGAAGGTGTAGGGCCGGATCTGGGCATCGGTGTAGCCGAACTTCGCCTTCAGGAAGTTCCACCAGCCGACTCGCGTATCGGCGGAGATCAGGATCGGCTTGCCCTTCAGCGCCGGGAAGCTGTCGTTGCCCTGGCCCGGATGCGCGATCAGGACCGACGGGTCCTTCTGGTACATCGAGGCGACGACGCTGAACGGGATCTTCTCGTTGACGAAGTTCAGCGCGAGGAATGAGTTGGAGCAGATGTTGAAATCAAGCTTGCCCGCGACCAGCAGCGCCGCGTGGTTCACCGATGGGCCGCCCTGCTCGATCGTCACATCGAGCCCGTGCTTCGCGTAGATGCCGGTCGCGGCCGCCTGATAGTAGCCGCCGTATTCCGCCTCCGCCTTCCAGTCGAGGCCGAACGATACCTTGTCCGCGGCCTGCGCCGCCGGAACGACAGCCATAATCGCGGCGGCGAGCGATGCCAACCTTGCGGCGAGACGGATCATGACGACTCCTCAGCTGAGACGGAGACGAACAATCGGGGCGCCGCCGGACGGCAAGCGGCCCCGCCGGGGATTTCCCGGGCGGCGGGTTCGGCGACTATCCTGCACAGCTAGAGCGGAATGGAGCAATGTCCACACCGGCGGAAAGCGTTTCGCGCGCGCTCATCGACCTGACCGGGCGCGGCGCCATCGTGACGGGCAGCCGCGGCGGCATCGGCGCGGCCTGCGTCGAGACGCTGCGGCAGGCGGGCGCGCGCGTCGTCGGCCTCGATCTTCCCGAGTTCGACCTGTCCGACACCGCGACGCTGGAAGCGCGCGCCGCCGCCGTGGTGGCGGAACACGGGCCCATCGATATCCTGGTGAACAACGCGGGCGTCACCGTGCTCGGCTCGGTGCTGGAGACCGGGCTCGAGGAGGTCGAGCGCGTCTTCCGCGTCAATTTCATCGGCGCCTACGCGATGATGCGCGCGGTGCTGCCGGGGATGATCGCGCGGCGGCGCGGCGCCATCGTCAACATCGCGTCCGACCAGGCGCTGATCGGCAAGCAGGTCAGCGCGGCCTACGGCGCGAGCAAGGCCGCCATCGCGCAGCTTTCGCGCAGCGCGGCGCTGGATTGGGCGGCTGACGGCATCCGGGTGAACTGCATCGCGCCCGGCAGCACCGACACGCCGATGCTGGCCGCCGTCATCGGCACGCTGGCCGAACGCTACCCCGACCGCTTCCCCAGCAGCTCGGCCGATTTCTACCGCGCCGGCGTGCCGCTTGGCCGCTTCGCCCACCCGTCGGAGATCGCGGCGGCGGTCGCGTTCCTGGCGTCCGACGCGGCCTCGTTCGTCACCGGCGTGATCCTGCCGGTCGATGGCGGCGGGACGGCGCAGTGAGCACGCCCGTCGCCCTCGTCACCGGCGGCGCGCGGGGCATCGGTCAGGCGATCGCGGCGCGTCTGGCCGCCGACGGCTACGCGGTCGCGATCGCCGGGCGCACCGCGCCCGCCGCCGTGCCGCCGGGCCAGCATTTCCTGCCGCTCGACGTCGCCGATCCGGCGTCGGTGCGCGCCTGCTTCGCGGCGCTGCGCGAGCGTTTCGGCCGGCTGGATGCGCTGGTCAACAACGCGGGCGTCGCGGGCGACGACGGGCTCGATCCGGACAACCATGCGGCGTGGCACGCCATCGTCGCGACGAATTTGCACGGCGCCTACTACTGCGCCAAGGCCGCGCTGGCGCTGCTGCCGGACGGCACCGGGCGGATCGTCACCATCGCCTCGGTGCTCGGGCTGCGCGGCGTGCCGGACCAGATCGCCTATGTCGCGGCCAAGCATGGCGTGATCGGGCTGACGAGGGCGCTCGCGATGGCGGTGGCGGCGCGCGGCATCACGGTGAACGCGGTCTGCCCCGGCTGGGTCGATACGGAGATGGCGGCGGGCCGGTTCGCGGCTCTGGGCATCGACCGCGCGGCCGCGGCCGCCGGGATGCCGACCGGGCGGATCGTCATGCCGGAGGAGGTTGCCGACCTCGTCGCGTTCCTGCTGCGTCCGGGCAGCGGCAGCCTGACGGGCCTCGCGCTGCCGATCGACGGCGGCTCCCTGGCGTCGGCCTGATGGCCGAACCGCGGGTCAAGGCCGGGATGTGGGTGCGGATGGCGCTGCGCCTCGGCAACCAGGACGGCCGGTTCGGCGCGGTGCTGCACAAGGGCGACGCCGACGCGGGCGGCGTGCTGGTGGTGCTGCGCGGGCAGCGCGGTTTCAGCGTGCTGTCGCAGATGCGCACCGCCGACGGCGCGCTGGCCTGGCTGCGCGCCACCGGCCCCGACCCGGTCGATCAGGCGAAGGCCGACGAATACGTGGCCCGCCAGTTGCGCACCGACCCCGATCTGTGGGTGATCGAGTTCGAGGCCCCCGACCTGCTGCCGCCGTTCGAGGCGGTGATCCGGTAGGTGCCCGTCCTTGTCCCTCCCAACGAGTGATGGGGATCGCATTTGGCTTGATCCATTACGTCATTGTCGTGGCCGGGCTTTGCCCCGGCCATCCACGTGCCGAGGCGCCGCCGTTCCCTTGGGCGGAAAACCCGCTTCCGGATAGCGCGCCAGCGGGAAGACCGGCGTCAGTGCATCAACGTCCCCGCCAGGCGGCCGCACGACCGCGTGGATGGCCGGGCCAAGCCCGGCCACGACAGTTTTTGTCGCTCTCTCGCCAATGCGATAGCCCTCCCCGGCGGGGGAGGGGCACATCTTCTGCTCCCTCCCCCTTGTGGGGAGGGCCGGGGTGGGGGTGAATGCCCCGATGGATACCGACACCTGCCGACTCTATCTGATCACGCCGCCCGCGTTCGATCCCACGGTGTTCGCCGACACGCTCGCCGCCGCGCTGGATGCGGGGGATGTGGCCGCGGTGCAGCTTCGCCTGAAGGACGCGCCCGACGCCGACTGGCGCGCCGCCATCGACGCGCTGCGCCCGGTCGCGCAGTCGCGCGGCGTGGCGTTCCTGCTGAACGACCGGGCGGACCTGGTGCGCGCCACCGGCTGCGACGGCGTGCATGTCGGGCAGACCGACACCCCGGCGCGCGAGGCCCGCGCGATGATCGGGGACCTGACGCTGGGCGTGACCTGCCACGCGAGCCGCGACCTCGCGATGCAGGCGGGCGAGGACGGCGCGGACTACGTCGCCTTCGGCGCCTTCTTCCCGAGCAGCACGAAGGAGGTCACCAACCTTGCCGATCCCGGGATCCTGTCCTGGTGGTCGTCGCTGATGGAGCTGCCGTGCTGCGCCATCGGCGGCATCGGGCCGGAGAATTGCGGCGATCTGGTGCGCGCGGGCGCCGATTTCCTGGCGGTGGTGTCGGCGGTCTGGAACCACGCGGACGGCGCGGCGGCGGGCGTACGCGCGATGAACGCTGCCATCGCCGCGGCCCGGGCGTAGCGGCTACCCGCCGCCACGCTCCGCCCTGACGGCGGCGAGGATCGCCGTCGCCGGTTCGCCGTCCAGCAAGTCTTCCACCGGCACCGGGAGCCGGTTGCGCCAGTTCGGGCGCTCGGTGTCGGTGCCCGGCAGGTTCACGCCGACCCGCGCGCCGGCCAGATCGTCGGCCTGCACCAGCATCAGGTCGGAAGGGCTGCGGGCGACGAAGCGATGCGCGGCCACCACCGCCTCTGTCACCGACGGTTCGGCGGCGCCCTCGGCCAGCACGCCCTCCTCCGCCAGGGCGCGCGACAGTTCGGCGCGGTCCGTCGCGCGGGTGGCCATCGGGTCTTCGCCCGGCGGCACCAGCCCGAGCGCCGACCGCTCGGCGATGTCCGCGCCCTCCCACCAGCCGGCGATCGGCGGCAGGTCGTGCGTGCTGACGCAGGCCATCGCGCGCGCCGGATAGGCGGAAGATGGGCGGAAGGCCGGCCCGTCGCGCTCCAGCAGCAGCACGCGGTAGCCCAGCATGGCGGCGTCGGTCAGCCGCTCGCGCAGGCCGGGCGGCACCGTGCCCAGGTCCTCGCCGATCACCATGCAGCGGGCGCGCACGCTCTCCAGCGCCACCTGCGCCATCAGCGCCTCGAACGGATAGGCGACATAGGCGCCGTCCGCGCCGCTGCCGCCTTCGGGGATCCAGAACAGCCGCGTGAGCCCCATCACGTGGTCGATCCGCAGCACGCCCGCGTGGCGCATGTTGGCGGAAAGCAGGCTCGCGAAGGCGGCGAAGCCGTCGCGGCCGCGCCGGTGCGGGATCGGCGGCGGCAGGTGCCAGTTCTGTCCCTGCGGCGCCAGCGGATCGGGCGGCGCGCCGACCCAGGCGCCCGAGCCCAGATCCTCCCAGTCCGCCCAGGCCTCCGCCCCGTCGGCCGCCGCGCCAACCGCGAGGTCGCGATACAGGCCAAGCCCGAGGCCCGCCGCCTGTCCCGCGGCAGCCGCCTCGGCAAGCTGCGCGTCTGCGAGGAATTGCAGGTAGCAGTGGAACCGCAGCCGCCTGGCATGGGCGGCGGCGAAGCCCGCGACGCCGGGGCCGTCGGGCGCGCGCAGCTCCGCCGGCCAGTCCTGCCACGCCGTGCGGGGCCGGGCTTCGGCGATCGCCTGGAAGGCGGCAAAGCGGCGGAGCGGCGCGCCCTGCGCCACCACGAAGGCATCGAGCGCCGCGGCCTCGCGGCCGGACAGCGCGGCGAAGCGGGCTTCCAGCGCGGCGCTCTTGGCCGCCCAGACCTCGGGATAGGCCACCACGTCCCGCGCCGGTGCCGCGATGCCCGGCACGTCGATGTAGAGCGGATCGAGGAAGCGCCGGTCGGACGGGTGATAGGGGCTGGCGCGCTCCCGGTTCTGCGGGAACAACATGTGCAGCGGATTGACGCCCACCGCGCCGGCGCCGGTGCGGGCCGACGCCTGGCACAGCAGCCGCAGCGCCGTGAAGTCGCCGATCCCGCCATCGCCCGCGCGACGGAGCGCATAGAGCTGGGCCGAGATGCCGAACAGCCGCCTGCCTTCCGCGATGGCGGGCGGCAGGTAGCAGCGCGGCGGCGCGACGGCGAGATGGCAGGGCGCGTCCGGCGCGTCGTCGCGGCGGATGCGGTGGCGGCCGGGCGGCAGCGGCGGCAGCGTCACGATCCAGCGCCGCGCGGGCGAACCGTCGATCCCGTCGGTGGTTTCCACCGCCCCCGCATCGGCATCGAGCCGCAGGCGCTCCGTCTCGCCATCCTCGCGCTCGACCGTCAGCCACAGCGGCGACGGGCCCATACCGAATTCGAGCGGCAGCGCGAGCGTCGCCTGCCCGCCCTCGCGCGCCAGCGCGGTCTCCGGCAGGGCGCGGCGCTCGCTTGTCTCGCTCAGCAGGCGGAGCGAGTCGCGCGCCTCCCCCGCGCTGCCCGCCGGCAGCCGCATGGCGGCGAGCAGGGCGCGCATCGTCTCCTCGGTCACCTCCGTGCGCTTGCCCTCCACGTCCCACCAGTCGGGCGCGATCCCGGCGGCGCGGGCGAGGCGGCGCACCAGCGCGGGGTCCGCCGCCGATCGCCCGGCCCCGGGACTGGAGGCGAGCACGGCCACCACGACGCTGCGCGGCGCGGCCGGAATTGCCGCGTCGGGCAGGTCGCGCTCCGCCGCCTCGGGCGCGGCGCTGTCGGCGGCGATCCGCCAGACGCAGCCTGGCCCCGGATCGGGCAGCGCGAGCGTGACGGCGGCGCGGCCCCGGTTCAGCGCCACCGCGACGCGTTCGCCCACCGCGTCGCCGGCCAGCACCATCGTGAGCGTTGCCGAGTCCGGCGCCTGCCAGCCCTCCGGCGTCAGCGGCGCACCCGCGGCGTCGAGCCAGACGACGTCGGGCGGCAGGCCGGGGGCGGCGGGCGCGCCGGTCAGGAAACGGTCGCCGCGCAGCAGCGGCTGCGCGCGGCGCAGCGCGGTCAACCGCGCGGCCCAGGCCATCAGCCCGGCATCGGCCTTCGCCCAGTCGAGCCACGCGGTCTCGTTGTCCTGGGCATAGGCGTTGTTGTTGCCGCCCTGCGACTGGCCGAACTCGCTGCCCATCGCCAGCATCGGGGTGCCGCGCGCCAGCAGCAGGGTCGCCAGCAGCGCGCGCTGGTCCGCGCCCCGCGCGGCGGCGATGGCGGGATCGTCCGCCGGCCCCTCCGCGCCGTTGTTCCACGAATGGTTGGCGTCGGTGCCGTCTCGGTTGCCCTCGCCGTTCGCCAGGTTCTTCTTGGTCTCGTACGAAACCAGGTCGGCCAGCGTGAAGCCGTCATGCGCGACGACGAAGTTGACCGACCGCGAGACGACGCGGCGCGCGCCGAACAGGTCCGACGATCCTGCAAGCCGCGTGGCGAGTTCGCCCAGCATCCCCCCGTCGCCGCGCCAGAAGCGCCGCACGCCGTCGCGGAAGCGGTCGTTCCATTCGCCCCATTGCGCGGGGAAGGCGCCGACGCGATAGCCGCCCGGGCCGATATCCCAGGGCTCGGCGATCAGCTTCAGGCCGCGCAGCGCCGGGTCCTGCGCGATGGCCGACAGCAGCGGCGCGGCGGGATCGAACCCGTCCTCGCGCCGGCCCAGCGTGGTCGCGAGATCGAAACGGAAGCCGTGCAGCCCGGTCTCCGCCGCCCACACACGCAGCGCGTCCATCGCGAGGCGCAGCGGAGCGGGACGGTCCAGCGCGAGGACGTTGCCGCAGCCCGCATCGTCCACGTAGCGCGCGGGCGCATCGCGCTGCAGCCGGTAGTAGGTCGCGTTGTCGAGCCCGCGCAGCGAGACCGTGGGGCCGAGCGCGTCGCCCTCGCCGCTGTGATTCAGCACCACGTCCAGGATCGTCTCGATCCCCGCCCCGGCGAGCGCCGCGACGGTGTCGCGGATTTCGGCGAAGCCGCCGGGCGCGAGCCGCGGATCGGGCGCCATCATGGCGATCGGATTGTAGCCCCAGTAGTTCGTCAGCCCGAGGGCCGCGAGATGGCGTTCCTCGATCCATGCCGCCGCCGGCATGATCTCGACCGAGGTCACGCCGAGCCGCACCAGATGCTCGATCGAAGCGGGCTGCGCGAGGCCCGCGAAGGTGCCGCGCAGCGGCGCGGGGATGGCGGCATGGCGCATCGTGAAGCCGCGCACATGCAGCTCGTACAGCACGGTCTCCGGCCACGGCACGGCGTAGGCGGTCGGCGGCGGCGGGTCGCCCGGCGCGGTCACAATGGCCTTGGCGACAAAGGGCGCGCTGTCCGCGCCGTCGAAAGACAGCGCATCCTCCGGCGCGTCCGCGCGATAGGCGAACATCGACGGATTCAGGCGCAATGCGCCATCGAGTGCGCGCGCATGGGGATCGACAAGCAGCTTCGCGGGATTGAAGCGATGGCCCTCCCGAGGAGCGAAGGGGCCGTGCGCGCGCAGGCCATAGCGGGCGCCCACCGGCACGTCCGGCACGAAGTCATGAAACACGTCGCCCGTGCGGCCGCGCAGCCTCACGCGGCGCACCTCGGCCGCACCGTCGAACAGGCAGAATTCGATAGCGGTGGCGTGGGCGGAGAAGACCGCGACATTCACCCCGCCGCGCACGAGGGTGACGCCAAGCGGCTCGGGCGCGCCGCCCGGCATTGTACGATCCTTCATCCGCCGATCATCGGGGACGCATCGCGTGCCGCGCAATCAGCGCATGGCTGGCGGCAGCTTCACGTCCCAGACGCGATCGCAGTAGTCGCGGATCGAACGGTCCGAGGAGAACCACGCCATCCCCGCCGTGTTCAGGACGGCGGACTTCCACCACGCCTTCTTGTCGCCCCAGCGCGCGGCGACGCGGCGCTGCGCGGCGGCGTAGGAATCGAAATCGGCGGTGACAAGGAAGTGGTCGTGATGCCTCAGCACGTTCACCAGATCCTTGAAGCGGTCGGGATCGGCGTGGGAGAACAGTCCGGACGCGATCGCTTCCAGCGCATGCTTCAGCAGCGGCGACTTGGCGATGGTGTCGCGGGCGTCGATGCCGTCCGCCCGCCGCGCCTCGGCCTCGGCGGCGGTCAGACCGAAGATCTCGATGTGATCGTCGCCGACGCGCTCCTTGATCTCGATGTTCGCGCCGTCGAGCGTGCCGATGGTCAGCGCGCCGTTCAGCGCCATCTTCATGTTGCCGGTGCCCGAGGCTTCCATGCCGGCGGTGGATATCTGCTCGGACACGTCGGCGGCGGGAATGATCATCTCCGCGCGGCTCACGTTGTAGTCGGGCATGAACACCACCTTCAGCATGCCGCGCATGGTGGGGTCGTTGTTGATCACCCGCGCGACGTCGTTGATCAGCTTGATGATCAGCTTGGCGCGATGGTAGCTCGCCGCCGCCTTGCCGGCGAACACCTTCACGCGCGGCGCCCAGGTCTTCGTCGGCTCGGCGCGCATGCTTTCGTACAGCGCCACCGTCTCAAGGATGTTGAGAAGCTGGCGCTTGTATTCGTGGATCCGCTTGATCTGCACGTCGAAGATGGCGTCGGGGTCGAGCCGGATATGCATCGTCTCCATGATCCGGTTCGACAGGCGCACCTTGTTCTCGCGCCGCAACGCCGCGAAGCGCTCCTGCACGGCGGCATCGTCGGCGAAGGCGGCGATGCCGCTCAGCGCATCCGGATCGTCGAGTACATGCGGCCCGATTGTGTCGGCCAGAAGCTGTGTCAGCGCCGGATTGGCGTCGTTCAGCCAGCGGCGGAAGGTGATGCCGTTGGTGACGTTGGTGATGCGGTCCGGATACAGCGAATGCATGTTGCGGAACACCGTCACCCGCATCAGGTCGGTGTGCAGCGCGGAAACGCCGTTCACCCGGTGCGAGCCGAGGAAGGCAAGCTGGCCCATCGCCACGCGGCGGCCATTGTCCTCGTCGATCAGCGAGACGGAAGCGAGCAGCGCCGGATCGTCCTTCCCGGCGGCGCGCAAGCCATCCAGGTGCAGCAGGTTGATCAGGTAGATGATCTGCATGTGGCGCGGCAGCAGCCGCTCCATCAGGTGCACAGGCCACTTCTCCAGCGCTTCCGGCATCAGCGTGTGGTTGGTGTAGGAGAAGGTGCCGACGGTGGTCTTCCAGGCTTCGTCCCAGTCGAAGCCGTTGTCGTCGATCAGGATGCGCATCAGCTCCGCGATCGCGATGGCCGGATGCGTGTCATTCAACTGGATCGAGTTGTGCTCGGGCAGCGAGCGCAGATCGCCGTGCTGGTAAAGGTGCCTGTGCAGCAGATCGTGCAGCGAGGCGGCGGAGAAGAAATACTCCTGCCGCAGCCGCAATTCCTGGCCGGCGGGAGTGTCCTCGCTCGGATACAACACCTGCGAAATTGCGTTCGCCCGCGCCCGCGCGGCGAGCGCGCCGATATGGTCGCCCCGGTTGAACGCATCGAGCCGCAGCGGATCGGGCGCGCGCGCCGACCAAAGGCGCAACGTGTTCACGTGCTTGCCGCGCCAGCCCACCATCGGCATGTCGTAGGCGATGGCCTCCACCGTCTCGGCCGGTTCCCACACATGGCGGGTGGTGCCGTCGGCCATTTCCTCCTGCCGCACGGTGCCGCCGAAGCCGATCATGTAGCTCACGTCCGGCCGCTCGAACTCCCACGGATTGCCGTTGGCAAGCCAGCTTTCCGGGTATTCATGCTGCCAGCCGTCCTTGATGACCTGGCGGAACAGTCCGTGGTGGTAGCGGATGCCGTAGCCGTAGGCGGCGACGCCGAGCGTGGCCATGCTGTCCATGAAGCAGGCCGCAAGCCGCCCGAGGCCGCCGTTGCCCAGCGCCGCGTCGGGCTCAATCTCGCGCAGGCGGTCGAGATCGACCCCGAGTTCGGCAAGCGCCGCGCGCATCGGCTCCAGAAGCTGAAGATTGTTGAGCGAATCGAACAGCATCCGCCCGATCAGGAACTCCAGCGACAGGTAGTAAACGCGCTTGCGCTTCTCGGTGTAGGTGGCGCGGGTGGAGGTCATCCAGCGGTCCACCGAGCGGTCCCGCACGGTCAGCGCCGCGGCGACGAACCAGTCGTGCTCGCGCGCGACCAGCGGATCCTTGCCGACCGCGTAGGTGAGCTTGGCGATCAGGGCGCGGCGCAGCGCGGCCACGTCCTCGTCCTGCGCGGGCAGGGCCAGCCGCTGGATCGCGCCGGTCTTCTGCACGGCCTGAGACATGTTCGTTTCACTCATCGGCGTGGCGTCCCGGGATGACGGCAGGAAGGAAGGCGGCGGGAGTCCGGCCTAGCAAACGATAGGCCCGAGGCCCTAACGGAAAATTGTTGCATCGCAAAATGGCCGAGCCGAGACCGGCGAAGCAAGCGTTACGCGGCCGCGGCCGCCGCCAGCGCGTCGAGCAGGCTGGCAATGTCCTCCTCCCGCTCCCAGCGCAGCGCCACATCGGCCACCGCGAACTTGCCGCGCAGGTCGGGCGGCAGGCGCACCGCGTCCTTCGCGGTGGTTACCGGCAGGGCGTCGAGCTGTCCGGCATGGGCGAGCACGTAGGCGAGCGTGCTCCGGCCGTAGCGGTGATGGTCGGGGAAGGACAGCGCGCCTGCCACCTGCACGCCTGCTTCGCGCAGCGTGGCGAAGAACTTGCCGGGCCGGCCGATGCCCGCGAAGGCCAGAACCCGCCGCCCGGCCAAGGCGCGCGTGGCGGGGCCGGGTTCCAGCGCGGCATGCAGCACCGGCAGGTCGGGCGGCAGCGCGGCCAGCGCGCCCGTCGCGTCGGCGCCGATCAACACGGCGGCGTCGCAGCGCGCCGCGCAGGCGGCCACGCTTTCGCGCAAGGGGCCGGCCGGCAGCAGCCGCCCGTTGCCGAAGCCGAAGCCGCCGTCGATCACCATCAGCGCCAGGTTCTTGCGCAGCGTCGGGTTCTGCAGCCCGTCGTCCATCACCACCGACCGTGCGCCCGCGGCGATGGCGGCGCGCGCGCCGGCGGCGCGGTCGGCGGCGGTCCAGGTGGGCGCGGCGGCGGCGAGCAGCAGCGCCTCGTCGCCCGTCTCGGCCGCGTCGTCGCCGGGCGAGACCCGCCGCACGCCCTTCGCCGAGCCGCCATAGCCGCGCAGCAGCGCGTGCGGCGCGAAGCCCCGCGCGGCCAGTCGTGGCAGCAGGTCCAGCACCAGCGTCGTCTTGCCCGATCCGCCGACCGTCGCGTTGCCGCAGCACACCACGGGAACCGGCGCGGCCCAGCCCTGCCGCGCCACGCGGCGGGCGGTCAGCCACGCGGTCAGCGGCGTGAACGGCGCCAGCAGCGTGGGCGCGAGCCGGCCGCCGTCCCGCCGCCAGAAAGGAGGCTGCGGCACCGGCTCAGCCGCGCCCGGCCGGCGGCAGCAGCGCGAGCAGCGCGGCGGCGGTGCGGTCCGGCAGGTCCGCGTCCTTCGACGCGACGGCCGCGGCCGCACGCCCCGCCGCCTCCCGCGCCGCCGGATCGCACAGCATCGCATCGACCCAGCCGGCGAGTTCCCCGGCATCGGCGGGCCTTGCCAGCGCCCCCGCGCCCTCCAGCGCCGCCACCTGGTCGGCAAAGTTGCCGGCATGCGGTCCCATCGCCACCGCGCAACCGAGCCGCGCAGGCTCCAGCGGGTTCTGCCCGCCCCCGGGAGGGAGCAGGCTCTTGCCCATGAACACGACCGGGGAGAGGCGGAACCACAAACCCATTTCGCCCATGGTATCAACAATCCACGCGCCTGCCTCGGGCGGCATGCCGCCCAGAGAACGGCGAGACGCGCGAACCCCGGCTGCCTCGGCCTCAACGGCGATCCGCTCGCCGCGCTCGGGGTGGCGCGGCGCGATGATGGTCAGCAGACCCGGAAGCCGCTCCGCCAGCCGGCGGTGCACGCCGAAGATCAGCGCCTCCTCGCCCGGATGCGTGCTGGCTGCGAGCCAGACAGGCCGGCCGGCCAGCGCCGCGCGCAGCGCCGCGAGAGGCGCCGCGTCGGCGGGGAGGGGCGGGGCGGCAAATTTCAAGTCGCCCGGCGCAGTCACGCCCGCCGCGCCCAGGCCGGCGAGCCGGTCCCCGTCCGCCGCGCCGCGCGGCTGCACCAGGGCGAAGCCGTCCAGGAGATGGCGGGCGAAGCCCGGCACGCGCTGCCAGCGCGCGTGGCTGCGGGCCGACAGCCGCGCGTTGATCAACGCGAGCGGAATGCGCCGCCGCCGGCATTCGGCCAGCAGGTTGGGCCACAGCTCGCTTTCCACGAACACCACCGCGTCAGGCCGCCAGTGGTCCAGGAACCGGCGCCCCCAGGCAGGCACGTCCAGCGGCACGAAGCGGTGCAGCGTCCGCCCGGCCGCTGACCGCTCAATCGCGGCGAAGCGCCCGCCCAGCAGCGTGGCCGAGGTGACGGTGCCGGTCGTCACCAGCAGGTGCAACGCGGGGTCGCGGGCACGCAGCGCGTCCAGCACGGGCAGGATGCTGACCGACTCCCCCACGCTCGCCGCGTGCATCCAGATCAGCCGCCCCGGCGGGCGGGGGGTGCGGTCGATCCCGCGCCGCTCGGGAAGGCGGGCGGGGATTTCCTTGCCGCGCCGTGCCCGCAGGACCAGCCAGCCCCGCAGCGCCGGAGCGGCGGCAGCGGCGGCGCCATGCCACAGGGCGGCCAGCGCGCTCGGCACGTCTCAGTCTCCGGCCGCCGAGACTAGGACGGGCACAGCGCGTCCGCCCGGTCGGCGGCGGCGATCAGCGCGGCCTCGATGGCCGGCAGCGAGTCCTGCCAGCCGGCGCGCGGCACCTCGATCAGTGGCAGACACACCACGACGCCGCGCGCGAAGGGGCGCGGCAGCACCATGCGGTCCCACGTCTTCAGCACCCATTTGCGGCTGGTCTGCGCGGCGCAGGGCAGCACCGCCACCCCCGACAGCGCGGCAAGCTGCGCCACGCCGGGCGCGGCCGTGCGGCGCGGCCCGCGCGGCCCGTCGGGCGTGATCGCGACGAAGTCACCCGCGCTCAGCAGCGCGAGCAGCCCGCGCAGCGCGGCGGCCCCGCCGCGCGAGGACGAGCCAAGCACCACCTCGATGTGGAAATGCCGCATGATCGCGCCGATGAACCGCCCGTCGCGGTGCAGGCTGACCAGCACATGCGCTCGCTGGCCCGCGAGCCGCTCGGCGCGCATACGGCGCACATGCAGCCATAGGGCCGGCATCAGCGGCAGGCGCTCGTGCCAGAAGGCTACCACGACCGGCGCACCGTCGATCTGCGCGGCAATGTGCTCGGCGCCATCGAGCGTCCAGCGCGTGGTGCCCAGCGCGAAGCGGAGATACTGGCCGAGCAGCCAGGCGCCGGCGGCCTGCGCGGCGGGGTGGCGCGTGAGGCGCTTCAGCACGGCGCGGGAACCGGCACGACAGGCTCAGGCGGCGTCGCGCCGGAACGTGACCACCAGCACGTCGCGATGCCCGGGCTGAGACGGATCGACGGGCTCGATCGGCGTGACGCCGTGCATCACGCGATGGTCGTCCACCAGCGCGGCGTCGCAGGGCTCGGTCAGGGTGAAGCTGCCGAGCTGGCGTCCGGTCAGGTCATGCGTCGTGGTGATGCCCTGGCGCACATTGCGCCGGCCGACCAGCAGCACCAGCACGTGATCGACGCCGTCCTGGTGCATCCCCTCGGGCGTCGGGCGTCCCACTTCGTCGCGCCGCGCCTCGATGCGGAACTGGTGCAGCTCCACGTGCCAGCGGCCAGGGCCGCTCAGCCGGTCGAAAAGGTCGCGGCAGGTGGCGAGCACCGCCTGCATCGTCGGCCCGTCGGCGACCGCGTCCCGCACCGGCTCGAACCAGCGGGCGACGCCGCCGTTCAACGGGTTGTAGTCGCGGCTCTGGTAATGCGCCTGATGCGGCTTGCGGCGGATGCCGTCCGGGCCGGCCGCAAAGGCGGCGTGGCGGCGCTTCCGGTAGCGCCCGCCATCGGCCATGTACGTATCCAGCCCCAGATCGTCCCAGCTCGCGGCGAACGCGTCCCAGTCGGACAGCCTGCCATGCTCGTCCAGAAGCTCGCGCATCTGGCGGGCCGGCACGAAGGCGTAGCCGTCCGCCCGCACCTCGTCCGCCAGTCCCGCCATGTCCAGCGTGTCGCTCATTGCCTCGCGTCCGGCCGTGTGCTCGGAAACAAAACACATAGACCCTCGGCGGGGTGCTGCCCACCTCGACAAACCGCATGGCCGGGGTTCGAAGATAAGACGAGGCGGCGCCTACTGGGCCGCGATCGGCCGGTCCGGCGCATCGCCGCCGCGCGTCGCGGGACGCGAAGCCAGCGTGATCGGATCGGTCAGCACGAGCTGCTGGTGCGGGAACGGGATCTCGATGCCCTCGGCGTCGAAGCGTTCCTTCAGGCGGCGGTTGAACTCCCGCAGCAGCGACCAGCGGCCGAACGGGCCGCACTTGATCCGCGCCTTGATCATCACCGAGGAGTCGGCGAAGGCGTTCAGCCCCAGCACCTCCAGGTCGTCGCGGATCTCGTCCTCCCAGCGCGGCTCGTTGCGCATCTGCGCGACGATGTCGCGCATCACCTGCACCACGCGGTCGTAGTTCTCCTTGTAGGCGACGCCGACCTCGATGACCGCGTGGCCGAAGTCGCGGGTCATGTTCGTCACCGTCGTCACCGCGCTGAACGGGATCACGTGCACCGATCCGTCCTCGCTGCGCAGGCGGATGGTGCGCACCGACAGATCCTCGACCACGCCCGAAAGCCCGCCCAGGCTCACCACGTCGCCCACCTGCACGGTGTTCTCCAGCAGCAGGAACAGGCCGGTGATGACGTCCTGCACCAGCTTCTGCGAGCCGAAGCCGATGGCGATGCCGAGCACCGAGGCGCCGGCGATCAGCGGCGCGACGTTCAGGCCGATCTCGCTCAGCACCAGCAGCGCGACCACGACCAGGATGCTCACCAGCAGCACGGTCCGCAGCATCGGCAGCAGGGTGCGCAGCCGCGCCGAACGGGCGAGCTGCTGCGAACGGGTCAGCCGCGCCAGATGCCGCTCGATCGCGTGGTTCGCCGCTTCCCACACCAGCATCGCGATCGCGATGGTCAGCAGCAGGGTGGAGAAGGCGCTGACCAGATGCCAGCCCAGGTCGGTGCCGAACAGCCAGCGCACCGCGCCGAAGCCCCACACCTCCAGCAGCTCGATCAGCACCAGCGCGTAGATCACGACATCGACCATCGCGTGCAGGATCGGCCGCCACAGCCTGAGCCGCCCCTCCAGGTCGGGGTATTTCGCGAGCGTCTCCTCGCGCGGCGTCACCAGCCGGTCGAGCGAGCCGTGCAGCACGATCACGACGATGCGGGCGACCATCAGGACGGTCATCGACAGCGCGAAGATGCGCAGGATGGCGGTGAATCCGTCCGGGATCTCGATCGCCCAGACCAGCCACAGCGCGGCCACATAGAACAGCGCGATCCAATGCCAGTAGAGCGCCAGCCGCTGGCGCATCTGGACCAGCACGCCGGTCCGGCCGGGGGCCGGCATGATCCAGTCGCGCACCACGCGGCGCGACTGCACGATGATGATGGCGACCAGCACATGGTCGATCAGGCCGACGCCCTTCATCAGCCCTTCGTGCGCCACCGGCGAGAGGCCGAGCAGCAGCCCCGCCTCCCCAAGCGCATAGCCGAACACGGTCACGATCGCGATCCGGCGCGTCCAGCGCACCACGTATTCGGCGAACTCGTCCGACACGCTGAACAGCCGCAAGCCGCGCGCCGAGGGCGCGAACAGCGTGCGCACCACCGCCAGCACGGCCGCGCACAGCGCGTAGGCCCCGGCGAGCGCGATCAGCACGAGCCGCGTGCCGAGTTGCCCGCCCACCGCCGTGCCGAGCATCAGATGCGTGACCAGCAGGAAGCCGATCACCGGGATCAGGTCGAGGCCGAGCCGCCCGAGGGTGAGCGGCAGGCGGCGCAGCATCCCC
>JAFEFJ010000071.1 GCA_018240635.1 Pseudomonadota bacterium | reverse complement strand
GGAAGGCGGGCGTCTTGTTCATGATGACGACGCGCTGCAGCGAGAACGCCATGTCGTCGGCCGTGACCGTCGCGCCGCTCTCGAACTTCTGGTTCGGCCGCATCTTGAAGGTGAAGGTCTTGGAATCGGGCGAGATGGTCCAGCTTTCGGCGACGCCGCCGACCAGCTTGGTCATGTCCTCGGCTTCGTACCGCATGAGACGGTCGTAGACGCTGGAGAGGAAGATCTGCGCCGAGATCTCGTACGCCTCGCCCGGATCGCAGGTGATCACGTCGTCGATCGCAAGAGCGAAGACGACGGTGTCCTTCGGGGTCGCCGCCAGCGCGGCGGGAATCAAGGATGCCAGCGGCGCCGCGGCGGCCGATGCGAGAAGAGTGCGTCTGTTCAGCATATCCGACATCCCTGTTGCATGGACGCTTCCGGGCGAAGCTTCCGTTTCTGCGCCATTCTTTTGGGGCGGCGCGTGTTGGCCCATGATGCAAGCAAGCGGGAGGGCCGTGTCAATCGCTTCCGCCTGGCCAAACACCTTCCGGCAAGTCCCTTCCGGCCAAGTCCTTTCGTTGCGTCTAGACCGGCAGCCTGCCGAGCGGCATCCGCTCCAGAATGCGTTCCCGGTGGCGGCGGATCGCAGCCTCGCGCGGAAGCTCGGGCCGCTGGTGGAACCAGCCGAGCTGCGCCATGTCGCGGATCAGCAGGAACATCGGCAACAAAGCAAGATCGGCGTCCGGCAGGGGACGCACCGACCGGTAGCCGGCGACGCAGGCATCGCGGAAGACGGCGAAGCCAGGATGGTCCTGATAGGCGACGAGGGCGACCGCGATGTCGTACAGATGCCAACCGTACCCGGCATCGTCGAAATCGATCACCGCCGCCCCCGCGTTGGTGACGAGCACGTTGCCCGGATGCAGGTCGGCGTGGATCAGGCTGTAGTTGCGCGCGGACTTGCCGTAGCGCGCCAGCGCGGCGCGCAGCGTGTCGCGCGCCGCCAGCAGCGTCGCGCCCTCGGCGGGCGAGAGGATGGAGTGCTTCCAGAACTGGCCCCAGCGCGGCTCCTCCCCCATCAGCCCGTCCTCGTCGAGCGAGATGCGTTCGAAGTCCGGCGGCGGAGTCCAGCCGCTGGCCTGGTCGTGCATTGCCGCCATGATCGCGCCGATATCGGCAAAGCGGCGGGCATTCGCGGCGGTATCCGGCTCGCGCTCGACCACGGCGGACAGCAGTTCGCCGTCCACCCAGCGGGCCAGACCGGCCCAGCGGTGCTCGCCGGTCGCGGCGACCTCCACGCGGGCAAAACTTTCACCGGCAAGCGTCGCCAGCGGCTCGGGCACCGCGATCCCGGCTGCGACCAGCGCGCGCGTCCACACGTGTTCCGAGTGAAGCTCCGCGATGCTGTGGTACCAGGGCCGGTGCAGGCGCAGCGTCAGAAGCCCGCCGTCGCGCGCGTCGGTGACGCGGAAGGTGACGTTCTCGCTCATCCGCACGAAGGCGATGTCGGCTGGCTCGACGCCGAACTGCGCGAGCGCGTCGCGTGCGGCAGGCTCGTAGTCGTGCGGGTGGGAGGAAGCTGCCGGCGCGGCGGCGTCGTTCACGCGGCAAGCTCGGCGATCGTCTCGTCCCATGCGCCAAGGAAGTCGGTGGCGTTCGCCTGCGAGAACGGCAGCGGCGGGCGGATCTTCACCACGTTGGCGAAGGCGCCGGCATTGCTGGTCAGGAAGCCCTTGTCCTTCAGCCGGTTGATGACGCGCTTGGCCAGCTCCATGTCGGGTGACCCGTCCTTCGGGTTCACCAGTTCCACGCCGATGAACAGGCCTTGGCCGCGCACGTCGCCGATCGCGTCCGATGCGCCCTTGCGCTGCGCCAGCGCCGCCTTCAGCGCCGCGCCCACGGTCGCGACATTGCCGCGCAGTTCGCGCTGCTCGATCTCGTCCAGCACCGCCATCCCCACCGCCGCCTGCAACGGCGAGGAGGCGAAGGTGTTGAAGTAGCGCGTCCGGGCGCGGAAATTCTCCACCAGCGCGCGGCTCGCGGCGGTGGCGGCCAGCGGCAGCCCGTTGCCCATCGGCTTGCCGGTCACGACGATGTCGGGCGTGAAGCCCGTGACCTGGTAGCCCCACCACTGGCCGGTGCGCGCGTATCCCGCCTGCACCTCGTCGGCGATCACCAGCCCGCCCGCCTCGCGCACCATCGCGGCGGCGCGCGCCATGAAGTCGCCGGGGATGTTGGGCAGCCCTTCGTTCGCCAGGATGGAGCACACGATCATCGCGGCCACGCCCTCGCCCGACGCCTGAAGGTCTTCGATGGCGGCGGCGAGTTTCGCCAGATAGGCCTCGCACAAAGCGGCCTCGTCCAGCCCCGCCGCGATCGGGCGATAGGTTTCCGGGAAGGGAATGGCGCGGACCGAGGGCGATTGCTCCACCGCCGGCTTGGTGTTGATCCGCGTCAGCGAGCCCACCAGCTCGCTGTTTCCGTGATAGGTCGCGTTCGTGCAGATAATGCCGCGCTTGCCGGTGGCGAAGCGGGCCATCCGCAGCGCGATCTCGTTCGCCTCGGTGCCGCTGCAACTCAGGATGACGCTTTCGATCTCCGGCCCGTGCAGCGCGGCCAGGCGCTCGCAGAACTCGACGACCGCTTCGTGCAGGTAGCGGGAATGGACGTTCAGCGTGCCCTGCTGGCGCGCCATCGCCTCGGTCACGCGCGGGTTGGCGTGACCGACGCAGGGGACGTTGTTGTACATGTCCACATAGGCGCGCCCGTCGGCGTCGTAGAGCATCACGCCCTCGCCGCGAACGATGTGCAGCGGGTGTTCGTAGAACAGGGGCGCGCCGGCGCCGAGCGCGCGGTTGCGCCGGGCAAGCAGGGTGGCGGTGTCGGTCATGGAAGCCTCCGGCGGCGAACGGGCGGGTCGGATCGTGCCGCCTGTAATGTATACAAAGCAAGCGCGCGGGCGAGCCACGCGCCGCCGCGCTCTACGGTGCGGGCATCGCCGCGCCGGCGTCTCCCAGCATCTCCAGCCCCGATGCCAGCCGGTCCAGCGCATGGGCCAGCACCTTGTCTTCCGCATCGCCCGCCGGGATCGCGGCGCGCAACTCGGCGACGGATGGGCCGCCTGTCCCTCCGCCCGCCAGCGCGGCCACGAAGCCGGCGCGGAACGGGCCGAGCGCCGGGCGCGCGGCGGCGATCGCGGGCGCGGTCTGCAACAGCGCGTTCAGCGCGTTGCTGATCCGCTGCAGGGCGGTGGAGGCGCGCAGGATCGCCGTCATCGCGCCCGCGTCGCCGCCGATCTCGGTCAGCGCCCTCTGCACCCCGGCCTGAAGGTTGCTCAGCGCGAGCCCCGCGCGCCGCCTTCCCGCCTGCATGTCGCCCGCCGCCGGATCGCCCGCCCCCGGATCGCCTGCGGCCGCGGCCAGCACGGCATCCGCGTAGTCCGCCGTCGCGCCGGTCGTGGCACGCAGCAGCGCGGGCAGGCCGCGCCGCTCGAAGGTGGGCCACAGCACATGTCCGCCGACCAGCGCGAGCGCGACGCCGATCGCCGTCGCCACAAGACGGTCGGTGCCCACGGCGGCGCCTAAGCCGGGTCGCAGCAAGTGCTCGAACGGAACGATGCCGGCCGACAGGAAGACGATGGCGAGGCCGTAGTTGAACGGCAGCACCAGCGCCATCGCGAAGAACAGCGCCAGCACCGCGACGAATTGCGGCGCGGCCGAAGGCAGGAACGGGATCAGCGCGAGCCCCAGCAGGATGCCCGCCGAGGTGCCGAGCGCCCGCTGCACCGCGCGCGCGAGCGTCATGCCCGCATAGGGTTTCAGCACCACGGTGGCCGTCAGCGGCACCCAGTAGCCGAACGGCTTGGGGAACACCCAGAACACCATCACCGCCGCCGAGGTCACGACGGCGAAGCGCAGCGCGTGGCGGGCCACCGCCGAGTTGCGGTCGAGATTGGCGCGCAGCGGCGCGAGCAGGGCGGAAACCCGCGCCGCCCTCGGGGCGGCAGGGGCGGCGAGCGCCGGCATCTCGTCCTCCGCCGCCAGCGCGAGCGCGTGGCCGAGTTCGCCCAGCATCCGACTCCGCAGCAGGTCCGGCGGGGCGCCGCCCGCCTCCTCCCGCGCCGCCGCCTCGATCCCGGCGCGCAGGCGGCGCAGCGTGGCGCGGTCCTCCTGTCCCTCGATCCCGCGCGCGATCGCCAGAAGCGCGTCGCGGCAGCCGGGCACCGGCGGCGCGCCTGTCTCGCGCATCGCGCCGATGACGGAATACAGGCGGTCGGCGATCTCGATCAGCACCAGGGCGCGCTGGTTGACGCGGCTTGCGCCCACCGCGCTCTGCCGCGCTTGCGCCGCAAGGCGCCGCGCCTCGGCGATGGCGCCGCGCACGCGGGGCTCGGGCGGCGGCGCGCCGGGCGCGGGCACGGCGTCCAGGTAGCGGGCGATCTCGCGGTAGCAGGCGGCGGTCTGCGCCCTGACCGGGCCGAACGTGCCGCCGATCCGCAACACCGTCGTCAGCAGCAGCAGGAACAGCCCGCCCAACGCGAAGGCGCCGCCCAGCAGCAGCGCGTGCGGCAACGCATGGCGCTCGGGCGGCAGGCCAAGCTCGACATAGGCCCAGGCGACCGGCAGCGCCATCGTCGCGAAGGCGTTGCCGTAGGCCCCCATCATGCCGGTCACAAGGCCCCAGGCCATCATGCCGGCGACCGCCGTGACGAGGCTGCCGCCGGCGAGCACGCCGGTCATGATCGCCAGGCTGCCCAGCGCGGTCGCCACCAGGATCCGCACCGGCTGCAACCGGTCGCCGTCGTCGGTGCAGTCGCCGATCGCGAGCAGGAACGCGCCCAGCGCCGTCCACACCAGCGCGGGCCAGTCCAGCAGCCACGCCAGCAGCAGCGGCACCGCGAGCCCGATGGTGGTGCGCGCGGCCAGCGCCCAGCCGAGCCGCGCCGGATCGAATGCAACCAGATCGGCGGCCAGCAGCCGCGCGCGGGTGCCCCAGCCCGGCGCGGGCAGCACCTCAGCGTCCATGGATCACGCGCCAGATATCGGGGGGCCGCGCCGGCATCTGCAGGTCGCGTGCCGCGGGGAAGGCAGCCAGCGCATCGGCGATCGCGTTCATCGCCGCGGGAGGGGCGGCGCTCGCCCCGGCCTCTGCGCACGCCTTGGCCCCGAACACGTTGGTGCGCGAGCGCAAACCGTTGTCTGTCCAGCGCACCGAGGGGACATCCCTGGCGCGAGGCAGCGCGTAATCCAGCAGCGAGGCGCTGAGCGGTTGGCCGCCGTCCGGGTCGCGCGCGAGGCACTCCATGAGCGCTTCCCCCAAGCCTTGCGCAACGCTGCCCTGTACCTGCCCCCGGACGGCGGCGGGGTTCTGCACGGTGCCGAAATCATCCACGGCCGTATAGGCGACGATCTCGACCTGCCCGGTTTCGGGATCGATCTCCACTTCGCAGGCGTGACACCCGTTGGCGCAACTTCCATGCGTGAGGATGCCATGCGACTCCCCGTCCAGTACGCCCGGCATTTCGGCGGCGATCTCGGCGACGGCCATGCCCTGGTTGGTGCCGGCGACGCGGAACACGCCGGCGTCGAACGCGACGGTTTCGGGCGGCACGCCCCAGTGGACGGAGAGCGCGCGCCGCCCGCGTTCGATCACGTCTGTTACCGCTTGCTCCAGCGAGCGGGAGGAGGTGAGCAGAGATCTCGACCCTCCGGTGCCGCCGCCGCGGGCGAGCAGCGCGCTGTCGCCCTCGCGCACCGAAACGTTCGCGAGCGCCAGCCCGAAAGTGGCGGCGGCGTGGTGCGCGAGGGGGGCGGCGTGATCCTGGCCCGTCGATTGGATGCCGACGACGATGTCAAGCGTGCCGTCAGGGCCGAACGAAAGCCGTGCGGCCTCCACCGGCAGCTTGTCCGGCTCGATCATTTGGGCGACGGCGAGACCGCCATTCGATTCAAGGTAATTCGCGAAGCCGAAGCCGCGCAGCCTGCCGCGCGCCGCGCTCTCGGCCCGTCGGGCCGGGAAGCCGGCGCGATCGGCCGCATCGAGGCAGCGGCGCTGATTGTCGAGGAAGCGGCCACCGCCGATCTCAAGGCCCGTGACGGCGGCGAAGGTGGCCTCCTGCGCGTCCGGAAGATTGCGCGCGCGCAGCTCGGCGGGATCGACCCCGAGATCCGCCGCCGCCCGGTCAATCAGGCGTTCCAGCACGTAGGTCGCTTCTGGCCGCCCCGCGCCGCGATAGGCGTCCACCGGCGTCGTATTGGTGAAGGCGCCGCGCACGGCGATCTCGATGGCCTGGAAGCGATACGCGCCCCCCTGCACCGGCGCGCCGACGCCGGTCGCGGTGAGCGGTGCGTATTGCGAGAGGCTTGAGCCGAGATCCGCCGCGATCTGGACCCGGATCGCGAGGAAGCGGCCATCCGCGTCCAGGGCGAGTTCAGCCTCGGTTCGGTGGTCGCGCGCTTGCGTGTCGGACAGGAACGCCTCGGCGCGCGTCGAGGTCCAGCGGACCGGTCGCCCCGTCGTGCGCGCCGCGGCCAGTACGAGCGCCTGCTCCGGGTATGCGAAGATCTTGGAACCAAAGCCGCCGCCGACATGCGGCGTGACGACGCGCAGCTTTTCGGGCGGCAGGCCGAACGCCTTGGCCAGCACGCGACGAACGAAATGCACGCCCTGCGTGTTCGCGAGCAGGGTGAAGGTGCCGTCGGCGGGATCATGGGTCGCAAGGGCGGCGCGCGGTTCGATGGGCGTCGGGGCAAGGCGCGGCAGCACGAGGCGGATGCGGGCCACATGGGCGGCGGCGGCAAACTGGCGCGCGCAGGCATCGGAGTCGCCGAAGCGCCAGTCGAAGCAGAGATTGTCCGGCGCGTGGTCCCAGACTGCGACTCTGGATGCCGCATCGGGAGCGGTGACCGCGGGCAGCGGATCGTATGCCACCTCGATCAGCGCCGCTGCGTCGGCGGCCGCAGCGATGGTTTCGGCGACGACGAAGGCGACCCCTTCCCCGACATGGCGGACCTTGTCGCCAGCGAGCACCGGTCGGTCGGCCTCGGCGCGTGGTCGCCCGTTCCATGAAACAAGGGGCATCACGCAACCAAGTGGGCGCACCTCGCCCGCGAGATCGGCGGCGGTGAGCACGGCCAAGACACCGGGGGCCGCTTTCGCGCGTTCCGTTGCGATTTCGCGGATGCGGGCATGAGCGTGGGGCGAGCGGAGGACGACGCCGTGGGCCTCGCCGGGTAAGCTGACGTCATCCACGTAGCGACCCGTGCCACGAAGAAACGCCTCCTCGTCCCGGGCATAGGCGGCGAAGGCGGTATGCTGAAAGGTCATGACGCATCGCTTCTTGCGCTGGAGAGTGCGATGGCCGCGGACGGCCGGCGCCGAGGATACCCAAACCTGTCCGGTGACCAATGGGGCCGGCGTCGTGCCTCGGTCGATCCGGCGGCCATCCTGATGATGGCGGGAGACCGCGACGGGCCGGTGCGGCGAAGCGTAAGGAGGCCTGTTTCCCGCCGGCCGCTGCCCGATCCTGAAAGGAACACCATGATTGAACGATCGCCCGCGCTGCCCCGGCTTCTGCTCACCCGCCGCCTGCCCGATCCGCTGATGCGGCAGTTGGAAGCGGCCTTCGCCGTCTGGACCAACGCCGACGACCGCACCCTGCCCACCGCCGACCTGATCGCCGCAGCCGCGCGGCACGCCGCCGAGGTTCTGATCGTCATGGCGATGGACCGCCTGGATGCCGCGGTGATCGCCGCGCTGCCGGACAGCGTCCGCATCATCGCCACCTACTCGGTCGGGCACGACCATATCGACCTCGCCGCCGCGCGGGCGCGCGGGATCGCGGTGCTCAGCACGCCCGACGTCCTCAGCGACGCGGTGGCCGACATGGCGATGCTGCTGCTGCTGGGCGCGGCGCGGCGGGCGCGCGAGGGCGCGGCGCTGATCGACGCCCGCGCCTGGACCGGCTGGTCGCCCACGCAGCTCATCGGGCGCGACGTGACCGGCGGGCGGCTCGGCATCCTCGGGATGGGCCGCATCGGCCGCGCGATCGCCCGCCGTGCGCGGCACGGCTTCGGGATGGCGGTGCATTACCGCAACCGCTCCCGCTTGCCGCCCGACCTGGAGGACCGCGCGGTCTTTCACGAGGACATGCGGAGCTTCCTCGCTATCAGCGATTTCCTCGTCCTCGCCGCTCCCGCCACGACCGAGACGCGCCGCGTGCTGAACGCGGACGCCATCGCCGCATTGCCCGACGGCGCGGTGGTGGTGAACGTCGCACGCGGCAGCCTGGTGGACGATGCCGCGCTGATCGCGGCGCTGCGCAGCGGCAGGATCGCCGCCGCCGGCCTCGATGTTTTCGACAACGAGCCCGCGCTCGCGCCCGACTATCTCGCCATTCCCACCGCCTTCCTCCAGCCGCATCAAGGCAGCTCCACCATCGAGACGCGGATGCGGATGGGCGCGCTGCTGCTCGACGGCATCGCCGCCGTGCTGGCCGGGCGGGACGCCCCGAACCGTCTCGCCTGAAGCCCGCGCAAGGGGCGGACATTGCCCGCCCCCGCCCAGCCGCTACACTTCCCCCAACACCCACGGAGGGAGCATCCAATGTCCGAGCGCGCCGATCTGGTGATCCGCGGCGGCACCATCGTCGATGGGTCCGGCGCCGAACCGTTCGCGGGCGATGTCGCGATCCGCGACGGCCGCGTCGCCGAGATCGGCAAGGTCGCCGCTTCCGGCGCGAACGAAATCGACGCCAGCGGCAAGATCGTCACGCCCGGCTTCGTCGATGTGCACACGCATTACGACGCCCAGGCGACCTGGAGCAGCCACATCACGCCGTCGTCCTGGAACGGCGTCACCACCGCGCTGATCGGCAACTGCGGCGTCGGCTTCGCGCCCTGCAAGCCCTGGCAGCGCGACATGCTGGTGAAGCTGATGGAAGGGGTGGAGGACATCCCCGAGGTGGTGCTGACCGCCGGCATTCCGTGGAACTGGGAAACCTTCCCGCAATTCCTCGATGCGCTGGATTCGCGCGGATACGACATGGACATCGCGACGCAGGTGCCGCACGCGGCGCTGCGCGTCTATGTGATGGGCGAACGCGGCGCGGCGCGCGAGCCTGCCACCGCCGAGGACCGCGCCGCGATGGCGCGGCTCGCCGCCGAAGGCATCCGCGCCGGCGCGCTCGGCTTCTCCACCTCGCGCACCATCGCGCACAAGACGCTGGCGGGTGAGCACATCCCGACGCTGCACGCCGCCGAGGCGGAGCTGGCGGAGATCGGCCGCGCGGTCGGCGCGACCGGCACGGGCTGGCTGCAGGTCATCAGCGACTTCGACGATCCGGACGAGGAATTCGCGCTGCTGCGCCGCGTCGCCGCCGCATCCGGCCGGCCGATGACGGTTTCGCTGCTGCAACGCGAGTCGCGGCCCTGGCTGTGGCGCAAGGTGCTCGATCACATCGAGGCGGCGAACGCGGGCGGTGCGCGCATCGTCGGGCAGGTGATGAGCCGCCCCATCGGCGTGATGCTGGGGCTGGAGATTTCGCAGCACCCCTTCATCGGACGGCCGAGCTACGCCGCGGTCGCGGCGCTGCCGTTCGAGCAGAAGGTCGCCGCCTTCCGCGATCCCGCCTTCCGCGCCCGCATCCTTGCGGAGGAAACCGCCGACCCGGTGCTGCGCCACCGCCTCAACACCTGGGAGCGCATCTTCCCGCTGAACGATCCGCCGGATTACGAGCCGCCGCCCGAAGCCTCCGTCGCGGCGATCGCGGCGGCGCGCGGCATGGACGCCGCCGCGCTGTGCTACGACATGCTGCTGGAGAACGGCGGCAAGACGATCCTGTACCGCCCCATCGTCAACTACGCCGACCACACGCTGGATGCGGTGCAGACCATGATGCAGCACCCGCACACCATCATGGGCCTCGGCGACGGCGGGGCGCACGTGTCGATCATCTGCGACGCATCCAGCCCCACCACCACGATCACGCATTGGACGCGCGACCGCACCCGCGGCGGCAAGCTGCCGCTGGAATGGATCGTCAAGCGCCTCAGCGCGGATGGCGCGGCGGCGCTCGGGCTCGCCGATCGTGGGCGAATCGCGCCGGGGCTGCGGGCCGACATCAACGTGATCGACCACGCCCGCCTGACCGCCCATGCGCCCGAGGTGCGCTACGACCTGCCGACCGGCGCGCGCCGCCTCGTGCAGCGCACCGAAGGCTACGAAGCCACCATCGTCGCCGGCGTGCCGGTGCAGTTGCACGGCGAACCCACCGGCGCGTTGCCCGGCAGGCTGGTCAGGGGCGCGGCCGCGTAGTCGCCTCGTCGCCTGCCCACTCGGCCCGGAGCAGCCCCATCATGACGGTGTCCCACCGCTCGTTTCCGACGCACGCCGCCAACCGTCGCGTGCCCTCGTGCACGAATCCCAGGCGTGCGTAGGTGCGGATGGCGGAGGTATTCCACGCATAGACGTTCAATTCGACCCGCTCGATCTCCTTGCGAGCGAACGCCTTGGCGAGCATTTGCCGCACCATTGGGATGGCCAGCCCCAAACCGCGATGACCGGGCGCCACGGCGACGCGCGACAGAATGGCGATACCGTTGCGCCAGTCGAAACCAAGCTGCGCGTGTCCGACGCATTGCGCGGACTGGATCGCCATCCAACACAACCGGCCGGGGGGCTCGGTCTGGCCCTGATCCAGCATCGCCTGCATTTGTTCGGCCGTCAGGGGATAGCGGACCAGAGTGCCTCCCCATTGCACCACGTCTCGCTCGCAGGCGAACCAGCCGGCCAGGATGGCAAAATGTTCCGGGGCGAAGGGAACAAGGCCGATCATCCCCGGCGCGCCCGACGTGACGCTCAGCCGTAAGGCGGCTTGGTGTAGCCCGCGGGCGAGAGGGTGAAGATCTCGCAGCCCGTCTCGGTCACGCCGATCATGTGCTCGAACTGCGCCGACAGGCTGCGGTCGCGCGTCACCGCGGTCCAGCCGTCGTCGAGGATCTTCACCTCCGGCCGGCCCGCGTTCACCATCGGCTCCACCGTCAGGAACATCCCCGGCCGCAGCACCGGGCCTTCGCCGGGGCGGCCGAAATGCAGCACGTTCGGCGGCTCGTGGAAGCGCCGCCCGATGCCGTGGCCGCAGAAGTCGCGCACCACGCTGAAGCGGTTCTTCTCAACGTAGGTCTGGATCGCGAAGCCCACGTCGCCCAGCGTCGCGCCCGGCTTCACCGCGCCGACGCCGCGCATCAGCGCCTCGTACGTCACGTCGATCAGGTTGCGCGCGCGGGTGGACGCCGTGCCCGCCACGTACATGCGCGACGTGTCGCCGTGCCAGCCGTCGAGGATCACGGTCACGTCGATGTTCAGGATGTCGCCGTTGTCCAGCCGGCGCTCGCCCGGAATGCCGTGGCAGACGACGTGGTTGATCGAGATGCAGACCGATTTCGGATAGCCGCGATAGTTGAGCGAGGCCGAGGTCGCGCCGTTCGCCAGGATGAACTCGTGGCAGATGCGGTCCAGCGTGGCGGTGGTGACGCCGGGCTTCACGTGCTCGGTGATCATGTCCAGCGTCTCGGCCGCCAGACGGCCCGCCGCGCGCATGCCGGCGAAGTCCTCCGGCGCGTGGATCGTGATGCGTCTCGCGTCGCCCGTGCCGTCCATCGCTGTTCCGCCCGCCTGCCGCCTTCAAGTCACCAAACCAAGCCCCAAAATGCGCAACGCCCCCGGTGGGCGCAAGGGTTACCGGTGGCGCGCAGGGCGGCCTTGCCCGCGGCGCGGCGCCGGTCCAGCCTTTCTCCATGATGATCGTGGACATGCACACCCATGCCGGGCGGCCGGGCCGCAGCGGGCCCGTCGATCGCGCCGTGCTCGCCACCATGCGGCCCGCCGGCGTCGCCGCGGCGGTGGTTTCCGCCATCGCCGACCTGCCGCTGATCCGCCGAAACCCCGTCACCCGCCGGCTGGAGCAGGCGGGCGAGCCGGTGCCCGGCCAGTGCTGGGCGCATGTGGACGGCCATCTGGCGGTCTACGAGGACGCCGGGATGCGGATCGCCCGCGAACCCGACGAGATCCGCGCGGACGATCCCGCCCTCGTGCTGGCGGTGGAAGGCTGCGACTTCCTCGACGGCGACCTCGACCGGCTGGACCGGCTCGCCGCGCGCGGCGTGCGGTCGGTGCAGCTCACGCACTACCTGGTGAACGAGACCGGCGACATCCAGACCGCGCCGCCGGTGCATGGCGGCCTCACCTCGATCGGCGCGGCGGCGGTGCGGCGGATGAACGCCGCCGGGATCATGGTGGACGTGGCGCATTGCTCCGAGGCGACGGTCGCGGGTGTGGTGGACGCCACCACGCGGCCGATCCTCTGCACCCACAGCAACCTGCTGGAGCCGGGCCACCCGGACGGCGAGCATCCGCGCTTCATCAGCCTGGACTACGCGAAGATGGTCGCCGGCACCGGCGGCGTGATCGGCGCCTGGATCGCGACCCTGCAGCACGAGAAGTTCGACGGCCTGGTGCGCCACGCGCTCCGGCTGATCGAGGCGGTCGGCATCGACCATGTCGGCCTCGGCACCGACCTGCCATCGAACGTCGCCGCCGAGGAGATGCCGGACTTCCGCCGCCACCCCGAATTCGCCGCGCGCCTGCGCGCCGCCGGGCTGTCGGAGGAGGAAGTCGGCAAGGTCTGCGCCGGCAACTGGCTCCGCGTCTTCCGCGCGGCGCGGGCCGGCCTGTGACGGGACGGTAGCGGCTCCCGTCGCTCTCCCCGTCCCGGCCCCTCTCTTTATCCCGTCATGGCCCGCGCAGGCGGGCCATCCCCGTCTTTGCGTGAGGCTCCGAAGAAAGACGGGGACGGCCCGGACAAGCCGGGCCGTGACGGAAAAGGATGATGGTTACGATAACGGAACAATTAGGGCGCGCAAAGGCGCAGCGCGCAGCGACCGTTTTTCGCGCCGGGCGCCTCCCAACGCCCCGGCACCCACGCGCCGCCACGAGCAATGCCAAGCGCGCGCGACGCACGCGGCGCAACAACCCCGCGGCGCACCCGCGCCGCAGCACGCCGCACGGCGCGGCGCATCCAGCGGTCCAGCCGCTCCGCGATCAGCGTCGCATCCTGCGCGCCCAGCGCCGGCAGCCGGCCCGCGCCCGCCAAGCCGCTCGCAACCTTCCCGACCAGGTCGGCCCGGTCCTCCCACGCCGTCCCGCGCAGGATCGCCAGCAACTGAACGCCCGCCGACAAGCCCCGCCGGAACGCCATCCGAAGGCACACGATCACCAGCGCCCGCGTCGCCGCCCGCACCTGCGCCCGCTGCGCCGGATCGCGCAGCCTCGGGTTCGCCAGCATGCCCAGCCCGATCAGCACCAGCCGCAGCAGCCCCAGCAGCACCGCCTCCGCCCGCGCCTCCTCCGAAACCGCCGAAACCGCCGGGCGCGCCGCCCCGCCCGTCGAGCGGGTGGGGGTCGGCCTCCGGCGGTTGGGGATGGAAGCGGGGGTTCGGGTCATGCGAACGAAACTAGAACAACGTTCCCTCCCGGCGCGAGTCAGGGGAATCCCCTACAGGCCCCCAACCCCAACCCTCCCCACAAGGGGGAGGGAGAAGACACAACGTCCCCTCCCCCTCGTGGCGGAGGGTCAGGGAGGGGGACGAATCCCCGACGCCCCTCCTCCCCCGCCCGCCACTTCCGCTCCGCCTCGTCCCACGCCGCCAGCGGCTGCAGATCCGGCACCCACGCCAACCCGGTCTTGGCGTCGGACGAAACCACCTCGGGCGTCACCACCATGTCCAGCAGTGCCGGGCGGCGGGCCATGGCGCGCTCGATGGCGGGGCGCAGATCCTCCTCACGCTCCACCCGCTCGGCATACATGCCGAAGGCGCGCGCCATCGCCGCGTGGTCGCTGAATTGCAGCCGCGTGCCGACCACCTTGCCGTGCGTCACCGTCTGGTCGTGCACCTCGATCTGCCAGGCGCCGTTGTTCGCCACCACGATCAGCACCGGCGCTTTGTGGCGCACCGCCGTGTCGATCTCCATCGCGTTGAAGCCGAACGCGCCGTCGCCGGTCGCCACCACCACCGGCCGGTCCGGGAACGCCAGGCTCGCCGCGATGCCGTACGGCACGCCCACGCCGATGCAGCCGAACGGGCCGGGATCGAGCATCGCCGGCGCGGAAAGCCCGACGCGCGCGAAGCTCAGGAAATCGCCGCCATCCGTTATCACCACCGCATCCGGCCCGAGCGCGTCCTGCACCGCCGCCAGCACGCGATTCGGATGCAGCCGCCCATCGCTCCCCGCAGGCGCCGCCGCCATCGAAGCGCGCAGCCGCGCCGCGCGTTCCTCATGCCCCGCGCGCAGCCGCGCCGCCCAGTCCCGGTCCACGGCCGAGGGGCGGTTGCCCGCGACCTCCACCAGCGCGCGCAGCGCCTCGGCGGGCGTGGCGAGGATCTCCACCTCGCCGCGCCGGTTGTCGCGCAGCTCGCCCGGCACGTCTCCGATGCGCACGAAGCGCGCCGCGCCGAACACCGCGGGCGATCCGTAGGCGAGCTGGAAATCGAGCCGCCGCCCCACGGTCAGCACCACATCGGCATCGCCCATCACCGCGCCGCGCATCGCGGCCACGACCGAGGGATGGCTGTCCGGCACCAGTCCTCGGCTTTCGCCGGTGTCGAGATACACGGCCCCCAGCCGGTCGAGCAGCGCGGTCAGCTCCGCCCCAGCGCCGCGCGCGCCGCGTCCGCTGATCACCACCACGCGGCGCGCATTCCACAGCACATCCGCCGCCGCCGCGACGCGGGCCGGATCGGGCAGCGTCACGGCGCGCGGCTTGGCGCGCAGATGCTCCTCCATCTGCAGGGGCGCGGGCACGATCCGCCGCACCGTGTCGGTCGGGAAGTCGATGTAGGACGGGCCGGGCTCGCCCGCCTCGCCGAAGGCGCGCGAAATCGCCTCGTCGAGTTCCGCCAGCGCCAGCGCCGGGTCGCGCACCGTGCGCGCATAGCGCGTGATCGGGCGCAGAAGCTGCGTGTGATCCAGGTCCTGCAGGCCGCCGCGGTTTTCCTGCGCGCTCGGCGCGGTGCCGGAAATCACCAGCACCGGCGCGCGGGAGACATGCGCGTTGGCGATCCCCGTCATCGCGTTGGTCACGCCCGGACCCGCGGTCACCAGCGCCACGCCCAGCTCGCCGGTCAGTTCGGCATGCGCCTGCGCCATGTGCACGGCGGCGCGCTCGTCGCGCACATCGACGATGCGGATGCCCTCGGCATCCAGGCGCATCCACACCGGCATGATGTGCCCGCCGCAAAGCGCGAACACGCGCGACATGCCGCGCCGCTTCAGAAGCCGCGCCACCAGCCCGGCGACGCTGTCGGGATCGACCGTCATCATCCTCCCCCCTGGCCTGCCAGTGCCTCCGCGAGCTGCGTGCGCAGCACGCGGTGCAGGATCTTCCCCGTCGCGGTGCGCGGCACGTCCTCCTCGCGCAGGAAGGTGCAGGCGCGCGGGCGCTTGTATCCGGCGATACGATCGCGGCACCAGCCGAGAAGCTCGGCCTCGGACAGCATGGCGCCCTCGCGCAGGATCAGCACCGCATGCACCCGCTCGCCCCATTTCGCGTCGGGCAGCCCCACCACCGCCACGTCCTGCACCGCGGGATGCGCGCCCAGCACCGCCTCCACCTCGGACGGATAGATGTTCTCCCCGCCCGAGATGATCATGTTGCTCTTGCGGTCCACCAGGTGGATGTAGCCGTCGGCGTCGCGCCGCGCCATGTCGCCCACGGAACAGTATTCGCCGCGGAACGCCTCGCGCGTCTTCTCCTCCAGCTCCCAGTAGCGGTCGAACGTGTAGGGCGTTGCGGAATACAGTTCGCCCGCCTCGCCGTCCGGCACCTCGTTGCCGTCCGCGTCCAGGATGCGGATGCGCTCGGTCGCGGCGAACTCCCGTCCGACCGAGCCCAGATGCGTGAACTGCTCCTCCGGCCGCAGCAGCGTCACCCATCCCGCCTCGCTCGACCCGTACAGCTCGTACAGCCCGGAATTGGGGAACATCTCCATCACCGCCCGCTTGGTGTCGGGCCGCGCGGGGGCGGAGGAGACCAGCAGCCGCGCGATCCGGCGCAGGTCGTGGCGCGCGCGGATCGCGGCGGGCAGGCCGAGCATCATGATGTAGTGCGTCGGCACCAGCGAGGTGAAGCTCGTCTCCCCCGCGCCCAGCACCGAAACGCAATGCTCGGGATCGAAGCTCTTGCGCGAGTAGATCGTCATGCCCGCGCCCAGATAGGCGAAGGTGCCGAAGAAGTTCAGCGAATTGGCGTGGCACATCGGCATCACCAGCAGAGCGCCGTCGTTGCGGTCGAAACCGAAACTCAGCGCCGTCACCAGCGACAACAG
>JAFEFJ010000070.1 GCA_018240635.1 Pseudomonadota bacterium | reverse complement strand
CGCGCGCGGGCGGGCCGTGCACGTATTCCTTGCGCACGCAACCAAAGACGGGGGGGAGAGTTTGCCCTCTCCGCCCCTGGGCGCGGAGAGGGTTGGGTGAGGTGGGGGATTCCAGCGGCGGCGGGTTTCTTTTGCTTTGTCAGGCAACTTTCCGTCGCCGCGACCCACCTCATCCTCCCATCGCTGCGCGATGGGCCCCTCCCTCTCCCCCTGCGAGAGCGGGCGGAGAGGGGCTTTTGGACCCCGCTGGATTGCCGCGGGGGATCATCGGCGTAGCATCGTGCCGATGAACGACGCCTCCGACCCGGCGCGGCCCGATACCAGCGGCTGGCAGCGCACCCTTTGGATGATGGTCGGCATTCAGTGCGTGATGACCGGGTCGTTCACCATCATCAGCCCGATCCTGCCGCTGTTCCTGCCCGATCTCGGCGTGCACGACCCGCAGGCGATCGACCTGTGGACCGGGGTGCTGAACGGCACGACCTCCTTCGTCGCCGCGCTGGTCTCGCCGCTGTGGGGGCGGCTGTCGGATCGCAAGGGGCGAAAGCTGATGCTGCTGCGCTCCGGCATCGCGATCAGCGTGTTCACCGTGCTGATGGGGCTGGCGCACACGGTCTGGGAGTTCTTCGGCTACCGCGCCGCGATGGGCGCCTTCGCCGGGTTCACCGCCGCCGCGATCACGCTGGTGGCGAGCCAGGTGCCGGAGGCGCGGCTCGGCTACGCGCTGGGCTGGCTCAGCACCGGGCAACTGGTGGGCAGCCTCGCCGGCCCCATCGTCGGCGGGCTCGCGGCGGACGCCACGGGCAGCTTCCGCGTGCCGTTCTTCATGACCGCCGTGCTGACGCTGGCCGCCACGCTCGCGTCCTGGTTCCTGGTGCACGAGCGCTTCACGCCCGGCCCCGCCGCGCGGCAGCGCGTCTCCACCTTTCGCGCGCTGCGCATGGTCGCGGCCTCGGCGGGATTGCTGCCGCTGTTCGTCGTGCTGCTGTTCGCGCAGTTCGGCGCGCGCACGGTCGAGCCGGTGGTGACGCTCTATGTGCAGGAGATGCTGGGCAACGTGCCGAGCCTGGCGACGCTCGGCGGGCTCGCGTTCTCGGTGACGGGATTGGGCGACGTGATCGCCTCGCCCTTCCTGGGCAAGCGGAGCGATGCGATCGGCTACCGGCGCGTGCTGCTGATCAGCCTGGCGGGGGCGGCGGTGTTCACGCTGCCGCAGGCGTTCACCAACAACTACTGGATGTTCGTCGCGGCGCGCTTCGGCGTGGGGATGTTCATCGGCGGCATCCTGCCGACGGCGAACGCGCTGGTGGGACGGCTCGCGCCGCCCGATCAGCGCGGCATGGTGTTCGGGCTGACGGCGTCGGCGACGTTCCTCGGCAACTCGCTCGGCCCGCTGACGGGCGGCGCGGTGGCGGCGGCGTTCGGGATCAGCTGGGTGTTCGTGGTGACGACCGCGGTGATGGCCGCGAATTTCGCCTGGGTGGCGGCGGCGATTCCCGCCTCGGTCGATGCGCGGCGGTAGGGCGCCAGCCGGGCGCGGTCAGGATGGACCGCGCCCGGAGGCGTTCAGACGGTCAGGTCACGTCCGGAGCGTAGGCCGAACGGCGCAGCGCGTGCTCGCGGGCGAAGGACGGGTCGAACACCCGCTTCAGGTCGCAGCGCGCGATGCCGATATCGGACAGCTCGTGGTCGGAAAGCTGGCTCAGCTCCGACAGCGCGGCCTGACGGCGCGGCAGGGCAACGGCCCAGGCAACCGCATTCGCGATCTTGCGGGCGAAGCCGCTGGCGCCGCGCTTCGGCTCGGCCGCGCCGTGCAGCGCCGGCTCGACGTTGCTGCGGTAGCTCAGTCCGGCCGGCATCAGCTGAGACATTTCGTTGTTGGCGATCGTGGCGTTCATCGGTCTTATCCAATCCATTGGCCGGTTCGGTTCCCCTGATGGCGGGGTGCGTCCCGGTTATTGTGCGGCGCAACAATTGGTTTGTTGAACGCCTTTGGATAAGCGCCGGATGTCGCGCCCAGCCATGCGTCGAGAGCATGGTTCTACACGGAGGTATGATAGAAATGCCACACTGCCCCGCCGGACGCTCCGCATGACCTCCCCCTCGCCCGCCGAGCGGCTGGCCGCGCTGCGCGCCGAACTCGCCCGGCAGGGGCTCGCCGGCTTAATCGTGCCGCGCGCGGACGAGCATCTGGGCGAATACGTCCCCGCCTCGGCCGAGCGGCTGGCCTGGCTGACTGGCTTCACCGGCAGCGCGGGACTCGCCGCCGTGCTGCCCGACGTGGCGGCGGTGTTCACCGACGGGCGCTACGTGCTGCAGCTCGCCGCGCAGACGGACGCCGCGCTGTGGCAGCGCCAGCACATCACCGAAACCCCGCCGCCCGAGTGGCTGGCGAAGAACGCCCCGCCGGGTGCCGCCATCGGCTACGACCCGATGCTGATCGGCGAGGAGGGGCTGGCGCGCTTTACCGATGCCGGGCTGACCATGAAGCCGGTCGCCGCCAATCCGGTCGATGCCGTCTGGACCGATCGCCCGGCCCCGCCGCTCGCGCCCGCCGAGCCCTATCCGCTCGTTCATGCCGGGCGCGGCAGCGAGCAGAAGCGCGAGGACATCGCCGCCATCCTGCGCGCGGCCAAGCAGGATGCCGCGGTCGTGACCGATCCCGCCTCGATCGCGTGGCTCTTGAACATCCGCGGCGCGGACGTGCCGTTCACCCCCTTCGCGCTGGGCTTCGCGCTGGTGCACGCCGATGCGCGCACCGAGCTGTTCATGGCGCCCGAGAAGCTGCCCGAGGCGACGCGCGCCTGGCTCGGCAATGCCGTGGCGACGCAGCCGCGCTCGGCGCTGCCGGGCGCGCTCGACGGGCTGGCGGGCAAGACGGTGCGCGTCGATCCGGCGGGATCTCCGGCGTGGTTCGCGCAGCGCCTGCGCGATGCGGGCGCGAAGGTGGCCGCCGCGCCCGATCCGTGCCTGCTGCCGAAGGCGCGCAAGAACGCGACCGAGCAGCAGGGCGCGCGCGACGCCCATGCGCGCGACGCCGTGGCGGTGTGCCGGTTCCTGCACCTGATCGCGACCGAGGCGGCCGGCGGCGGGATGACCGAGATGTCGGCCGCCGCCGCGCTGCTGCGCTTCCGCTCGGAGGTCGATCTGTTCCGCGGCGAGAGCTTCCCGGCGATTTCCGGCGCGGGGGAGAACGGCGCGATCATCCACTACCGCGTAAGCGAGGCGACGAATCGCGGCCTGGCCGCCAACGAGGTCTATCTGTGCGACTCGGGCGCGCAGTACCTGGACGGCACCACCGACATCACCCGCACGATGTGGACCGGCCCCGATCCGGCGCCGGCCGAGATCCGCGAGCGCGCGACGCGGGTGCTGCAGGGCCATATCGCGGTGGCGACGCTGGTGTTCCCGCAGGGCGTCGCGGGCCCGCACCTGGATGCCTTCGCGCGCCGCGCGCTGTGGCAGGCGGGGCTCGATTACGATCACGGCACCGGGCACGGCGTGGGCGCCTACCTGTCGGTGCACGAGGGGCCGGTGAGCCTGTCGCGCGCTGCCCGCCCGGTGCCGATCGAGGCGGGGATGATCCTGTCGGACGAGCCGGGCTTCTACCTGCCGGGCGGCTACGGCATCCGGCTGGAGAACCTGCTGATGGTGCAGGAGGCGGCGCTGCCCGAGGCGAAGAAGCCCTTCCTGCGCTTCGAGACGCTGACGCTGGCGCCGTTCGACCGGGCGCTGATCGAGCCCGCGCTGCTATCGCCCGCCGAGCGGGACTGGATCGACGCCTACCATGCCCGCGTGCTGGCCGAGGTCGGCCCGCGCCTGGAGGCCGAGGTCCGCGGCTGGCTGGAAGCCGCGTGCGCGCCGCTTTCCGGTTAGGCTGCGCGCGCCACGCCGCGAGGCGCGGCGGCATCGAGCCGCTGCATCTGCCGATAGATCAGCAGCACCCGCTCGCCGATCGGCAGGCGGGCCCAGTCATCGGCTCGGCGCTCGTCCTGCGCTGCCTGCGCTGCACGAACGATGAAGGCGGTCGAGTAATCCATCTTGTTCCCTAGCAGAAAGAGGCCCGGCTCCCCGGCCGGTCGCGGATGCGGGGAACTGTATTCACCCGGCACGCTGACCGAGGGCTGACCGCATCTGCGTCGAATTGTTTCCGGTGGAATTGCAAGGCGGCGCACCAGGTCCCGCCGGCGATCGCCACAATCGACGGCGTGCCAGTCTTGAACCACGGCATCGTTCGCCTCCGTCGCGGGCAGCCCCATCGACGCGGGGCCGTTCGCCGCAGACGGCGCAAGCCCGCGATCACCATCGCGATCGCGGGGCGCGAGGAAAGGACGAGGAAGGGGGGCGGCGCCCCGGAGGTCAGCGCGCCTGGTTGTTCGGCGCGCCCCGGGGGTCAGCGCGCCCCGGAGTTCAGCGCGCCTGGGAGTTCAGCGCGCGGGCGGGGTCAGCAGGTCGGTCTGCTGGACTGTGGGGTTGGACAGGTGGATGTCGTCCCACATCACGCCGAAGCCGACCACCGCGCCCGCCGCGATGCCGGCGCTGAGCAGCAGGTTCATGAAGAACCGCCCGTCGCGGTCGCCGCTCTCGTCGGGGCGGTCCTGACCGGTGCAGGTCTGCGCTTCCGCCGGGATCGTCGCCTTGGTGAACATCGTGCCGCTCCGTGTCGCTTGCCGTGACGGGGTTATGGACCGCCGCCGGGGCACGAGGATGTGATCCAGCTCACACGATGTTAAGCATTTTCGGTCAGATCATTCCAGTCCGGCAAGGGCGTGCCATTCGTCCTCGGTCAGCGTCGCCACGCCCAGCTCGGCCGCTTTCCGGGCCTTCGACCCGGCATCGGCGCCCACCACCACGTAGTCGGTCTTCTTGGACACGCTGTCCGTCACCTTGGCACCCAGCGCCTCGGCCCGCGCCTTGGCCTCCGGGCGGCTCATGCGTTCCAGCGTGCCGGTGAACACGATGGTCTTGCCCGCCAGCGCCCCCGCCCCCGCCCCGGCGGCGGGAACGTCGTCCTCCACCCGCACCTCGGCGGTCAGGTCGTCCAGGATGTCGCGGTTGTGCGCCTCGGCGAAGAAGTCCGCGAGTTCCTCGGCGATGGCGGGACCGATGCCGATGATGCTGCCCAAGGCGAGCCGCGCGTCCGAGCCGATCTCGGTCGCGGCCAGCATCTGCTCGCGGAAATTGGCGTAGCTGACGTAGTGGCGGGCCAGGAGCTGGGCGTTGCGCTCGCCGATGCGGCGGATGCCGAGCGCGTAGATGAAGCGCGCCAGCGGGATCGTCCGCCGCGCCTCGATGGCGCGCGCGAGATTGCGGGCCGAGACGGCGCCCCAGCCCTCGCGCCCGGCGATCTCGGCCTCCCGCGCGGGCAGGCGGAACAGGTCGGCCGGGCTGTGCAGCCAGCCTTCGTCGAAGAATTCGCGGATCGTCTTCTCGCCCAGGCCGTCGATGTCGAAGGCATGGCGGGAGACGAAATGGATCAGGCGTTCGACGCGCTGGGCGGTGCAGATCAGCCCGCCGGTGCAGCGCCGCACCACCTCGCCGCCGGTGCGCACCGCGAGGCTGCCGCAGACCGGGCAGTGGTCGGGGAAGGCGAAGGGCACGGCGTCCGCGGGGCGGCGGTCCTCGATCACGCGGAGGATCTGCGGGATCACGTCGCCCGCGCGTTGCAGCACCACGGTGTCGCCGATGCGCACGTCCTTGCGGGCGATCTCGTCCTCGTTGTGCAGCGTCGCGTGCTCGACCAGCACGCCGCCGACGTTCACCGGCTCCAGGTCCGCGACAGGCGTCAGCGCGCCGGTGCGGCCGACCTGGATGCGGATGTCCTTGAGCACCGTGACCGCCTGCTCGGCGGGGAACTTCCAGGCGATCGCCCAGCGCGGCGCGCGGCCGACGAAGCCGAGCCGCCGCTGCAGGCCAAGGTCGTTGATCTTGTAGACGACGCCGTCGATGTCGTAGGCGAGCCCGGAGCGCTCCAGCCCGATCCTGGCCTGGAACGCCTCTGCCTCGGCCTCGGTATGCACCAGGGCCGAGAGTTCGTTGACGCGGAAGCCCCAATGGCGGAGCTGGGCCAGATAGTCCCAGTGCGTGTCGGCGACCTTTCCGCTCGCCTCGCCCATCGCGTAGGCGAAGAGCGAGAGCGGGCGGGATGCGGTGATGGCGGGATCGAGCTGCCGCAGGCTGCCGGCGGCGGCGTTGCGCGGATTGGCGAACAGCCGCTGCCCCGCCGCTTCCTGCGCGGCGTTCATCGCGAGGAAGTCGGCCTTGGTCATGAACACTTCGCCGCGGATCTCGATCAGGTCGGGCGCGCGGCCCTTCAGCCTGCGCGGCACCGAGGCGATGGTGCGCAGGTTGGCGGTCACGTCCTCGCCCTCGGCGCCGTCGCCCCGGGTCGCGCCGTGGACGAATTCGCCGTGCTCGTAGGTCAGGTTGATCGACAGCCCGTCGATCTTCGGCTCCGCCACCACATCGAGCGCCACGTCCGCCGACAGCCCCAGGAAACGGCGCACGCGGGCGTCGAACTCCACGAATTCCTCGGCGGCGAAGGCGTTGTCGAGCGAGAGCATCGGCATCCGGTGCCGGCGCTTGGCGAAGCCGCCTGAGGGCGCGCCGCCGACGTGCTTGGATGGCGAGTCGGCGCGAACCAGGGCGGGGAAGCGGGCCTCGATCGCCTCGTTGCGCCGGCGCAGCGCGTCGTATTCGGCGTCCGAGACGGTGGGCGCGTCGCGCTCGTGATAGGCGCGGTCGTGCTCCGCGATCTCGGCGGCGAGGCGTTCGAGCTCGGCGGCGGCTTCGGCTTCGGTGAGGGCTTCGACGGGTTTGGCGGTCACGCCCCCGCCTCCAGCAGCGCGTCGGCGGCGGCGCGGGCGGCTTCGGTGACGGTTTCGCCGGACAGCATGCGCGCGATCTCCTCCCGCCGGTCGGTGCTGGCCAGCACATCGACGCGGGTTTCGGCCTTGCCGCGTCCGCTCGCCTTCGCCACGCGCAGATGCGCCGCCCCGCGCGCCGCGACCTGCGGGCTGTGCGTCACCACCAGCACCTGCACGCGCTCGGCGACGCGGGCGAGGCGTTCGCCCACCGCCGCCGCCGTGGCGCCGCCGAGGCCCGCGTCCACCTCGTCGAACACCAGCGTCGGCACCGCGGAGCCCGCCGACAGCACCACCTTCAAGGCCAGCATCAGCCGCGACAGCTCGCCGCCAGAGGCGATGCGGGCGAGCGGCCCCGGCTCCTGCCCCGGATTGGTCGCGACCAGGAAGCGCACCGCATCGGCGCCGTTCGGGCCCCAACCCTCCTCCGCGAGCGGCGCGACGCTGACCACAAAGCGCGCCTTGTCGAGCCGGAGCGGCGGCAGTTCCTTCGCGATGGCGCGGCCGAAGCGGGCGGCGGCGTCCTGGCGGGCCGCGGTCAGCGCGCCGGCGGCCGCTTCGTAGGCGCCGCGCGCCGCCGCCTCGGCCGCCGCCGCGGCGGCGATGGCTTCGGCGCCGGATTCGATCAACGCGAGCCGGGAGCTGAGCTGGTCGAGCAGGCCGGCGAGTTCCGGCACAGTCACGCCGTGCTTGCGCGCGGCTGCGCGCAGCGCGAACAGCCGCTCCTCCGCCTGCTCCAGCCGGCGCGGATCGGCGTCCGCCTCGGCGGCGAGGCGGGTGAGCAGCGTCTCGGCCTCGGCCAGCGCGTTCTCCGCGCGGTCGAGCGCCGCGAGCACCGGCCCGACCGATCCGTCGGCCTCCCCGCCCGTTGTTCCATTGGGCGGCACGAGGCGCAGCAGCGCGCGGGAGGCGGCGCGCAGGGCGGCGGCCGGGCCGCCGCTGCGGCGGTCGCGCGGCGCGAGTTCGGAGGAGGCGGCGGCGATCGCCTCGCCCCGCCGCTCGGCCTGCTGGAGCGCGCGGCGTTCCTCGGCCAGCGTCTCCTCCTCGTCGGCGCGGGGGGCGAGGGCGGCGAGCTCATCGACGGCGTGGCGCAGCCAGTCCTCGTCGCGCGCGGCGGCGGCGGCGGCGCTTTCCGCCTCGCGCAGCGCCTCCCGCGCCGATTGCCAGGCCCGCCACGTCTCCCCGGCGCGGACGCGCAGCGCGGCGGCGACGCCGTAGGCATCCAGCAGCCCGGCATGGGTGGAGGCGTCGGCGAGGCCCATCTGGTCGTGCTGGCCCTGCACCTCCACCAGCAGCGCGGCGACGCGGCGCAGCAGCCCGACGCCCACCGGCTCGTCGTTCAGGAATGCGCGGGACTTGCCGTCGGCGGCGACGACGCGGCGGATCACCAGGTCGTCCTCCGCCGCCATGCCCTGCTCGTCCAGCAGCGCGGCGAGCGGCGCGTTGCCCGCGACCGCGAAGCAGGCGGTGACGCTGGCCTGCGCGGCGCCTCGGCGCACGAGCCCCTGATCGGCGCGCGCGCCGAGCGCGAGGCCCAGGCTGTCGAGCAGGATGGATTTGCCGGTGCCGGTTTCCCCGGTGAGCACCGTGAGGCCCGGACCGAAGGCGAGGTCCAGCCGCTCGATCAGCACCACATCCCGGATCGCCAATGCGGTCAGCATGGGGCGGTCAGCATGCGGTGCGTGCCGGGTCCTGCCTCAGCCGGGCGCGAGGCGCATCAGAAGATCGAGTGCCAGGCGCGGGAGATGAAGTTCTCCTGCCCTTCGGTCGTGGTGCGCGGCTGGTTGGGCGCGTTCGGCACCAGCCCGTCGGCGAACAGCGAATCGTAGCTGTGCTCGTACCACGTGCTGCCGGGATAGTTGTAGCCCAGCACCGAGGCAGTGCGCCGCGCTTCGTCCTTCATGCCGAGAAGCATGTAGATCTCGGTCAGGCGGCTCAGCGCCTCGGGCACGTGGTTGGTGGTCTGGTAATTGTCCACCACGCGCTGGAAGCGGCCGATCGCGGCGGCGTAGAGGTGCTGGTTCTCGTAGAAGCGGCCGATCTCCATTTCCTTGCCGGCGAGATGGTCGCGGCAGAGGTCGATCTTGAGCCGCGCATCGCGGGCATAGGCGCTGTCGGGGAAGCGGTTCACCACCTGCTGCAACGCCGCCATCGCCTGCTCGGTGCCGTGCTGGTCGCGCTGGATGTCGGCGATCTGCTCGTAATAGGACAGCGCGCGCAGATAGTAGGCGTAGGCGATGTCGCGGTGCGCCGGGTGGAGCTGGATGAAGCGGTCGAGCTGGCCGATCGCGTCCGTGTACTTGTTCTGCAAGTACAGGGAGTACGCTTCCATGAGCTGCGCGTTCACCGCCCAGCTCGAATACGGGTAGTTCTGCTGCACCAGCTCGAACTGCGTGTCCGCGGTGGAGAACCGCCGGGCGTGCAGCGCGTCCAGGCCGTTGTTGTAGAGCTGCTCGACCGGCGCGTTGGCGTCAGAGATCGAGCTGGAGTCCGACCCGCCGCAGGCGGCGAGCAGCGGCAGCAGGGCGGCGGCGGCCAGAATCGGCACGCAGCGGCGGGTTTGCATCGTCATGGGGCGGCGTTATATCACGCGGCTTCCGGCGGCAAAGTCTCGCCGAAAACCCGGCTCCGGGCACTTGACGGCCTCCCTCGCATGGGCCATCTGGCTGAATCAGGACAAAGTTGGTCCGATTAGCGCGGTACCCCATGCTCAGGCTGTCGAAACTCACCGATTACGCGGTCGTCGTGCTGGTCCGCCTCGCCGGGACCGAACCGGCGGTTCTCACCTCCCCCCGCATCGCCGCAGATACCGGGATTCCGGAGCCGACGGTGGCGAAGGTGCTGAAGCTGCTGGCGGGCGCGCGGCTGGTTTCGTCCCAGCGCGGGGCGCGCGGCGGCTACCGCACGCTGCGCCCGCTGGCCGACATCCCGGTGGCCGAGGTGATCGCCGCGATCGACGGGCCGATCGCGCTGACCGCCTGCGTGGGCGGCGCCGCGTCCTGCTGCGAGTCCGAGCACCTGTGCCCGATGCGCGGACGGTGGGACCCGGTGAACGACGCGATCCGCCGCGCGCTGACCGGCATCACGCTGGCCGACATGCAGGACGCGACGGTGCCGATGTTCTTTCCCGCTCCGGGCGCGCGCAACCGCGCGGCGTCCGCCACGCTTCCAGCCGCCGAATAGGACAAGCGATGGCCGCCGATACGGAAACGATCGACACCGTCAACGCCGTCACGGGGTCGGGCTACAAATACGGCTTCGAGACCGTGCTGGAGATGGATCTGGCGCCGAAGGGCCTCAGCCCCGACATCATCCGGCTGATCTCCGAGCGCAAGCAGGAACCGGCCTGGATGCTGGAATGGCGGCTTGCCGCCTACGAGGCCTGGCTGAAGATGCGCGAGCCGGAATGGGCGTTCGTGCACCACGCGCCGATCGACTACCAGGATCTGCACTACTACGCGGCGCCCAAGAAGAAGACCGGCCCCGCGAGCCTGGACGAGGTCGATCCCGAGCTTCTGAAGACCTACGAGAAGCTCGGCATCCCGCTGAAGGAGCGCGCGATCCTGGCGGGCGTCGAGGGCGCGGGCAGCAACGTCGCGGTCGATGCGGTGTTCGACAGCGTCTCGGTCGCCACCACCTTCCGCGAGACGCTCTCCAAGGCGGGCGTGATCTTCTGCCCGATCAGCGAGGCGGTGCGCGAGCACCCCGATCTGGTGAAGCAGTATCTGGGCAGCGTCGTGCCGGTGGCCGACAACTACTTCGCGGCGCTCAATTCCGCGGTGTTCACCGACGGCAGCTTCGTGTTCGTCCCCAAGGGCGTGCGCTGCCCGATGGAGCTGTCCACCTATTTCCGCATCAACGCCCGCAACACCGGCCAGTTCGAGCGCACGCTGATCGTGTGCGAGGACAACGCGCACGTCTCCTACCTGGAAGGCTGCACCGCGCCGATGCGCGACGAGAACCAGTTGCACGCCGCGGTGGTGGAGCTGGTCGCGCTGGAAGGCGCCAGCATCAAGTACAGCACCGTGCAGAACTGGTACCCCGGCGACGCGGAAGGCCGCGGCGGCATCTACAACTTCGTCACCAAGCGCGGCGCCTGCCGCGGCGCGCGGTCGCGCATTTCCTGGACGCAGGTGGAAACCGGCTCGGCGATCACCTGGAAGTATCCGTCCTGCGTGCTGGAAGGCGACGAGAGCGTGGGCGAGTTCTACTCGGTCGCCGTCACCAACAATCATCAGCAGGCCGACACCGGCACGAAGATGATCCATCTGGGCCGCAACACGCGCAGCACCATCGTCTCGAAGGGCATCAGCGCGGGTCACTCGTCCAACACCTATCGCGGCCTGGTGCGCATCCTGCCGCGCGCGGCGGGGGCGCGGAACCATACGCAGTGCGACAGCCTGCTGATCGGCCATGACTGCGCGGCGCATACCGTGCCCTACATCGAAAGCCGCAATCCCTCGGCCAAGGTGGAACACGAGGCCACCACGTCGAAGATCGCCGAGGACCAGCTTTTCTACTGCCGCTCCCGCGGGCTGTCGCAGGAGGACGCGGTGGGGCTGATCGTGAACGGCTTCTGCAAGGAAGTGCTGAACGAGCTGCCAATGGAATTCGCGGTCGAGGCGCAGAAGCTGCTGGCCGTGAGCCTTGAGGGTTCGGTCGGGTGATTGCCGCCACGCCGTTCCGGACCACCGGCGCAACCCTGTTCTCCTCTCCGCCCTTGGGGGCGGAGAGGCCGGGTGAGGTGGGGGGTTCCAGAGACGTGGGATTTTTCCATCGTGTCGGCGGCAATTTCCCGGCGGCACCACCCACCTCACCCTCCCGTTGCTTCGCAACGGGCCCCTCCCTCTCCCCCCGTATTGCGGGCGGAGAGGGGATCTTCGCTGACAGGACGAGCCATGCTGCGGATTGAGAACCTCACCGCCTCCATCGCCGACAAGCCGATCCTCAAGGGCATCGACCTCGAGGTGCCGCAGGGCGAGGTGCACGCCATCATGGGGCCGAACGGCTCCGGCAAATCGACGCTGAGCTACGTGCTCGCGGGACGCGAGGACTACGAGGTGACCGGCGGCAGCGCGACATTCGACGGGCGCGAACTGCTGGGCATGGAGCCGGAGGAGCGCGCGGCGCTGGGCGTGTTCCTGGCGTTTCAGTATCCGGTGGAACTTCCCGGCGTCGGCAACGCCAACTTCCTGCGCACCGCGCTCAATGCGCAGCGCCGCGCGCGCGGCGAGGCGGAGCTGGACGCCGTGCAGTTCCTGAAGATGGCGCGCGCCGAATTGAAGCGGCTTGCGATGCCCGACGACATGCTGAAGCGCAACGTGAACGTTGGCTTCTCGGGCGGCGAGAAGAAGCGCAACGAGGTGCTGCAGATGGCGATCCTGCGCCCCAGGCTCGCGATCCTGGACGAGACCGACAGCGGGCTCGACATCGACGCGCTGAAGATCGTGGCCGAGGGCGTGAACGCGCTGCGCGGTCCGGACTTCTCGGCGCTGGTCATCACGCACTACCAGCGCCTGCTCGAGCATATCGTGCCGGACCGCGTGCATGTGCTCGCGGGCGGGCGGATCGTGCGCTCCGGCGGGCCGGAACTCGCGCACGAGCTTGAGGCGCGCGGCTACGCCGATATGGCGGCGGAGGCCGCATGAACGACATCGCCCAGGCGCGCGCGCCGGCGGCGATCGGCGCCGAGGGGTTCCTCGCCCGCTACGCGGGGCTGCGCGCGCGCCTGCCCGGCGACGAGACGAGGCGCGACGCGGCGGCGGAGTCGTTCCGCGCCCGCGGCCTGCCCACGCGGCGCGACGAGGCGTGGAAATACACCGACCTACGGCCGGTCGCGGCGCTCGCGTTCCACGAACCGCTGCTGGCGACCGACACCGACTTCAAGCTGCCGCCCGCGCCGGGCGCGCGCCTGGTGTTCGTCGATGGCCGTTTCCGCGAGGACGCGTCGCGGCTTCCCGACGGCGCCGCCTTCACCCCCTTCGCCCGCGCGCCGCGCTTCGATGCGCTGGCGCGGCCCGAGGCGCATCCGCTGGTCGCGCTGAACACCATGCTGGCCGAGGACGGCGCGGTGCTGACGGTGCCCGACGGCGTCGATGCCGGGCTTGTCGAGCTGGTCAGCATCGGCGCGGGCGGGACGCGCCATCCGGCCGCGTTCCATCCGCGCCACGCGATCCGCCTGGGCCGCGGCGCGCAGATGACGCTGCTGGAAACCTTGATCGGCGAGGGCGTCTATCTGCACAACCCGGTGATGTCGGTCATGGTCGCGGAAGGCGCGGCGCTTGCGCATGTGCGGCTGCAGAACGAGTCGCAGGCCGCCTTCCATCTCGCGACCGTCTATGCCGGCATCGCCGAAGGCGGCACCTATGACGGGTTCACGCTGAACCTGGGCGCGCGGCTCTGCCGGACGGAAATCCACACCCGGCTGCACGGCCCCGGCGGCGCCGCGCACCTGAACGCGGCGCAGGTGCTGCGCGGCGTCCAGCACGGCGACGTCACCACCGTGGTGGCGCACGACGCGCCGAACTGCGCATCGCGCCAGACGGTGAAGAACGTGCTGGACGGGCGCGCGCGCGGCGTCTTTCAGGGTCGCATCGAAGTGGCGCAGGCGGCGCAGAAGACCGACGGCTACCAGATGAACCAGGCGCTGCTGCTTTCGCCCGACGCGGAAGTGGACAGCAAGCCGGAGCTGCGCATCTTCGCCGACGACGTGAAGTGCAGCCATGGCGCCACGGTCGGCGCGCTCGATCCCGACCAGTTGTTCTATCTGCGCACGCGCGGCGTGCCGGAGATCGAGGCGCGGGCGATGCTGGTGCGCGCCTTCCTCGACGAAGCCCTGACGCTGGTATCCCATCCGGCGGCGCGCGCCGCGCTCGACGGCGCGCTGTCGGCATGGTGGGAGCAGGAGACCGCATGAACGTCGCGACCCGACCCGCCTTGCTGGATGTCGCCCGCATCCGCGAGGACTTCCCGATCCTGACGCAGAAGATCCGCGGCAAGGACCTGGTGTTCCTCGACAGCGCCGCCTCGGCGCAGAAGCCGCGCGCGGTGATCGACGCGATGCGCCTGGCGATGGAAACGCAGTACGCCAACGTCCATCGCGGCCTGCACTGGATGAGCGAGCGCACGACGGAGGCGTACGAGGCCGCGCGCGACGCGGTGGCGCTGCTGCTGAACGCCGCCGACCGGCACGAGATCGTTTTCGTGCGCAACAGCACCGAGGCGATCAACCTCGTCGCGCACAGCTACGGGCGCGGCGTGATGCGCCGCGGCGACGCGGTGCTGATTTCCGGCATGGAGCATCACTCCAACATCGTGCCCTGGCAGTTGCTGCGGGATTCGCACGGCATCGAGCTGCGCGTCTGCCCGGTGACGGATGCGGGCGAACTGGACATGGAGCGGTTCGAGGCGCTGCTGGCCGACGGGCGGGTACGCCTGGTCGCCATCACGCACATGTCGAACGTGCTGGGCACCTACACGCCGGCCGAGCGGATCGTGCAGCTTGCCCATGCGCGCGGCGCCAAGGTGCTGTTCGACGGCTCGCAGGCGGTGGTGCATCGCCGCGTCGATGTGCAGGCGCTGGGCTGCGACTTCTACGCCTTCACCGGCCACAAGCTGTATGGCCCGACCGGCATCGGCGCGCTGTGGGCGCGGCGCGAACTGCTCGACGAGATGCCGCCCTTCCTGGGCGGCGGCGAGATGATTTCGTCCGTCACCTACGAGCAGTCCACCTGGGCCGCCGTGCCGCACAAGTTCGAGGCCGGCACGCCCGCGATCATCGAGGGCATCGGGCTCAAGGCCGCCGTCGATTACGTGCTGGCGGTGGGCTACGAGGCGATCGCGGCGCATGAGCAGTCGCTGACCGATCACGCGCTGGCGCGGTTGTCGGCGATCGAGGGCGTGCGCATCCTGGGCCGCGCGCAGGACCGCGGCGGCGTGGTGTCCTTCGCGCTGGACCGCGCCCACGCGCACGATGTCGCGACGCTGCTCGACCGGCAGGGCATCGCGGTGCGCGCGGGCCATCACTGCGCCGAGCCGCTGATGCGCCGCTTCGGCCTGGAAAGCACCGCGCGCGCCAGCTTCGCGATCTACACCACGCACGAGGAAATCGACGCGCTGGCCGAGGGGCTGGAGAAGGTGCGGGAGTTCTTCGCCTGATGGCCGCGGCACCTCCCGCACCGGACGCGTTCGAGGGGCTGCGCGACCTCTATCAGGACGTGATCCTGGATCACGGCCGCCGCCCGCGCCACGCGGGCAAGCCCGAGACGTTCGACGCTTCCGCCAAGGGCGACAACCCGATGTGCGGCGATCGGGTGCAGGTGTTCGTGCGCTTCGCGCCCGACGGCACGATCGGCGAGACGCGCTTCGATGCGCGCGGCTGCGCGATCAGCGTCGCCTCCGCCGACCTGATGGCGGAAACCGTCGCGGGCCGCACGCCCGCCGATGCGCGGGCGCTGTTCGCGGCGTTCCGCGAGATGGCGCGCACAGGCACCTGCCCGGCCTGCGACGCGGCGCTCGCCGAACCGCTGGAACGGCTCGCGCCGCTGTCGGGCGTTCACGAATATCCGTCGCGCGTGAAGTGCGCGACGCTGCCCTGGCACGCGTTGGTGGCGGCGCTCGATGGCGCCAAGGAGGCGACCAGTGAATGACGGACACAGCCCCGCCGACGCGCCGCAGCCCGCCGCGCCCGAGACCGAGACGCGCGGAACCTGGACGCCCGAGGGCGAGACGCCGCCGAAGCCCACCGAGGATGCGGTGATCGCCGCCATCGCCGAGGTCTATGACCCGGAAATCCCGGTCAACATCTTCGAGCTTGGCCTGATCTACGCCGTCGAGATCGACGATGCGGGCGCGGTGAAGGTGGAGATGACGCTGACCGCGCCGGGCTGCCCCAGCGCGCAGGAACTGCCGGTGCAGGTACATGACCAGGTGATGACCGTGCCCGGCGTCAGCGATTGCGACGTGGAGGTGGTCTGGGACCCGCCCTGGCACCCCGGCCGCATGAGCGAGGAAGCCCGGCTTCAGTTGAACATGTTCTGACGCGTGACGAGATAGACAGGCATGAGCACGACCATCGACACCCCGGCCCGCCCGAAGCGCGAACTGCCGCCCCTGATGCGCCTGACCGACGCCGCCGCCGTCCGCCTGCGCGCCCTGTATGAGAAGGGCGAGCAGGGCAAGCTGCTGCGCATCGGCGTCAAGACCAAGGGCTGCTCGGGCCTGTCCTACGACATGACCTGGACCGACGCGCCCGCGCCGTCCGACGAGGTGGTGAAGGACCAGGGCCTGACGGTGCTGGTGGACCGCAAGGCGAGCCTGTTCCTGATCGGCACGGTGATGGACTACGAGGTGAAGAACCTGACCTCGGGCTTCACCTTCACCAATCCGAACGAAAAAGGCCGCTGCGGCTGCGGCGAGAGTTTCCACGTCTAGGGATTTCCGCGCCCCACGCAGCCGGACCAGGCCCTCTCCGCCCCAGGGGGCGGAGAGGGTTGGGTGAGACGGGGGATTCCAGAGGCGGCGTGTTCCGTGCGCGGCTCTTCACACCTTTCGGACGGCACCACCCACCTCACCCTCCCATCGCTGCGCGATGGGCCCCTCCCTCTCCCCCCGCGAGCG
>JAFEFJ010000006.1 GCA_018240635.1 Pseudomonadota bacterium | reverse complement strand
GACCCCTGCCGCCATTGCGCCGCTTGCGCCTGAGAAGTTCCGCGATCCGCTGCGCACCGCTCGCGGCGAGCTGCGTGCCCGCGTCGCGCTCCGAGCGCTGGAAACCCTCTGGTTCAACACCGGAACCCTGTGCAATCTCGCCTGCACCGGGTGCTACATCGAGTCCTCGCCTCGGAACGACCGGCTCGCCTACCTCACGCGGAATGAAGTGCGCGCCTATCTCGACGAAATCCGCGAGGCCGGCCTGCCGACCACGCTGATCGGCTTCACCGGCGGCGAGCCGTTCATGAACCCCGATCTGCCGGACATGCTGGAGGACTGCCTTGGACGCGGCTTCCAAGCGCTGGTGCTGACCAACGCCATGAAGCCGATGCAGAAGCAGCGCGAGCAGTTGCTGGCATTGCAGGCGCGGCACGGCGCAATGCTGACGCTGCGCGTCTCGCTCGATCATTACACCCAGCCTGTGCACGAGGAGGAGCGGGGCGCGCGTTCCTGGCGCGCCGGCATCGACGGCCTGCTATGGCTGGCCGCCAACGGCTTCCGAGTGAATGTCGCCGCGCGCCGCCTGACCGGCGAGACGGAGGCGGAGCTTCGCGCCGGCTTCGCCCGGCTGTTCGCCACGCTCGGCCTCGCGCTCGATGCGCAGGACCCGGTCGAACTCGCGGTGTTTCCGGAAATGGACCCGCTGCGCGACGTGCCGGAGATCACCGAGGCGTGCTGGGGCATCCTGGGCCGCGCGCCGGATTCGGTGATGTGCGCGAATGCGCGCATGGTGGTGAAGCACCGGAACGACGCGGCGCCGACGGTGGTGGCCTGCACGCTGCTGCCCTACGATCCCCGCTTCGCCTTCGGCGCCACGCTGGCGAGCGCGGCGGCCGAGGTCGCGCTCAATCACCCGTATTGCGCCTCGTTCTGCGTGCTCGGCGGCGCGGCCTGCAGCCGCGGCTGACCGGCGGTCTCGATCCGGCGCGATCATGCCGACGCGATCCGTCTTGACCTGTCCCAGTTGTTGCGTCGAGCTGATGAAAGAGCGCCATCGCCGACGAGTTGACGGCGGCGACCGCAAGCCCGGCCGTCAGCGTCACCGGCGTCGGGGGCAGCCGATCCTGCGGTGCTCGACCGCCTGCCACTGGCTTTCGGGCAGCGATCGCAGGGCGGCGTGCAGGGTCTGCCGGTCCGGTCCCTCGTCATGGTTCGTTGGAAGATCAGAAAAGGTTTCATGCGCTGGTTCCAGGGCCACTTCGCGGCTCGCCTGTCGGCCCAGCACGCGCAGCCGGTCGAGCAGCCGATGCCGCGCGATGCCGACGGGCCACGGCTTGAAGGGGCGCGACGGGTCGTAGGTGTGCCGCACCGCGTGCACGGTCAGAAGGATGTCCTGGACCGCGTCCTCGGCATCGATGCGATTGCGCGGCGCCCGGCCCACCAGAGCGCGAAGGAAGGGCGTGATCCCATTCAGCAAACTCCTTTAGAGGGGGCGTCGCCGGATTGGGAAAGCGCCACCAGCGCGGACCATTCGTCCGGGTTCGTCGCGCGCAACGGAACGGCGCTCGCTTTCGGTAAGTCCATTCCGCCACATTACCGCAATACGCTCGGTGATGGCGCACGGACCGGGAAAGACCTTCCGTCCGATCCCAACGCAACCTTCATTCGCCTCCGCGCGAATCATTGTCGAGATGCCGACAAGCGGCACTCGCAATGGAGGAACCGCTGATGAATCGTCGCTTTGCAACTGCATCCCTCGCCGCCGCCCTCGGTTTGCTTGCCGGATCGCCCGTCGGGGTGGCGTCCGCGCAACCGGCGCAGCAGGCGGCGGCCGGTCAGGGCATGAAGAAGTGCTACGGCATCGCCGCGCGCGCGCAACGATTGCGCGGCGGGCGCGCATTCCTGCGCGGGACAGGCGACCCAGGACCGTGATCCAGCGTCGTTCGTGCTGCTGCCGACGGGCGCCCGCGGCAAGATCGCAGGCGGCAAGCTCTCGGCCGGCTGAGGCCGCGCTGTGCGCGCGTGCGCATCCGCGGCCGCGCACGATCCGATCCCCGCCGCGGCGGGGATCGGATTGCGGTTCGCCCACCATCGCGAGGTGATTGCGTCGCGGCCACCGGCTGCGTGGGTGGAGGTGCATCCGGAGACCTACATGGACGGTGGCGCATCGCTCGCCCAGCTTCTCGCGGTGCGATGCGACCGTCCGGTATCGCTGCACGGCGTCGCTCTTTCGCACGGCAGTCCGCAGGGCCTGGACGCAAGGCATCTCGACCATCTCGCGGCGCTTGCGGACTGCGTCGATCTGGGGCTGATTTCAAAACACGTCGCCTGGAGCAGCGTCGATGGCGCCTATCTCGCCGACCTGCTGCCGTTGCCGCTGACCGAGGAAGCGCTGGCGGCGGTGTGCCGCAACGTCGATGCGATGCGGAGCCGGCTGCGCCGCCGCGTACTGATCTAGAATCCGTCCAGCTATCTCACCTTCGCCGCCTCCGTCATTCCCGAGCCGGACTTCATCGCCGCCGTGGCGTGCGCCCTCGCCGACGATGGGAGTGAGGCGCCGTGATCACGATGGTGCGCCGTATCCTGGCGATCCTGAACGCCGCGCCTTACTCGATGCCGGCCCTGCCGCTCTGTCTTGCCGTTGCGACCGCTTTCTGGAATTCGGGCCTGGTGAAGCTGGCGGACCGGCAGGCGACGCTTGCCTTGTTCGCCGACGAATACCGGCTTCCGCTGCTGCCGCCGACCCTTGCCGCGCACATGGCCGCGGCCGTTGAATTGTCGATGCCGCCGCTTCTGGTGCTGGGCCTTCTCACCCGGCCCGCCGCGTTCGTTCTGCTCGGCATGACGACCGTGATCGAGGTTTTCGTCTATCCCGAGGCGTGGGCCACGCATATCCAGTGGGCCGCGATGCTGCTCGCGCGCGGTGCGGGCGCGTTGTCCATCGATCATCTCATCGCGCGGCGTTGCGGCCTTGGCGCGTCGGCGGCCGTGCCGTCGCATCCGTCATCGAAAGGCGCCATCTATGTCTGACCAGTCCGCCTATCGCCGCGCGGTCCCCGGCGCCGCGCTCCTGTCCGCCGGCGCTGGCATCGTGCCCGCCTTCGCCTCGGCCACCGGAACCTCGGATCCGGGCCTCGTGACCACGCGCAGCACGCATGACGTGCCCGGCACCATCGCGAGTTTCTGCGATGCGGTCGTCGGCGCGGGCTGGGTGGTGTTCGCCGAGATCGATCATGCCGCCGCTGCGGCCGCCGTCGGCCTCAAGCTGGCCCCGCGCACCGTCGTGCTGTTCGGCAATCCGCGCACCGGCACGCCGGTCATGGCCGCGCACCCGACGCTCGCGCTCGACGTTCCGATGCGCGTCCTGGTCTGGCAGGACGATGGCGGCGCGGTCTTCGTCACCCGCAGCGCCGGGGACGATGTGGCCGTGCGCGTCTTCACCCGTCACGGCGTCGGCGTCACGCCCGAGGGGATAAAGGCGATGGATGCGCTGTTCGGAAAACTCGTTTCCGCCGCAACCGCCTGACCGCGGCCGTGCCGCTCTGGAATCCGCCGGGGTCCGGAAGGCTCCGCCAGCGGCCGAGGTCAAGCGCCTGTCCGGCCCGCGGGCACCAGAACGGCGAGCCCGCATGGTCGGCGCCGTCGGTGATCAGCACGCGCCCCGCGCCCAGCACGCGGGCCACGTTGCCTTCGATGGCGAGCCCTGTGCGCTCGTCGAGCCCGATGCCCAGCAGTCCCGGCGAAATTGCGATCAGCGCCGCGAGATCGGTTTCGCGATGCCAGGCATCGATATGCTGATCGACGGCGAGATGGCTCACACAGCCGAACGCCACCGTGTGGTTCGGGGCGGTCATGATGCTGCCGGGTCCGCCGCCGCGCACCAGCCGGCTGCCCTGCATGGTCGCCCCGGCGGAGGTGCCCGCGATCAGGCCGCCGCGGTCGAGCAGTTCGCGCAGCGCGCGCTCTGTCCGGGTGCCGGCATAGGCGTCCACCAGCCTGGTCTGCCGTCGGCCCTTGAATCACACGGCGGTGGCGGCGCGCAGCGCCGACAGGTAGTGCAGCGTGAAGAACAGCATCGTCGTGTCGTCCACGCGTTGCCGCGCGATCCAGGCCAGCTCGTCCCACCGCGTTCCCACCGGCACGCCAAGCTGGCGCAGCCGCCACAGCATGCCGACCCCATTGGCGATGTCACGCGCGTCCGGCGTGGGATGCGGCCGGATTTCACGATCGTAAAGATCCAGGACGCGCTCGTAGCGGCCAAGTTCCAGATGAAATAGTGCCAGATGCCAGGCGCTGTGGAACGCGAAACCGCCGGCCTGCGACCACGCCGGCCGCTGCGCCGCCATCGAGGCCACGCCTGCGTCCGCCATGCCGCGCATCTCGAAGGTATGGGCAACGGCGTGAATCGCGCAGGTGTCCTCGGGATCGGCGGCCAGCGCCTGCCGGCCCAGCCGCTCGGCGGCGGCGTAGCCGCCAAGCGCCTCCAGCGCGAAGGCGTGGCGGCCCAGGATGTGGCTGCGGCCGGGCGCGTCCGGCGCCAGCGCGGCCAGCGCCCCGGCGGTGCCGCGTGCCATGCTGGCGGGATCGCCAAGCTGGAAACGAAGCATGTTCGCCAGCTTGGCCTTCAGCACCGAGATGCCCCCGCCGGGGGCTGGCACGTCGAGGCGGCCGGCCGCGCCCCCAAGGTGGCCGTCAAGCGCCAGGGTCAGGGCGTCGATCAGGCAGGCTTCGTCCGCCGTGGGGGAGCCGTCCGCCGCCTGCAGCGCGTCCGCGTCGCATCCTCGAACGCGGCGACACCGCGCCGTCCGATCGCATGGGAAGATCCATAGCTGTCGCGCATCATCGGCCTTCCTCCTGCATCGGAACGATCGCCCTCGTGGCGCAGGCCCTCGCCGCGCCTTCCGTGCTGTTCCCGGAGCTCGGCGCGCTGTCGCACGATGTCCTGAAACGGCCGCATGGCGCCTGGGCGCGAGCGCCCTCGATGCTGGTCCTCACGCCGTTCCGGACCGGGCTGATGGGCACGCTGATCACCCGCAACCTGTCTTATGGCGTGCCCTCCGTGCTGCTCGCCGTCGGCGGCGCGGTGGGCGTGATCGCTGCCCTGCGGTCGCCGGTCGCACCGGCGATCTCGGCCGCGTCGCTGCCGCTGACGCTGGGCATCAGATCCTGGTCCTATGCCCCGTTGCTGCGGATCGGCCTCGTGTCGCTGGCCGGGCTTTCGCTCGGGTGGCGTCGCTTTGCCCCGTCCCCGCCCGATGCCGGATTGGCCGGCGACCTCGCCGACGACGCCACCGAGCAGCCTCCCCGGGACTGGTCATGGCTGCCGTTCCTCGTGGTTTTCCTGGTGCTCGCCGCCATCGCCGCGCAGGCCAGCGGCTTACGGCTGGTCCTGTTCCCGCCGCTCGCGGTCATCGCGTTCGAAATGTTCGCCCATGCGCGGGTCTGCCCCTGGGCGGGGCGCCCTCTCGCGCTGGCCGCCGCCTGCACCATTGCCGCCGCCGCGGGTGCCGTTCTGACGGGCATCCTGGGCGATGGACCGCTTGCCGCCTTGGCAAGCATCGCCGCCGGTTCGGCCGTCCTGCGACTGCTCGACCTGCACGTCCCGCCTGCCCTGGCGGCGGCCCTGCTCCCCTGGGTGACCGGGGAAACCGGCTACAGCGTGCCCCTTGCCGTTGGCCCGGGAACCCTCCTGCTGACGGCATGCTTCGCGGCCTGGCGCGCGACCGGCCGCGTATCGGCGAACGCCCCATGGGGTCGCAAGCCGCGGCGCAGCTGGCGTGTCTGCGCTTGCGGGCAATCGGTGCTGGTCAGCAGGCGATGGGGCAACGCAGCGGGGCTGATGGCATCGCCGCGCCGCATCGCCTGCACCACGGCGCCGCGGAAGCCGTCGTACGGAATGCGCACGTAGGTGGGCCAGGGCGCCAGCCAGTCGTTCAGCGGATCGTCGTCGAAGCCGACCAGAACCACGTCGTCGGGAACCCGCGGTGCCGCCTCGGCGATCGCGCAGACAAACTGCGCTCGCATCTCCAGCAGATACTCGTCCTGAATGCCTGGCTCCTTGTGGGTGTCGCGCAGCACCATCACCAAGCCCTCGCGGCGCGACACAGCGTCCACGGAGGCCGCCATCGCGGGGTTCGCTAAGTTCGCCGCCAGCAGCGCCATCATGCGGCTTTGCCGCGCCCGCAGGTGCGCCCCACGCTGTCGTCGAAGCGGTCGCGCAGGCTTCGGATAGCCGGTCGATCTCGCGACACATGCTCTCGGGCAGACGCCACCGCTCCGGCGCCGGACCCCGTTCGGCAGTCTTCTAGGGGGCCTGCGCGTGCGCTTCTGCTCGGATTCCGGCGACGATGGTATCTCCCTACTGTCGCTGGATATCCTCCCATCACCTCCGCGCTCCGATCAGCGCGCGCAGCGCATTCAATGGGCGGGTGTTCACAACGTCATCGGCCTCCAGCCAACCGCGGCGCGCCTGATCGACGCCGAAGCGCATGAAGTCGAATTCCACCGGCGAATGCGCGTCGGTGGAGACCGCGAGCTTCAGCCCGATCCGGCGGGCCATGCGGCATTGCAGATCGTCCAGGTCCAGCCGGTCGGGTTGCGCGTTCACCTCCAGGAAGCAGCCGCGCTCCAGCGCGCCCCGCATCACCCGCTCCATATTTACCGCATAGCCAGGACGCTGGTTGATCAGCCGTCCGGTGGGGTGCGCCAGGATCGTGACGCAGCGGTTGTCCATCGCCCGCAGCAGGCGTTCGGTCTGCCGGGCCTGCGGGAGGTCGAAGTGGGAGTGTACCGCGGCTACCACGAGATCCAATCGGCGCAGCACGGAATCCGGCAGGTCGAGCGTGCCATCCAGCAGGATGTCCACCTCGATCGACTTCAGCAGCGTGATGTCGCGGAGTTCCGCATTCAGCCGCTCGATCGCCTCGATCTGACGGCCCAGCCGCTTGGCATCCAGGCCGTGCGCCATGGTGATTCGGCGGCTGTGATCGGTGATCGCGATGTAGCGATAACCCTTGGCACGAGCGGCCTCGGCCATCTCGCGCAGGCTGGCGCGGCCGTCGGTGGCGTCGGTGTGCACGTGCAGATCGCCCTGCATCTGCTCGGCTGACAGCAGATGCGGCAGGGTCCGGGTGCGCGCGGCATCGAGCTCGCCCTGGTCCTCGCGCAGTTCCGGCGGGATGAAGTCCAGTCCCAGCCGGCGGTACAGCTCCGGCTCGTCTGCGCCGGCGACGCGGCTGGCGCCCTTGAACAGCCCGTACTCGTTCAGCTTCAGGCCGTGATCGAGCGCGACTTGCCGCAGTGCGATGTTGTGCGCCTTGGAGCCCGTGAAATAGCACAATGCGGCGCCATAGCTTTCGGGCGGCACCACGCGCAGGTCCACCTGAAGCCCGTTGCGCAACCGGACCGTGGCCCGCGTGGGCCCCTGTTCGACCACCTCCGCAATGTCCTCATATCCGACGAGGCGCTGCATCACCGGCTCGCCGGACACGGCGCCGACCACGATGTCCAGGTCGCCCACGGTTTCTCGCCGGCGCCGATAGCTGCCCGCCGCCTCGATCCGCGCCACGCCAGGGGCCTGGCGCAGATGGTTCAGCAGTGGCCGGACGATCTGTTCGGCCGTGGCGAGCCTCGTCCTCTGTGCCTGCCCGGCGCCTTCCGCGATGGCGCGCACCAGCTTGGCCTCGATGCCGGGCCCGATGCCCGGCACCTCGGCCAGCCGTCCGGCCTTCGCGGCGGCGGCGAGTTTCGCGACGGAGTCGATGCCAAGGCTGTCGTGCAGCAGGTGCACGCGCTTCGGCCCCAGACCCGGAAGCGCCAGCAGGGCGGTGATCCCGGCCGGGACTTCGTGCTCCAGTTCGTCCATCAGCGGCAGGCGCTCGCCGCGCGCCAGCACCGTGATCTTCCCCGCCAGGTCCTCGCCGATGCCCGGCAGCAGGTCCAGATCCTCGCCGGCCGCCAGCATATCGCTGACGCTGCGCGGCAGCTCGCCCACCACACGGGCGGCCCTGCGGTACGCACGTATGCGGAACGGATTGGCGCCTTCGATGTCGAGCAGATCAGCGAGCCTGTCGAGCTGGCTGGCGATCTCGGCGTTGACCACGGGCATGGAGGCTTCCTCCAGGCGCGGCTGAACGCTGCATCCCGGCAGTCGGCACCGCCTTGACCTGCATCAACGCCATTGACCGAGATCAAAGAGAGTAGGGCGGCATCGGCGCATCGTCGCGCGATGGGCGAGAACAGCCTGTTGCTGACCGACCTGTACCAGCTCTCCATGCTGGAGGCTTATGCGGCGCATGGCATGGCGGATACCGCCGTGTTCGAGCTTTTCGTGCGCAAGCTGCCGCCCGAACGCGGATTCCTGCTGGCCGCCGGGCTCGAACAGGCGGTGCGGTTCCTCGAGCAGATGCGCTTCACCGAGGACGAACTGGCGTGGCTGACCGACTCCGGCCTGTTCGCCAAAGACTTCCTGCGCGGCCTGGCTGCGCTGCGTTTCACCGGCGACGTGGATGCGATGCCGGAGGGCACGGCGTTCTTTCCGGACGAACCAGTGCTGCGCGTCACCGCACCGTTGCCGCAGGCGCAGCTGGTGGAGACCCGGCTGATCAACCTCGTTCATTTCCAGACCGTGATCGCCTCCAAGGCGGCGCGCATGGTGCTCGCCGCCTCCGGGCGGCAACTGGTGGATTTCGGGCTGCGGCGGGCCCATGGGGCAGAGGCGGGGTTGTTGGCTGCGCGGGCCGCCTGGCTCGCCGGCTTCGATGCTTCGGCGACGGTGATGGCCGGGCGGGAATTTGGCATCCCCATCGTCGGCACGATGGCGCATTCCTTCGTCCAGGCGCATGACGACGAGGCCACCGCTTTCGAACGCTTCGCGCGCGTCCGGCCGAATGCGCTGACGCTGCTGATCGACACCTACGACACCGAGCGCGGCGCCGCGACCGTAGCGCGCCTCGCGCCACGGCTGGTGGCCGAGGGCATCACCGTTGCCGCGGTGCGGCTGGACAGCGGCGACCTGGCGGCGCATGCGCGCGCCGTGCGCGGCATTCTGGACAGCGCCGGGCTGCGGCAGATCCGTATCCTCGCCAGCGGCGGCCTGGACGAACGGCGCATCCTGGCCCTGTGCCGAAGCGGCGCGCCGATCGATGGGTTCGGCGTCGGCACCAGCCTGACCACCGCCGCGGACGCGCCGGCGCTGGACTGCGCCTACAAGCTGCAGGAATACGCCGGGCGTGCCCGGCGCAAGCGCAGCGAGGGCAAGGCCACCTGGCCCGGGCGGAAGCAGGTGTACCGGCGGTATCGCCCGGACGGCACGATCGCGGGCGACGTGGTCGGGCTACGCGAGGAAACGATCGAGGGCGAGCCGCTGCTGCAGCCCGCCATGCGGAATGGCAAGCGCGTTGCCTCTCTCCCCGGCTTGATGGAAGCGCGCGCCCGCGCGGCATCGTCGCTGCGCGGGCTGCCGGCGGCGCTGCGGCGGCTGGAACCGGGCTCGGTGCCGGTGGCGATCAGCCCCGGGATCCGCCAGCTCGCGGCGGAACTGGACCGGGCGAGCCAGCCGGACGCGGCGCGGTGACCGCGGCGGCTTCCGCCGTGGACGAACAGCAGGCGGTGATCGCGTTCTTGTCCGATCCCGCCGCCTATGGCCTCCGCCGCGGTCGGGTGTCGCGGATCGAGACGCATTGCTCGGCCGTGTTCCTGGCCGGCAATCGTGCGTACAAGCTCAAGCGCGCCATCCGCTACGCCGCGCTGGACTACACCACGCGGGAGCTGCGCCGCGCCGCGTGCGAGGCGGAGCTGCGGCTCAATCGCCGCACCGCGCCGGAGCTGTATCTCGCGGTGCTGCCGATCACGCAGGAGCGCGCGGGTGCGCTGGCGCTCGATGGCGCTGGCTGCGCCGTGGACCACGTGGTGGTGATGCGCCGGTTTCCGCAATCCGCGCTGTTCTCCCGGATGGCCGAAGCAGGCCGGCTGACGCCGGACCTGATGCGAACGCTGGGCGCGACCGTCGCCCGGTTCCATCTGGCGGCCGAGGTCACGCCGGACCTCGGCGGCAGCGCGGCGCTGCGCTGCGTGATCGCCAGCAACGACCACGAGCTTGCGGCGGTCGCATCAGAGCTGGACGGCGCCGCCGTTGCCGGTCTGCGCGAGCGGAGCCTGGCCCTGTTGCAGGCGCTGACCCCGCTGCTGGAGCAGCGGCGCGCGGCCGGAAAGGTGCGCCGCTGCCATGGCGACCTGCGGCTGCCGAACATCTGCCTGTACCAAGGCCGGCCGACGCTGTTCGACTGCATCGAATTCAGCGACGCGGTGAGCTGCACGGACGTGCTGCACGACCTCGCCTTCCTGCTGATGGACCTGCGGCTGGGCGGCCGCGGCGATCTCGCGAACGTATTGTTCAACGCGTATCTCGACGTGGCGCCGGAAACCGAGGGCCTGCGTGCGCTGCCGCTGTTCCTGGCGCTGCGTGCCGCCACGCGCGCCTACGCTCTGGCCGGCAGCGCGCGCCGCCAGACCACGCCACATCAGGCGCGCCGCCAACGCGCACTGGCGCGGCAACACATCGCCGCGGCGCTGGCCTGGCTGGCGCCGCCCGCCCCGCGCTTGGTGGCTGTCGGCGGGGTCGATCACCGCCGGGCCGCTCTGGCTGCCGGGATTGCGGGCCTGGTGCCTCCGCCGCCCGGCGCCCGCGTCCTGCACTTCCGTCCTGACGAACCTGAGGCAGCGGACACGGTTCGGCAGGTGGCGGAGGCGGGGTGTTCGGTGGTTGTGGAAAGCGCCTGCCCCGCGGGCGCATGGCACGGCATGCAGGCGCTGGCCGAACGGCTTGCGCTGCCCTGGAGCGGGATCTGGTTCGGTGCGCCACCTCCGGATCTCGGGCGAGACGCCTGGCAGGTCGTCGGCAGCGCGGAGGGCCTGTGCGGCGCGCTCGCGCAGGTCGCGGCCTCGTTCAAGGCCACGGCTTACCCGGTGCTGGCCGCCGGTGGCGCTTGACCTCGATCAATGCGACGCAACGCGGCCGGGACATGATGCGGCCGGCAGGCGGAGGGACCGCATGCTGTTCAGCGACAGGAATGAGGCCGGCAAGCTTCTCGCGGCCCGGTTGGGCGGGCTGAAGCGGCGCCAGCCCGTGGTGCTGGCCCTGGCCCGCGGCGGCGTGCCCGTGGGCTTCGAGATCGCCCGTGCGCTGTCCGCGCCGCTTGATGTGGTGCTGGTGCGCAAGATCGGCGCGCCGGGCCAGGAGGAACTCGCGATCGGCGCGATCGCCGACGGGGAGCATCCGGAACTGGTGATGGACGATTCTCTGGCGGGCTGGCTCTCGGTGTCGGCCGAGTATCTTGAGCGAACGAAGGCCGCCGCCCTCCAGGAGATCGAGCGCCGCCGACGGGCTTGGCTCGGAGATCGCCAGCCGGTGCCGATGGCCGGACGGACGGCGATCGTGGTGGATGACGGGATCGCCACCGGCGCCACCATGCGCGCGGCCTTGAGGGCGACGCGCCGGCGGGCTCCCGCCCGGCTGGTGATGGCGGTGCCGGTGGCCCCGGCCCACACGCTGGAACGCCTGCGCGGCGAGGTCGATCAGGTCGTCTGCCTCGAAACGCCTCGGGACTTCCCGGCAGTCGGCGATTTCTATCGATCGTTTCCCCAGTTGCGGGACGAGGACGTGACGACGCTGCTGGCGCAGGCGCGCTCCTTCGTGCCGCCCGCTTCCAGTTGACGGAGCGCCGCCATGCCCTTTCGCCCCCTGACGCTGTTCGGCCTGCAAGGCAGCCGGGAGTTCGCCGAGCGGGTGGCGGGGCGACTGCAGGTGGCGCTGGCACCGCATGAGGAGCGCGGCTTCGAGGACGGCGAACACAAGGCGCGCCCATTGCAGGACGTGCGCGGCCACGACGTGTTCGTGCTGCATGCGCTGCACGGCGATGCGTCGCAGAGCGCCAACGACAAGTTGTGCCGCCTGCTGTTCTTCTGCGGCGCGCTCAGGGATTCCGGCGCCGCCCGGGTGACCGCGGTGACGCCCTATCTGTGCTACGCGCGCAAGGATCGAAGGACCAAGCCGAACGATCCGGTGATCACCCGCTACGTCGCGGCGCTTTTCGAGGCGGTGGGCGTCGACCGCCTCATCGCCGTGGAGGTGCACAATCTCGCCGCCTTCGAGAACGCGTTCCGCATCCCGACCTGTCACATTGAGGCCGCCGGCCTGCTGGCCGCGCATTTCGCGCCGCTGCTGTCCGGCCATGCCGCGGTCGCCGTGTCGCCGGATGCCGGGGGCGCCAAGCGGGCGGAGCAGTTCCGCCAGGCGCTGGAGCATTTGACCGGCCAGGAAGTCGGCAGCGCCTACATGGAGAAATACCGCAGCGGCGGCGTGGTCAGCGGCGCGCTGCTGGCAGGCGAAGTGCGCGGCAAGACGGCGATCCTGGTGGACGACCTGATCAGCACCGGCGGCACGCTGGTGCGTGCCGCGACGGCTTGCCGGAATGCCGGCGCCGTTCGGGTCTTTGCGGCGGCGGCGCACGGGCTGTTCATCGATGGCGCGGAGGCGCTGTTCGCCTCTCCGGCGCTGGATGGCATCACGGTGGCCAACACGGTGCCGGCCTTCCGTGTGCCCGCCGATGTGGCGGCGCGGCGGCTGACGGTGCTGGACATCAGCGATGCGGTGGCGCGCAGCATCGCCGCACAGCACGACCCGGGCTGAGAATGACCTGCTTGATACGCCGATCGGCCGGGTGGGCACCTCCAGGGCGCGGCGCAGGATCTGCACCCCGGTGCGCTCGTCGCCTACGGCGGCGGCCTCCTCGCGTGCCACCTCGGCGGTGCAGCGCAACAGCGCCAGGCCGCCGCCCGGAACGATGCCTTCGGCCACCGCGGCCTTCGTGGCGCTGATCGCATCGTCCAGCGCCTCCTTCGTCGTCTTCATCTCCGCCTCGGCCGGGGCGCCGACACGGATCACCGCCACGCCGCCGGCGAGTTGCGCCAACCGCTCCTGCAGCTTCTCCTTGTCGTAGTCGCTGCTGCTTTTTTCGATCTCGCTGCGGATCTGCTGCACCCGCGCCTCGATCTCGGCCCGTGCGCCGGCGCCGCCGATGATCGTGGTGTTGTCCTTGTCCACGATCGCCCGCTTGGCCCGCCCGAGTTCGCGCGTCCCGACGGTTTCCAGTTTCAGCCCGAGTTCCTCGGTGATCAGCATCCCGCCGGTCAGCACCGCCATGTCCTGCAGCATTGCCTTGCGCCGGTCCCCGAAGCCGGTTGCCTTCACGGCGCAACTTCGCAGGACGCCGCGCAACTAGTTGACGACGAGCGTCGCCAACACCTCGGCTTCCACATCCTCGGCCACCACCAGAAGGCGGCGTCCCTCCTTCGCTACCTGATCCAGCAAAGGGACCACGTCCTTCAGGCTGGAGATCTTGCTGTCGCACAACAGGACGCAGGCATCGTCCAGTTCGGCCTGCATCTTCTCGGCGTTCGTCGCGAAATAGGGGGAGAGGAATCCGCGGTCGAACTGCATGCCCTCGACCACTTCCAGCAGGGTTTCCGTGGTCTTCGACTCCTCCACCGTGATCACGCCTTCATTGGCCACCTTCTCCATCGCGTCCGCCACCAGTTCGCAGATGGATGGGTCGTCGTGGGCGGGCGGCGGTCATCGTTGCCCGGCATTCCGCAGCGGCCCCGACCGGATGCGGTCGCCAGCGACTCTATGGACCCCGGTGTCCCGCGCCGGGCGCATCGCCCGGCCAAGCAATGTCCGGCCGAACCGGCAGACATGGCCTGGCGATGCCCGGCCTCGCCGGGGCCGTGGCCGTCTGCAGCCGCGATACCCGCGGTTGCGGATCGCCTCCAGACCCATCCCAGGTTGCCGTCCCGTTGCACGGACACGCACGCAAAACGAGCTTGACTGGTGTCAGTAACGCAATTGCTATTAGGAGGTGTAAACGCACGGGTGCCTGACCGGGTCCACAGGACCCTGGGATGCCGCCAGAAAAACTCGGGGTATGGGCGCCTTGGACGGAGGCCTTGAGACATCGCTGGAGTTGACGGTCCAAGGGCCGCGACTCTCGCAGCCACGCCGCATCGTGCTGGGAGCCGAGCAATTGGCCGGCCGCGGGGCGTGGATCGGCCGGGGCCACGATTGCGCCGTTCCGCTCGCGGACCCGGACCGGTTCGTCTCCCTCTACCACGCCCGCCTCGGTTATGCGGACGGCGGGTTCTGGCTCACCGACCAGAGCACCAACGGCACCACCGTGCTGGGTGCCGCCGGCGCAGCGCCGGTACGTCTGTCGAAGGGCGGGACGCACCGGCTGGCGGCCGGCGAACGGCTCCGCATCGGCATGTTCGAGATCGCGGTGCGGTTTGGGGAGGGTTTGTCCGCTCCGGCCGATCCGCTGGCCGACCTCGACCTGTCGCCGGGCGGCGCGCCGTCCGGTTTGCGCGACCCCCTTGCGGGGTTGGCAGCCGTCTCGCCCGCGCCCCCCGGTGCGGAAACCCGGCCCGTGCTCGGCAATCCGCTTGGGGCCGGTGTCGAAGCGAGCGGTGCCGACGCGTTCGACACGATTCTGGCCGAACTCACCGGCGGGCCTGACCTGGTTGCCATGCCGCGTTTCGAGACCGGCGCTCCCGCACCGCCGGCGGCCGAGGCCGCAGCGGCCAAGGACCGGCCTGAGCCTCCGCCCGACCGCAGGCCGGCGCCCGCCGGCGATATGCTCGACGCCATCACGTCCGAGGTCGCCGTGTCGGTGCCGTCGCTGCGGGCCGATCAGGTGGTATCCGAGACCGGGCAGCCGCAGCGGGATACCGCGACCATGGCCCTGGCCGCGTTCTGGTGCGGTCTTGGCGTCATTCCGCGCAGCCTCCGGCCCGAGGAACTCGTCGAGGTCATGGCGCAACTCGGCATGGCATTCCGCGAGGCGGCGGACGGGCTCGCGGCCATCGCCGCAAGCCATGGTCCCTACGGCGAGGATCCCGCCAACCCTTTCGTGGCCGGCCATGCGGGGCTGCGCCGGTACATCGACGGCCGAAGCGAAGCCGATCGGCCGCTCGATACCGCCGTTCGCGAGATCTTGGGCCGCGCCGCCGATTTCGAGGCGGTACGGGCGGCGGCGACACGTGCCGGCGTGCACGCAGTCGCGCAAAGCCTGTCGGCGACCGCGATCGAAAAGCGCATCGGACCCGCCGTCGTGGCGCGCCGTCCGCGCTCGCGCCGCGCCGAGCTGTGGCGGATGTTCAGCCTCATGCAGGACGATCTGATCGCTTTGGCCGAATTGGGATTCGACAGGGAAGTAGAGGACCGCATGAGCCGTGCGGGGCTCCGGCGGCGGCGGACCACCGACGGTCTTGACCCGTGACCGCGCGGCGCGTGCGGACGGTCTGGCGCATTGCAGGCAGCGGGCGCGCGGCGCTGCTCGCGCTGTCCCTGCTGGCCGGATGCGGCGGGCCATCGCCCACCGCGCTGGATGTTTCGGCGACCGCCGGCGCGGGCCTCAATCCGAACTCCGAAAACCAGCCTTCGCCGACCGTGGTGCGGCTTTACGATCTGAAGTCGCTGGATGCGTTCAATAGCGCAACGTTCAACGATCTCTTCTACGCCGACACTGCAACGCTCGGCGGCGATATGCTGGGGCGGAAGGAACTCCAAATGCTGCCGGGCAAGACCGTGACCTTCACCCGCGATGCAGCGGCGGGCACGCAATACGTGGGCGTCGTCGCCGGATACCGGTCGCTGCAGGGCAATGGGTGGCGCGCAACCATGCCGGTGCGCGTCGGGGACACCAATCCGATCCTGATCACTCTCGGCGCCAGCACGATCACCATCGGAAAGAAGCCCTCCTCCGGCTTCCTCGGCCTGTTCTGATCGACACGATGTCGACACACAGCCGACCGCTCTGGTTTGAAGGGCAACTGGTTCGCCCGCAGCATCTGCAGCAGCAGCAGCGCTGGCTGGAGGCGCTGCTGGAGGACCGGATGCGCGGCGCCGGCTGCGACGGCTGGGGCGTCTGGTCGCTCACGCTGGATGCCTCGATGCTCGCGCTGGGCCGTGTCGGGATCGAATCCTGCGTCGCCATCATGCCGGACGGGCTTCCGCTGGAGATTCCCGGCCGCGATGTTCCGCCCGCACCGCTTGAGGTGCCGCCGGGTACTGTGAACACCCTGGTCAAGCTAGCCGTGCCGATGCGCGCGCACGACCGGCTCGAGATCGGCCCGCCGACAGCCCGCTTCCGCCGAGCCGAGGTCAGCCTAGGCAACAGCACCGGCAGCGGTCAGCCGGCCGAGGTGGTCGTCGGCGTGCCCAACGCCGCCCTGGTGCTCGATGGCGCGGACGAGGCCGAACTGGTCACCGTGCCGCTGGCGCGGGTTGCCCGTGTCACGCCCGCCGGCGAAGTCGTGCTGGACCTCGGCTTCGTGCCGCCCGCGCTGCGGCTCGGCGCGCATCCCCGGCTCACCGCCTTCGCGCGCGAGATCGAGGGCATGCTCTCCGGCCGGGCCGATGCGGTGGCGGCGCGCGTGGATCCGGCCCGCGCCGGCGCCGGCCTGGCCGGCATGATCGACTTCGCGCTGCTCCAGCTTCTCAACGAAAGCCAGCCCCTGTTCGCCGCATTCGGCCGCGCGTCCGACCTGCGGCCCTTCGAGCTGTACCGCGAGGCGCTGCGGCTGGCCGGAGCGCTTTCCACCTTCTCCCGCAACAAGCGCCGCCCGCCGGCCTTGCCAGACTGGGACCACCGCGACCCCGGCGGCTGCCTCGCCGCGCTGATTGCGGCCATCCGGGACGCGCTCGCCGTTCTTTCGGTGGAAAGCGCCGTGGCCTTGCCGTTGCAGGCGCGCCGCCAGGGGATCTGGGTTTCGCCCATCAGCGACCGCGCGCTTCTGACCGGCGCGAGCTTCGTCCTGGCAGTCACCGCGGCGGTGGATTCCGAACGCATCCGCAGCGTCTTCCCGGCGCAGGCCAAGATCGGGCCGGCCGAGGCGATCCGCGACCTGGTCTCGCTGCAGCTGCCCGGAATTCCGCTGCGGCCGCTGCCGGTGGCGCCGCGCGACATCCCTTATCGGACCGGAACGGTCTACTTCGAGCTCGACCGCGGCGCCGAGATCTGGCGCCAGCTGCAAAATTCGCCGGCCTTCATCCTGCATGTCGGAGCGGATATCCCGGGCCTCGCGCTGGAATTCTGGGCGATCCGGCAGGGCTGAGATGGCGGACGGCGACCGACCTCTGCCTCTGTTCGACGAACGGCCCGGGGAAGACGACGAGGCGGATGCGACGCGCCCGCTCCCGGAAATGCCCGCCGAAGGGCTCCCGCGGTCCGTCGAGCCGCCGCCGGCGCCGCCCGGCGCCGGGCAGCTGGTGCGGCTCGCCTGGCCGGCCCTGGCGTTGCTGACCCGCATCGCCGCCGGCGCGACGCCCGCCGACCCGGAGCGGCTCAAGGCCGAGTCGCTCAACCTTCTGCGCGCCTTCGAGCGCGTGGCGCCGGCGGACGGGGTGGAGACGCGGATCGTCTCGGCGAGCAGCTACATTCTTTGCACCGCGATCGACGAGGCCGTCGGCCAGGCCGATCCGGCCGCCGCGGCGGTGTGGTCGCGCGGCTCGCTGCTCAGCATCCTGCACAACGAAACCTGGGGCGGCGAAAGGGTCTTCGCGCTGGCGGACCGCGCGCTCGCGGAGCCGGACCGTTTCGGCGATCTTCTGGAATTGTTTCACCTGGTGCTGGTGCTCGGGTTCCAGGGGCGGTTTCGCCGCGAACGCGACGGGACCGCGAAGGCCGATGCGTTGCGCGGCAGGATTTTCGAGGCGTTGCGCCCCCGCATCGGCAGCCGGCCCGTTTTTCCCGCCGAAGGCACCCGGCCGCCTGCGCGCGCCCCACGCGGACGGCTGGTGCGCTACGTGCCCATCTGGTCCGTCGCCGTCGTATGCCTTCTGCTGTCCAGCGCGTTGTTCGCCTGGCTCGATTACAGGGTCCGGAACAGCGCCGAATCCGTCGCGGCGGCGATCCGGGAGATTTCCGCTCCCGTGAGACCGAACGGACGATGAAGGAGTTCCTGCGCGCGCTTCTGGCTCCGCGGCGCGCCGCCGTGATCCTTGGCGTCGTCGCCGCATGCATCCTGGTCGGCCTGTTCGGAACCTGGCTGTTCGGCCCGGTCATGGCCTCGTTGCAGCGGCGGTTGCTGGGAATTGCCGGGATCCTGGCGCTTTGGCTGGGCAGCGAGGCGCTGCTGTTCTGGTTTCGGCGGCGCGCGAACGCCCGCCTGCTCAATGGATTGCAGCAGGCCGGGCGGGACGCCCCACACGCTGGCGACGGTTTCGAGGACCTCCGGGAACAACTCGGCGAGGCGTTCGACGTCCTGCGCCGCCAGCGCATCGGCCGGGGCCTCGATTCGGACTTCGCCTATGCGCTTCCCTGGTACCTTCTGATCGGTCCCGGTCAGGCGGGCAAATCGTCGCTCGTCGCGCATTCGCATCTCGCCATGCCGCTGGAGGGGCAGCTCGGCCGGCGCGGCATCCCGATGCAGGGGCACGGCACGCGCTGGTGGTTCACCGACGAGGCGCTGCTGATCAGCGCGCCGATCGAGGACGACGACGCGGCCGGCAGCGGCGACGGAGCGCCGCGCGACGCCTGGCGGGGCACGATGTCGTTTCTCGCCCGCTACCGCCCGCGCCGGCCGCTGGATGGCGTGCTCGTTGCGGTTCCGGCCAGCGCGCTGCTGGACGGCCAGGGGCCGCGCCTCGCGGCGCTGATCCGGGCGCGCCTGCTGGAGGCGATGCGCCTGCTTTCGGTGCGCTTGCAGGTCTATGTCGTCGTCACCCAATGCGACCGGCTTACCGGATTCACCGACGCCTTCGCCGGGCTGGATGCCGAGGCGCGCGCACGCCCGATGGGGGTGGTCCTGCCGGTGCAACCGGCGCGCGACCGCCTCGCGAGAGGCGCGCCGCTGGAACAACAGTTGCGCCGCCTGCTGGCCGCGAACCTCGCGGCGCTGACCCGGCTGCTGCCGTTCCAGGCCGCTGCGGAGCGCGACGTGGCGCGGCGCGCGCGCATGATGGCGTTGCCGGAGCAACTTGCCGCCGTCGGCGAGGAAGCCGCCGGATTTGCCGGTGCCCTGTCCGCGGCCGGACGCTTCGACCAGCAGATGCTGCTGCGCGGCGTCTTCCTCACCGCGGCCGGCTCGGATGTCGAACCCGCGCCTGTGCACGATGCCTGGGAGGCGCGCTTCGCCGTCCCGCTGGGGCTGCGGGTCGCCGGTACGCCGGTACGCGATCCGGTGCGGGCGGAAGGCGATCCCTGCTTCTTCGTTCACGGCCTTTTCCGCGACGTGATATTTCCGCAGGCTGGGCTTGTTGGCCGGAATCCGCGCGCCGAGCGGCGCATCGCCGCGGTTTTCCTCGGCGCCTACGCTTTGTGCATCCTCACCCTGCTGATCACCGGCTGGATCTGGATTCGGGACTATCAAAGCCGGCAGGCTCTGCTCGGACGCATGCGCGACAGCGCGGCCGTCGAGAAGACCCTGCTGGCCAACGCCGATCCGAACGGCGGCCTGGCGGCGGTCTTGCCGCTGCTCGATCAGGCACGGGCCACGGCGCGCCTCGCGGGCGTCCGCGATTCCCTGGCGCGCGATCTGGGACTCAGCCCGCTGAATATCGAGGCCGCGCGCGCGGCGGCGACCGAAAGCTATCGGACGCTGCTGCTGTCGCGGCTGCTGCCGCTTCTGCAGCGGGACCTCGCGGGGCAACTGCGCCGTGCCGCTGAAAGCGGCGCCGGCGCTGGAACGCTGCGCCCGCTTCTGACGGTCTATCTGATGCTGGGCGATCCGGCGCATTATGCGCGCGGTCCCGTGGCGGCATGGGCCAACCAGTGGATCGACTCGAACTTCGCGCTCGCTCCGGACCGGCGCAATGCCGCCACCGAGCATCTGCAGACGTTGCTGTCCCTTCTCCCCGCGCCGGTCGCGCTCGACGGCGCGCTGGTGTCGGAGGTGCGAAGCCGCCTCCGGCAAAGCCCCGACGCCGATCTGATCTACGCGCGGCTCAAGCAGGAGGCTCTTCGCGGCGACGTCGCGCAGCCGCTCGACGTCGTGGGCTCGCTGGGACCGGCTGCGGCGCAATTGCTGATGCTGCGCTCGCAGGCCGGTTTGCCGGTGACGGTGCCGGCGCTTACGACACGCGACGGCTTCTATCGGATCTTCATCAAGCGCGCGCCCGAACTGGTTCGCGTCCTGGATGCGAACGACTGGGTCATGGGCCCGGACGGCGACACCGATCCGGCGGTCGCGGGCGCGGTGCTGCAGCAGGTCTCCGACCTCTACGTCAATGATTACGTCAAGCAGTGGCAGGCGGTGCTGTCGCAGCTTTCGCTGCAGGCGCTGCCGGACATGCCGAGCTTGACGAGCGGCCTGCAAACCTTGTCGGGCCCGGACTCGCCCCTGGTTCAGTTCATCCAGCTGGTGAAGACGCAGACCGACCTCGGCGTTCCGACCGCGCCCCCGACCGTGGCGGACAAGGCCGCCGCCGCGGCGGGCAAGGAAGGAGGCACCGTCGTCGAGCAAGCCGTGCAGGCCGCCGCCTCGAAGCTGAGCGCGGGATCGGGCGCATTCGGCGCGGCCGCCTGGCCGGGCGATGCGATCCGCAAGCCGTTCCTGCCGTTGCAGGCCCTTGTGTCGGCCTCATCGTCGGGCGGGCAGCCCCCGGTGCTGCGGGTGCAGGACACGCTCGTCGCCGCGTATGGCGTGATCTCGGGGATCGCCTCGGCGCAGGACCCGGGGCTCGCCGCCCAGCAGGCCGCGGCCAAGGTGATCTCCGGCCAGGGAGCCGATCCGCTGATCGGGCTGCGGGTGCAGGCGGCGACGCTCCCGCGTCCGATCGACGGCATCTTCCGTGCCCTTTACCAAAGCACGTGGTCGGTCCTGCTGCGGATGACGCGCGAGCAGATCCAGGCGACATGGGCGCGGTCCGTAGCGCCGGTCTGCGAGAATTCGATCGGCCGGCGCTACCCGTTCGGCGGCGCCGATGCCGCCGGCGTCGATGTCACGCTGCAAGACTTCTCGAACTTCTTCGGCCGCAACGGCGTCATCGACAGTTTCATCAACAACGACCTGGCGCCGTTCACCACCCCCGGCCCCAGCGGCACGCTGACGCTGTCGGCGCAGAACGGACTCTCGCTCGGCCTTTCGGCGCAGGCGATGGACCAGATCAACCGCGCACGCCGGATACGCGACCTGTTCTTCGGCGCCGCCGGCAATCCGCAGCTCGATTTCGCGATGGTGCCGGCCTACCTCGATCCGCGCGCTGTTTCCGCGGTGCTCAGCGTCGATCAGACCCGGCTCGACTACCGCCACCAGCCGCCAAGGATGACGCAGTTCCAATGGCCCCCGGTGAACACTGCCGGCGCTGCATCCCTGGTGCTGACAGCGGTGGATGGTCAGACGCCGGAGCTGCACGCCACCGGACCCTGGGCAATCTTCCGGCTGCTTGGCCAAGCCCAGCGCAGCACGCCCGGCGGCAACACGCCGCTGCTGTATTCCTTCAACCTGTCCGGCTATCAGGCCTCGTTCGGCCTGCGGGCAAGCAGCGTGGTCAACCCGTTCGCGACCGACGATTTCATGGAGTTCCGCTGTGTTCCCCGGCTCTGACCACGCGGGCACGATCGTTGACGGCCGCTGGCGCCTGGGGCCCGAGATCGGACGGGGGCGCGCGGCGCTGCATCGGGCGACCGATCTGGCGACCGGCGAGATGGTCGCGCTGAAGCTGCCGCTTCCGGGCGCCGACCGGGCGCTGTGGCGCGCCGCCGCAGAGACCGAGGCGGCGGTGCTCGGCGCATGCGCGCATCCCGGCATCGTGCGGCTTCGCGGCGTGGGAACGCTGGACGGTCTGCCCGTGCTGGCGCTGCAATACCTGCCGGGTCCCGACCTGCGCGGGGCGTGCCGCACGGGCGAGGCGCTGGCGCCCGAGCGCGCCGCGCGGCTGCTGCGCAGCACCGCCGATGCGCTGGCCTGGCTGCATGGCCGGGGCTCGGTGCATGGCGACGTGAAGCCGGCGAACCTCGTGTGCGGCACGGACGGGATGCCGCTGCTGGTCGATTTCGCCACCGCGCGGCCGGCCGGATCGGTGCTGCCGGCGGGGGCCGCGCGGATCGTCACCACCGCCTACGCGGCGCCCGGGCAACTGCGCGGCGCCGCAGCCGATCCGCGCGACGACGTCTATGCGCTGGCCGTCGTCGCCTACGAACTGATCGCCGGACGCCATCCCTTCGCCCGGCGCGGCGTGCAGCCCGGAGAAATCCCGCCGCCGCCCGCCGCGATCGCCGCGCGCGGATGGGAGGCGTTGCGGGCGTGCCTGGCCTGGGATGCCTCGGAGCGCCCGGCCGACGCCCGCGCGGTGCCGGAGGCGCTGGGCCTCGGCCGGGTCTTGTCCTTGCCGCGCTGGCCCCTTCCGACGCGGAGGCGCGCGCGATGCCCCGCCTAGACGATCCGCGCGTCGCCGCCGCCCTGGCGCCGTTGCCCGACGGCGCGCCCGATCCGGCCACGTTCCGTTACGATCCGGAATTCGAAGCGGTGGCGGGGGAGATCGGCAAGCTGGAGCGCGCCGGTCCGGCGGGGGTCCGCTGGGCCGACGTGGCGCGGGATGCCCAGGCGATCCTGGCGACCCGCGCCAAGGACCTGACGGTGGCGGCGTGGCTTGCGGTGGCGCTGGGCCGGACGGAGGGCCTGGGAGGACTCGCCGCCGGGCTTGCGATCCTGCGCGGCCTCGTCGAGCAGGCGTGGGAGCAGGTGTTCCCGGTCCGGCCCCGTGCGCGGAGCGGCGCGCTGGAATGGCTCGCCGCCAATTCCGCCCCGGCCGTTCCGGCGGCTTTGCCCGACCCGTCCGCCGGCCCGGCGGCGGTCGCGGCGTTCGAGGACATCGAGGCGCTGGACCGCGCCCTTGCGGACAAGCTGGCCGAGCCGCCTGCCTTGGGGGATCTGGTGCGGCGGCTGCGCGCGCTGGCGGAGGAGCAGCGCCAGGCCGAAGCTGCGCAGGCGGCGCACGAGACTGCCGCGGCGGCGCCCCCGCCCGTGGCGGCCGTGGCGGCCGTATCCGCCGGAGCGCCGGCGGCGGGACCCGCCGCGGCGGCGCTGGCGGCCATGCCGGCCATCGCCGGCGCCGACGCCGAGGCGCTGTTCGGCTCGATGCGCGAAGCGGTGCGCACCGCGGCGCTGGAGGCGTTGCAGGCCGATGCCGGCGAGGCCCGCGCCTACCGGATGCTGCGCGCCATCACATGGCTGCAGATCACCGACCTGCCGCCGGCGCGCGACGGCCGCACCGAGCTGATGCCGCCGCCGGAAATCCGCCGCGTCGAGTTCGACGCGCTGTCCAAGGCCGGCAACCTGCCCGACCTGGTGCTGGCGCTGGAAAGCTACTGTTCCGGCTCCGGTCTTTTCTGGCTGGACGGACAGCGGCTGTCGGCTGCCGCGCTGGCGGCGATGGGCCCCCGCTTCGCGGCGTGCGGCCAGGCGGTGGTGCAGGGCGTGCAGGCCATGCTGCGCCGCCTGCCGGGGATCGAGGCGCTGAGCTTCTCGGACGGCACGCCCTTCGCCGACGCGGCCACGCGGGGGTGGATCGACGGCATCGTGCTGGGCGACGCGGCCCGCGCAACGGACGATGCCGCTGCCGGCGCGGCGCTGTGGGAGCCGGCGCTCCAGGCGGCGCGGAGCCAGGTCGCGCAGGGCGAGACGGAGGCGGCGCTGCAGGCGCTCGCGGCCGGCGGCGCCGCGGCGGCGAGCCTGCGGGACCGCTTCATGTGGCGGCTCGCCCAGGCCACGCTGTGCCTGGAGAGCGGCATCGGCGAGGTCGCGGTGCCGCTGCTGCGCGATCTGGACCGGCTGGTGGACGCGCACGGGCTGGAGAGCTGGGAGCCCGCCATCGCAGCGCGGGCCGCACAGATGTTGCATCGGTCCCTGACAGGAACGACCTTCGGCGGAGAGGACGCGGGGCTCGCGCCGGACGACGGGCGCGCCGCGCTCGCGTCCGCGGCCTTCGCCCGGCTGGCGCGAACCGATCCGGTCGCGGCCGCGCGGCTGGCGGGCGGCCGGAATGCCTGACCACAATTCCCATCAGCAAGGAGAGGCGACATGGCTCAAGAGGCTTCGGTAGCGCCGAAGGAGCGGGTGAACATCCGCTACAAGCCGGCCACCGGCGATGCGAAGGAGGAAGTGGAGCTGCCGCACAAGGTCCTTGTCATCGGCGACTTCACGCTGCGCGAGGATTCGACGCCGCTCGGCGAGCGCAAGCGCGTGGACATCAACAAGGACAACTTCCCCGACGTGATGCGCGGCCAGAACCTGCGCCTCGATCTGCGGGTGAAGAACGAGCTCGACCCCGATCCGAATGCCGGGGAGCTGCAGGTCTCGCTCAAGGTGGACACCCTGAAGGATCTGGAGCCGGAGCAGGTGGCGCGGCAGGTGCCGGAACTGAACAAGCTCCTGGAACTGCGTAATGCGCTGGTGGCGCTGAAGGGCCCGCTCGGCAACCTGCCGAACTTTCGCAAGGCGATCGAGCGCATCCTTGGCGACGAGGAGCTGCGCAACAAGGTTCTGAGCGAAATCGGCGCGGATACGAAGGCGTAACGCCAACCTCCATCGTAAAGGGCCAAGATGATGTCGGATTCGAACGCGCAGCCTGAAGCGGCCGGCGCAGCGCCGGCCCAGCAGGTCTCGCTGCTCGACCAGGTTCTGGCCGAGACCAAGCTAACGCCGCAGGACGAAGGCTACGAGGAGGCGCGCAAGGGAATCGCCGCCTTCCTGAGCGAACTGGTCAAGCCGGCCCATGCGGGCGAGCGCGTGCAGGGCGCCGCCGTGGACCGCATGATCGGCATGATCGACCAGACCATGAGCGCGCAGCTGAACGCCATCGTGCACAACGAAGACTTCCAGAAAATGGAGTCGGCGTGGCGCAGCCTGAAGTTCCTGGTGGACCGGACCGATTTCCGCCAGAACATCAAGATCGAGATGCTGAACGTCTCGAAGGACGACCTGCTGGCGGATTTCGAGGATTCGCCCGAGGTGGTGCGGTCGGGCCTCTACAAGCATGTCTATGTGGACGAGTACGGCCAGTTCGGCGGCCAGCCCTTCGCGGCCGTGATCAGCAACTACGAATTCGGCCCCGGCCCGCAGGACGTGAAGCTGCTGCAGTACAGCGCCGCGGTCGGCGCGATGGCGCACGCCCCGGTGATCGGCGCCGCCTCGCCCGAATTCTTCGGCGTGGACAAGTACGAGGAGCTGCCGAACCTCAAGGACCTCCAGGCGATCTTCGAGGGGCCGAAATACGCGAAGTGGAACTCGTTCCGCGAAAGCGAGGACAGCCGCTATGTCGGCCTGACGATGCCGCGCTTCCTGCTGCGCCTTCCCTACGGAAAGGAGACGGTGCCGGTGAAGGCGTTCGACTTCGAGGAGAAGCCGGAAGGCCAGACGGCGAATTACCTTTGGGGCAACGCGGCCTTCGCCTTCGCGTCGCGCCTGAACGACAGCTTCGCGAAATACCGCTGGACGCCCAACATCGTGGGGCCGCAGAGCGGCGGGGCGGTGGAGGATCTGCCGCTCGATCATTTCGAGAGCATGGGGCAGACCGAAACCAAGATCCCGACCGAGACGCTGATTTCCGACCGGCGCGAATTCGAGCTTGCCGATCAGGGCTTCATCGCGCTGACCATGCGGAAAGGCAGCGACAACGCCGCCTTCTTCTCGGCCAACTCGACGCAAAAGCCCAAGTTCTTCGGCAACAACCCCGAAGGCAAGGCCGCCGAGCTGAACTACAAGCTCGGCACGCAGCTGCCGTACCTGTTCATCGTCAACCGGCTGGCGCACTACATCAAGGTGCTGCAGCGCGAGAACATCGGCAGCTGGAAGTCCGCCGGCGAGCTGCAGACCGAGCTCGGCAACTGGATACGCCAGTACGTTTCGGATCAGGACAATCCTTCGGCCGATGTGCGCAGCCGCCGGCCGCTGCGCCGCGCCTCCATCGAGGTGTCGGACGTGGAGGGCGATCCCGGCTGGTACAAGGTGACGATGATGGTCCAGCCGCACTTCAAGTACATGGGCGCGGACTTCACGCTGTCGCTGACCGGGAAGCTCGACAAGGCCTGAACCGGCGCCGGGGGGCGCCGCGCGGCGCTCCCCGCCCAGCGGGTGCGCGGAGATGCTGGCACAGGGAGAATTCCAGCAGGCGGCGTTGGACCTGTTCGCGCTGGTCAGCGACATGGCCGGCGCACGGGACCGCGTGCAGCTTTCGTTGAAGTGTCTGCACGCGGCGTGCCGCATCGCGGGCGCCGAGGGCGGCGTGCTCTACGCCCTCGACCTGACGGGGCGGCATCTGGTGCCGCTCGCGAGCCTGCCGCTGGATATGGCATCGGCGGCGGAGCACACGCTGCCGCTGTATCCCGGCGGCCAGCCGGACATGGCGGACCCGCGCACCTGGTGCGCCTTCACCGGATCGATGGCGGTGATCGAGGACGTGCCGCGGGTGCACGGCTTCGACCGCACGGCGATCCTGCGGCGCGACGCGCGCGGCGGGCGCCGCACCGGCTCGCTGATCGCCTGCCCGCTGCGCGGAAACGACGACATCACCGTGGGCGTGCTGGAACTCGTGGACATGCGCGATGCGGCCGGCGAACGGCTGGGCCAGGACGGGCTGCGCGCGCTGGCCCCGGTGGTGCGCGCCTTCGCCTACCAGGCCGCGATCACCATCTCCAACACGGCGTTGCTGGAACGCAACAGGAAGCTGCTGGCGGAACTCGATGCGGCAAACCGCGAACTGCACCGCGAAAACACGCGGCTGAAGCACCAGACCATCAGCCTCGCCTCCCGCGCCAGCGGCATCGTCACGCAAAGCCCGGCGATGGAGCGCGTGCTCGACATGGTGGGCAAGGTCGCAGAAAGCAGCGTGCCGGTGCTGGTGCTGGGCGAGACCGGAACGGGCAAGGAGATGGTTGCCCGCATGGTCCATGCCGCGAGCCCGCGCAGCAACGGGCCGTTCATCGCGCAGAACTGCGCCGCCCTGCCGGCGGACCTGCTGGAAAGCGAATTGTTCGGATACCGCAAGGGCGCCTTCACCGGCGCCACCGCCAACAAGAAGGGCCTGTTCGAGATCGCCCATGGCGGCACGCTGTTCCTGGACGAGATCGGCGACATGCCGGCGGGGTTGCAGACCAAGCTGCTGCGCGTGCTGCAGGACGGCGAGGTGCGCTCCCTGGGGGCGACCGAGGGCAGGCGCTTCGATGTGCGCATCGTCGCCGCCACCAACGTCGATCTTCGCCAGCGCGTGGCGGACGGGCGGTTCCGCGAGGATCTGTTCTACCGCATCTCGGTCTTTCCGGTCGCGCTGCCGCCCTTGCGCGAGCGCAAGGGCGATGCGGTGCTGCTGGCGGAATACCTGCTGGGCCAGATGCGGGACGCGCATGCCAAGGACATCGCGGGAATCACGCCGGAGGCGGCGGCGGCGCTGGACCGCTATCCGTTCCCCGGCAACGTGCGCGAGCTGCGCAACAGCATCGAGCGCGCGGTGATACTGTGCCCGCCCGGCGCCGCGATCGGGCTGGCCGAACTGCCGGCGGAGATCGTGAACCACGCGGCCGCGCCGCCCGAAGAACCGCCGGCGTCCCCATCGCCGCCGACCGCGCCGCCGGCCGCCGAGGAGGAAGGGCCGGACCTGCGCGACAGCGTGCGCCGCTACGAGGCCGTCGCGATCGCCGAGGCGCTGAAGGCGCATGGCGGCAACCGGACGCGGACGGCGCTTGCCCTGGGCCTGTCGCGCCGTACCCTGCTGGAAAAGATCGCCCGCTACGGGCTGTGAGCGGGCAGCAGGCCCGTGCGCGACGGATCGCCGGGCGGCGGATAGAGGGCGCGGACGCGGCTGACATAGGCGGTGGTTTCCGGAATGTCGGGCACGCAGCCGCACCGCGCGACCGGTCCTTCGCCGGCGTTGTACGCGGCGAGCGCCAGCGAAAGCTGTCCGCGGAACGTCCGGAGCAGTTCGGCCAGGTACCGCACGCCACCGTGCAGGTTCTGCTCGACGTTGAATGGGTTGGTCACGTTCAGCCGCCGCGCGCTCGCCGGCATCAGCTGCATCAGCCCCTGCGCGCCCGCGGGCGAGACGGCATCGATCCGCGCGCTCGATTCGACCTCGATCACGGCCTTCACCAGATCGGGATCGACGCCTTCCTGGCGCGCGACGGTTTCAACCATCGCAGCCAGCGCGGCGGCGGCGGGCACCAATCCCGCGCTCGCCTCGGACGGGCAGCGCGGCGGCAGCGATCCGGGCGCGGGCGGCGCGCCGCGCTCCATCCGTTGCAGCCGGTGCAGCCATTCGGCGGCCAGCGCGGGGTCGTAGTCCGGCCCGTCGTCGTTCAGTAGCCAGGCGGCCAGATGCAGCGTGGCGGCGCGGCCCCCGAACAGTGCGGCGCGGCAGAACAGCGCCATGGCGCGGGCGGGATCGGGCGCCATGCCGATGCCAAGCTCCAGGCGGTTCGCAAGCTCGGTGGTGGCCGCGATGCTGCCCGGCGCGGCTGAGGCGCCCTGGTCGCCGCGGGCGGGCGCGGCGGCGGCGGACGCCGAGGCGGCGGCGAGCGCCAGGCACAGCGCCGATGCGGCCAGCGCAACCCATCCCCCGTCGCGGCGCGCCGTCGCGTTCATTGCGGGGGCGTTATCCCGTATTTGGCTTCGAGCTCGGTCAGGACCTTGTCGAGATGGCCGTCGAGCAACTGGTACAGCGCCATCGGGTCGGTGGTTCCCTTGACCTGCTGCACAAGCTCCGGCGGCACTTTGGCCTTTTCAAGCGTCTTGACGATCTCGGACATCGTCTGCGCGGTTTCCTCGGCGTCCTTCTTCGCGCCGGCGCCCGCTTCCTCCAGATAGGTCGCCAGCAGCTTCGCCGGCATGCCGTCGAGCTTGCCCGGTACGTCGAGCCGTTCGGTGTCGCACATCGCGACGGGCAATTCATCGAAATACATCCGGCTGCGCACCGGAGTGACGCCGCGCCACAGCAGCACGATCTCGTCCTCGTCCGGCAGCGCCACGATGGTGTCGAGGTTGAGCGCCACCTCCTCCGCCACCGGGCCCGTATCGGTCTTCCGCACTACCGCGAGCCGGGGGCGCAGGCCCGGCAGATAGGTCACGAGTTCGGGGATGCTCGGGTGCAGGTTGCGCAGCACCAGCTTCTCGTCGCCGCGCGGGTAGTTGCCGGCCTGCTGATCGGGCGGCGCGGCGTTGTGGTAGCTCGGGTCGTAGTCGGAAGGCGGCAGCGGCGCGCGGAACACCTGCCAGCGCCGGTCGCGGGTGCCGAGCTTGCGGCGGCGCGCATGGAAGCCGACCGGCATCGGTGCGAAGTTGGCCGGCGCCGGCCGGTCGGTGGGGCGGCGCAGCGGCTCGCGCGGGTCTTCGATCTGCGGCAGGGGTATCAGCGGCGGCGCGCTGCCCGGCAGCGGGTCGATGCCCTTGCCCATCGGATTGCGCTTGTCGCTCAGGCCGCCGAAGCTGAATTCCCACCGCAGCGGCACGCTGGTCATCGGCTCGGCGGGTCCGATCCGCCATGACTTGTCGGGCAGCACCGCCGCGGTGCGCGGGCCGTGGAAGATCAGTTCCTTCCGCAACGGCCCCAGTTCGAAACCGCCGCGCCCCTCGGGCGCCGCCCGTCCGCCGGGCTGGTGGAAGGCGCCGATGATGAAGAAGTCCGTATGCGGCTTGAACGGCGCGAGATCGTTGGACCAGCACGGGCTGCGCCCGATCTCGTCGAGATAGGTCTTGTCGCCGGCGATGGGCCGCTGCTTCTTCGCCGCTTCGCAGGGCGCGCCGGGCTTGATGGCGAAGGATCCCTTCAGCACAAAGGTCAGCGAATGCGCAGGCGGCGCAACGGTGCTATTGATTGGAACAAGCGGAAACGGCGTTTCGTTGATCAGTCGCATAGGGCTGTTCAGCCCGGCCAGTGCTGCGCATTGTTGGCTGTCAACTGGATCTGCATGCTCTCCGAGGCGACCTCGTTGCCGACGAAGTAGATCCCGTTAGGCGTCAGTATCAGTTTCGACGCCGCGCTCCACAGTTCAACCTGTCCGTTCCCGATAAGTAGTCCGTCCGTGGCGAGGCCGCTGTCCAGGGCCGCTTTGACCGCCAATCCAGAGGAAGCCACGACGGCCTGGAGCAGAAGGACAGCAGTCGAGGCAACCCCGAGCGCACCGCCGGATACCTGCAACGCAATGCGCAGGGCGTCGGGGTCGGCGGTGATGTCGCCGGTTATGCCGATCGCAGCCTGACTTCCTGCGGCAAGAATTGCCGCCACGATGGCGTTAGCCCGGCCAAGCTTCAGTTTCACGCTTCCCGCGATCGCTTCGACGGTGACGCCGGTGGCGGGACTGACCGCCAGGCCGACGGAGGTGCTGGCGATGGTATCGGCCACCACCTGGCCTTTTGCCTCACGCCATCCCTGGACATCGATGCTGTCGCTGATCACGTTGACGATCTGGCCGGCGAATACGTTCTGCGTGAGCCCGACATTCGACCAAAGCAGCCCCCCCACCCCGGTCGAGGCGCTGTTGCCGAGCCAATAGGCAAGCTGATTGCCGGTCACGAAATTCGAGACGTTTCCGAAGGTCGTGCTGTAGACGAGCTGCGAACTGTAGTTGACGGCATAGGGAAGATCGGGAGTCACGTACGACGCCGAGACGAGATAGTTGCCGGACCGCACCGCCGACAGCGTATCGCCGGACCAGGTCGTTACCGCCGGCGCCACCGTCTGGTAGTGCCCCTGCGTGTACAGCAGCACGCCGGAATCGAAGCCGTTCTCGGTCTTGATAGTCCCCGCCTTGGGCGCGGCCGACAGGCTCTTCTCAACGTCCGAGTCGGGCTGACCGAGGCGCAAATAGCTCTGCATATCCGGCGCCGGCACGTCCACGCTGTAGTAGGTGCCGGTGTTGTCGATCTTGGAGCCGTTGTCGGACACGGCGCGCTCCCTGCCTCAAATCTCGGTCGTCACGATCGTTTCCGCGGGCGTATCGGCGCTGATCTCGCCGCCCCAGGCGCACAGGCAGGTGCTCTGCATCGTCGCCAGCGGGATGCCCGCGTAGGACATCAGCTCCGACGGCGGGTCCCAGGGATCCACCACCACGGGCACGCAGGGCATCGGCGTCAGCACGCCCAGGGCCGCGGCGGTGGCGGCGGCGACTTCGGGGTTCTCCATGCTCGTGCACATGCCGAACGGCAGGATGTTCACCAGCGGAATCATGTCGGCCATCGTCGCCGCCACCAGCGCGCCGTCGATCACCGGCTTGCCGGGTTCCTCGATCACGTCCAGCTCCGAAGGCTCCACGCCGAAGGTGCAGGTGAGCATGCAGCCCGTGGTGAGCAGTTCCGGCATGATCGGATGTCCATGGGCGCGCCGCGCGGCGCGCATGATGCGCCAAGCTTGGCGGAAGAGCCTAGGCGGCCCTTCCGCCGCCGCCAATGCGGTCAGTTCTTGGGCGAACGCCAATCGTCGCTGCCGGAGGTGCCGGCGATCTTGTGCGTCGCTTCGATCTTCCGGTAGGTGAAGAAGATCTCCTCCATGTCGCGATACGGCCCGTTCGCGGGGTCCAGCGCGATCGGCGTGTATTGCTTGTAATCCACCAGCAGAACGTCGGTGAACTGCAGCTCGTAGTAATTCTCCTGCTTGCCGGCGGTGGAGGTACGATAGAAGTTCGCGGTGATCTGCAGCAGCTCGCCCGACGTGACGGAGTTCAGCAGCAGCGGCGACGCCTTGTCCACGTACTTGATGATGCTGGCGGCCTGATGCACGCGCTGCCCGGTCGGCGCGCCGCTCTGCGGATCGCGCGGGATCGTCACGTGATAGGTCAGGCTCTGGCAGAAGATCTCGTCCGTGTGGCCTTCCTGGTAGACATTGCCCACGCTGTCCGAGGTGAAGGCCTTCTGGCTGATGTTGCCCTGCGTTGCGCCGGTGACCGTCAGGTACATCGCTTGCGACATGGTCATCTCCTTCCGTATGGCTGTTGCGCCCGCCGCGCGGCGGCGGCGGTGTTCTTCCGGCACCGTTACAGCAAACCGCGTGCCACCCTGGCTTGGCTTGATTTCCCGACCTGAAGCCTCCTGATCGCCCCGTGCGCCCCGCCGCTGCGCGGATTTTCGCGCACTTTCTGCGCGGCGATTCACACACCCGAACATGCTTGACCGGGCCTGCGCGGCGTGCGGAACATCCCGCAAGGAAACGGACGGCTTGGCGATGTTCGAGAAGCGCCTGCGAGAGAGGATCATGGCCGGCGAGCCCGCCCCGCGCGGCGCGGCCGACGTCTCGGCAGTGCTGGACGATGTCCTGTCGCATCTGGAGGAGTTGTTCAACGTGCGGCAGGGCAGCGCGCCCATCCGGCCCGATTACGGCATGGTGGACATCAATGACATGATCCATCGCTTCCCCGATGCGATCGACGCGCTGTGCGACGAAATCCGCGATCAGATCGAGAATTTCGAGCCGCGTTTGCGCGACGTCGCAGTCCGCTCCATCCCGGACCGCGAGCCGGCGCTGCGCATGGTGTTCGGCGTCAGCGCCACGCTCGTCATCGACGAACGCGGCCAGCACGTGTCGATCGAGGCGGAAGTGGGCGACAACGGGTTCGTCCGGGTCGCCGCTTGATGCGTGTGGCCGGCCGGGACGCGTAATGAGCTTTCGCCGATATTACGAGGATGAACTCGCCTATCTCCGCGAACTGGGAGAGGGATTCTCGCGCGCCAATCCGGCGATCGCGGGTCTGTTGTCTAAGCGCGCGGTCGATCCGGATGTGGAGCGGTTGCTGGAGGGCTTCGCGTTCCTCACCGGCCGGCTCCGCCAGCGTCTGGACGAGGAACTGCCCGAGTTGTCGCACGGGATGCTGGCGCTGCTCTGGCCGCATTACCTGCGGCCCATCCCGGCGCTGTCGATCCTGGAATTCGCGGCCTCCGTCTCCGGCGCCGTCAATCCGGTGCCTGCGGGCGCCGCCGTCGCGGCGCGCCCGGTGGCGGGCGTGTCCTGCCGGTTCCGCACCTGCTTCGCGCTGGACGTGCTGCCGTTCACGGTGACGGAGGCGGCGCTGACGGCGGGCGCGGCCTCGGCCACGCTGACGCTGCGCCTCGCGGGCCGCGCGGGGGCGACCATCCCCGCCATCGCCGGCCGTCCCCTGCGCCTGTTCCTGCACGGCGGCCGCGACCCGAGGCTGGGCGGGCGCCTGCTGCGCACGTTGCTGACGGACGTGACGGGGGTGGAGGCGAGCGACGGAAGGTCCCGGATCGATCTCCCGGCGGCGCAGCTGCAACACGCCGGCTTCGCCGCCGCCGAGGCCGTGCTGCCCTGGCCCGGCAACGCGCCGCCCGGCTACCGGCTGCTGCAGGAATACCTCGTGTTCCCCGAGCGTTTCATGTTCGTCGATCTGCCGCCCGTGCCCGACGCATCGGGCCTGCGCGGCGGCGACCTGACGCTGACGTTCCGCATCGCCGGCAGTCCCGACCTGCCGGGGCGGATCGAGGCGGAGCATTTCCGCCTCAACTGCGTGCCGGTCATCAACCTGTATGCGGCCGACGCGGTGCCGCTCGCCCCGGGGCCCGAGCGCACGGAACATCGCGTCGTGCCACTGCCGCCGGCCGGGCGCACCGCGCGGGTCTACTCGGTGGACCGGGTCGAGGGCGCGGTGCAGGGATCGCCCGACCGCGTGCGCTACCATCCCTTCGAATCGTTCCGCCACGCGCTGCCGGGCCAGAGCGGGCATTTCTTCAGGGCGCGCCTGCGCGCTTCCGTCGTGGGCCGGGGGGCGGAAACCTGGCTGAGCTTCGTCGACGGCGCCGACCGGCTCGATACGCCCGATGTCGACACGATCTCCGTGGCCCTGACCTGCACCGATGGCGAGCTTGCCGAACAGGTGCCGATCGGCGGCATCGATCAGGTGGCGGTCGGCAGCCCTGCCGCCAGCGAATTCCGCAACATCACGCCGGTCACGCCGGAGGTTCCCCCGCCGCTGGAAGGCGACACGCTGTGGCGCCTGATCTCCGGCATGGCGCGCAGCCTGCGGCCGCTGGACGATGTCGTGTCGCTCGGCGCGTTGATCGCCAGCTACGACTTCCGCGCGGCCCAGGACGAGCAGGCGGCCCGGCGCCTGTCGCTGCTGCTCGAAGCGCTGCTGAAGCTCGAAATCGTTCCGATGGACGTGCTGGTCGACGGCGTGCCGGTGCGCGGCCGCCTCGTGACGCTGACGGTCGCCGAAAGCGGCTTCGGCGGCGCGGAGGGCGCCTTCCTTTTCGGGGCCGTGTTCGACGCCTTTCTCGGCATCTATGCCGGCCTGAACGTGTGCCACAGGCTTATGCTGCAGGGGGTGGAGAGCAATACCAGCTTCACCTGGCCGGTGCGCGCCGGCCGGCTGCCGGTGCTGTAGGACGCCGCGCGCGTCATGACCGCGGCGCACGATGCGGACGCAGCCGACGTACCGCCGCTGGATGGCGATGCCCTGGACGCGAGGCTCGACGTGGTGGCGCGGCATGCCGCCACGTTGGCGTTCCCCGAAGCCGTGCGCCTTCTGTGCCGCGCGCTGGGGACCACGCGGCCGGTCGGCACCACCGGACGGATCGACGAGGAAGCCGTGCTGTTCCGCGCCGCGCCGTCGATGGGCTTTCCCGCGGGTGACATCGCCGCGGTCGCGCGCGACCGCCGTCCCGGCGCGGCGTGGCCGGTGCAGATGGAAGTCAATTTCCTCGGGCTGTACGGGCCATCCTCGCCGCTGCCGTCGCCGTGGACGGAGCATGTGCTGACCGAGGACGAGCCGCGCGCGGCCAACCTGCGCGACGTGCTCGACCTCTTCAACCATCCGCTCGTGGCGTTGTCCTATCGAATCTGGCGTCACTACCGGATGCACCTGCGCGCGGAGAGCCCAGCCGATCCGGTCGTGCGGGCGGTGCTGGCGCTTGCCGGCCTGACGCCGCGCGATGGTTGGACGGACACCGCGCTCGATCCGTTCCGGCTGCTTCCGCTGTGCGGGCTGCTGGCGCAATACAGCCGCTCGGCCGAGATCGTGGCCCGCATCATCAAGGGCTATTTCGATGTTCCGGTGCGCATCGAGGAGTGGCGTCCGAGGCGCGCGCCGATCCCGCCGCCGCAACTCTTCCGCCTCGGCGCGCCGGGGGCGGCGCTGGGCGCCGGCTCGGTGATCGGCGAAACCGTGCCGGATGTGTGCGGCATGATCGCCGTCGTGCTCGGCCCGCTTTCCGGTGCCGACTTCGATGCCTTCCTCCCCGGCGGCCATGCCCGGCGCAGCCTGGCCGCGCTCCTGCACTTGGCAATACGGGAGCCGCTGGAATGCATGGTGGAGCTGATCCTGGCGCCCGAGGCCGATGGCGGGCTGACGCTGGGCAGCGCGCGGCTGGGCTGGACGAGCTGGCAGGGGGGAGAGGGAGCGGAGCGGCGCTGCCTCACCGGCCCCGCATGAGACGCTGGGGCCAATAATATGATTTCATTTGAGTCGAATATCGGCTGGGACGCAAGGCTCGTGCCGGTCCGCGTCCAGATGACGGAGGAACTGTCACGCTGCTACGAGGTGACGCTGGACATTCTTGCCGGATCGGGATCGCTCGATCTCGCGCGTGCGCTCAACCGCCGCGGCGTCGTGAAGGTCGGACTGCAGGGCGCGGAGCGAAAGTTGCATGGCGTCGTGCGCGAGGCGAGCGCCATGGGCGGACTGCCCGGCGGTCTGTTCTGGTACCGGCTGGTGCTGGTGCCGCGCCTTGCCCTTCTGGATCTGACGTCGCGCAGCCGCGTGTTCTGCACCGAGCGGCCGGGGCGCGTGGCGGACGTGATCGCCGACGTGCTGACCAGCGCGCAGGACGTGCAACTGACCGCCGAGGACTACCGCACCAACCTGCACGGCACCGCGTATCCGTTGCGCGACATGGTCGTTCAGTACCAGGAAAGCGACCTTGCCTTCATCTCCCGCCTCGCCGAAGGCGCAGGCATTTTCTACATGTTCCAGAACGGCGAGGACGGCGAGCAGATCATTTTCGGCGATTCCAACCTCGCCTTCCCATTGCTGCGGAATGGCGCCGACGGCGAGGCGGTGGTCTTCCGCCCCGGCGTCGGCATCGCCGATCCCGGTCCCGCCGTGCGCTCGGTCAGCCTCGAGCGGCGGTTGCGGCCCTCCGGCGCGCAACTCGACGAGCGCTTCTATGCCAGCCCGCAGACCGTGCTCGGCGTGCAATCCGTCGCCGTGCCCGACGGCGTCGGCACGCTGACATGGCAGGAACAGGATGGCTACGCCGATGCGGCCTGGGGGCAGGCGCTGGCCGACATTCGCGCGCAGGAAGCGGCGTGCGGCCGCGCGCTGCTGCGCGGCGAAAGCGACTGCCTGGACATGGCGGCAGGCAGGCTGTTCACGCTGACCGGGCATCCGTCCGCCCATTTCAACGGCCGATACATCGTTACCCACGTCACGCATGAAGTCTGGGAATCCGCCATGGGGATCGAATACCTTCCAGGCCCCGGGCCGCGCGGACGCGGCTACGCCAACCGCTTCACCGCGATCCCCCGCGACGTTCCGTTCCGCCCGGCACGGCGCACGCCGATGCCGCGCATCGCCGGAATGATCCGCGCCACCGTGGACGGGGTGGACGACGAACGCCCGGACATCGATGCATTGGGGTGCTACCGCATCATCTTCTCGTTCGACACGGCCACCCGTCCGCCGGGCAAGTCGTCCTGTCCGGTCCGTCTGCTGACCCCGTATGGCGGGCCGGCCGAGGGGTTCCATTTTCCCTTGCGCGCGAAAACGCAGGTGATGGTGGCGTTCCAGAACGGCGATCCGGACCGGCCGGTGATCCTTGGGCCGCTCTACGACGCAGACCAGAAAAGCGTGGTAACGCATGCCAACCGGACGGCGAACATCATCTCCACCGTCGCCGGCATCACCCTCAAAATGAACGATGGCCTGCCAACCCGCCGCTGAGACGCGCTGCCCAGGCGCGGCCCTGCCGGCCGGACAGCATTGCCGGCGGCGGTTATCCCCTGACGCGCGCGGAGCGAGCGATGGTGACGCTTGACCTGAAACGGCTGATCGACCGGCTCGACGACTGGTGCCGCCGCACGCTGGAGGCGGCCGCCGGCCTGACCTTGTCGCGGACGCACTACAATGTGGAAATCGAGCACTGGCTGCTGAAGCTGCTGGACGCGCCGGACGCCGATGTCTCGCGCATCCTGCGCCACTTCGAGGTCGATCCAGGCAGGCTCTCCGCCGACCTGAACAGCGCGCTGGATCGCATGCGCACCGGCAATGCCCGCGCGCCCGCGCTCTCGCCCGATATCGTCGGTCTGATCAAGCAGGCGTGGATGCTGGCCTCGGTGGAGCATGGGCTGAGCCAGATACGCTCCGGCCACCTGGTATGGGCGCTGCTGGCCGACGAGGCGCTGGCGCGTCAGGCGGTCGAGGTTTCCGATCTGTGGCGGGCGATCCCGCCCGATGCCCTGCGGAGCCGCTTCGACGCGATCACGGCGGGCAGCATGGAAGCCGGCAGCCGCGCCGAGGGTGCGGCGCCGCAAGCGGGCGCGGCGCCTGCGTCCCGCCCGGGTGGCGGGTCGGCGCTGGAGAAGTTCACCACCGACCTGACGGAGAAGGCGCGGGCCGGGGGCATCGATCCAATCCTCGGGCGCGACATCGAGATCCGTCAGGTCATCGACATCCTGACCCGGCGCCGGCAGAACAATCCTATCCTCACGGGCGAGGCAGGCGTGGGCAAAACCGCCGTGGTGGAGGGTTTCGCCGCGCGCGTCGCCGCGGACGAGGTGCCCGACGCGCTGCGCAATGTCGCCATCCGCACGCTCGATCTCGGCCTGTTGCAGGCCGGCGCGGGCGTGAAGGGCGAGTTCGAGAACCGCTTGAAGTCGGTGATCGAGGAAACCAAGGCGAGCCCGCAGCCGGTCATCCTGTTCATCGACGAGGCGCATACCCTGATCGGCGCGGGCGGCGCAGCGGGACAGGGAGACGCGGCGAATCTGCTGAAGCCGGCGCTGGCGCGCGGCGAGTTGCGCACCATCGCCGCCACGACCTGGGCCGAATACAAGAAGTATTTCGAAAAGGACGCAGCCCTCACGCGGCGCTTCCAGGTGGTGAAAGTCGAGGAACCGTCGGAGCCGTCGGCGATCGCCATGATCCGTGGCCTCGCCGGGACGCTGGAAACCCACCACAAGGTCCGCGTGCTCGACGAGGCGGTCACCGAAGCCGTGCGCCTGTCCGCGCGCTACATCCCCGCCCGTCAGTTGCCCGACAAGGCCGTTTCGCTCATCGACACCGCCTGTGCTCGGGTCGCAATGAGCCAGTCCGCGGTGCCCGCGCCCGTCGAAGACTGCGAACGGCGCATCATGCTGATCGATACGGAAGCCGCCATCCTGCGGCGCGAGGCCGAAGCGGGAGCCGATCACGCAAACCGCCTCGCGGAGCTGGAGGCGGACCGCGCCGCGACCGAGGCGGAGCTCTCGGACCTGCGCGCCAGATGGGAAAAGGAAAAGGCGCTTGTCGCGGACATCGACGCAACCAGGCGCGCGGTGGAAGAAAGCGGCGACGCTGCCGGCAAGGCCGCCGCGCGCACGAAACTGACCACGCTGAACGAAGAGCTTCGCGCGGCGCAGGGCGAGCAGCCGCTGATCTTCCCGGTGGTGGATGGCCAGGCCATCGCGGAGATCGTCCAGAGCTGGACCGGCATCCCCGCCGGCCGCATGCGGTCGGACGAGATCCGCACCGTTCTCAATCTTCGCGAGGCGATGGAGAAGCGCATCATCGGGCAGCCGCATGCGCTCGACGCCGTCGCGAAGGCGATCCAGACATCGCGCGCGCGGCTCACCGATCCACGCAAGCCGATCGGCGTGTTCCTGATGGTCGGCACCTCGGGCACCGGCAAGACCGAGACGGCGCTGACGCTGGCCGACCTGCTCTACGGCGGCGAGCAGAATTTAACGACGATCAACATGACCGAGTTCAAGGAGGAGCATAAGGTCAGCCTGCTGATGGGCAGCCCGCCCGGCTATGTCGGCTACGGCGAGGGTGGCGTGCTGACCGAGGCGGTGCGGCGCCGGCCGTATTCCGTGATCCTGCTCGACGAGATGGAAAAGGCGCATCCTGGCGTGCAGGACGTGTTCTTCCAGGTCTTCGACAAGGGCACGATGAAGGACGGCGAGGGCCGCGATGTCGATTTCCGCAATTCGGTCGTCATCATGACCTCGAACGCCGGCACCGACCTGATCGACCGGCTTTTCGCCGATCCCGCCCGCGCGCCGGATGCGGCGGCCTTGGCCGGTCTGCTGCACCCGGAGCTGATGAACTGGTTCAAGCCGGCGTTCCTGGGCCGGGTGACGCTGGTTCCCTATCTTCCGCTGGCGCCGGACGTGATCCGCAGGATCGTTGAACTGCAGCTTGACCGGATCAGGGACCGGGTCGCGTCCAACTACAACGCGCGCTTCGACTACAGCGCCGAGCTTGCCGAGGCGATCGCCGCGCGGTCGACCGAAACCTCCTCGGGCGCTCGCAGCATCGAGCACATCCTGTCGGGCAGGCTTCTGCCGCAGCTCGCCACCTCCGTCCTGGCCCGGCTGGCGGCAGGCTCGGCGGTGTCCTCGGTTTTCGCGATGGTTACGTCAACGGGGGAGTTCGGCTTCGAACTCGGATAGGTGCTTCGGCCCGCGGGTTCACATCCCGCTTAAGGCCGGGGAGACATTCCGGAATGCCGGGGCGTCGCTCGGAAGTGCCTGTCGCCGGCCGCTGCGGGGCGGTCGATGGCAGCCTGGCCGACTCCCCCGCCGCCAGCCGGCCCCCTGCCCCCGAACCCGGTCATCGCGCCGTCGCCGCAAGGCTGCGGTCCGCAGCGCTCCGGTGCTCCACCTGGTACAGCAGCCCGCCACGGCGGGTGTAGAACCGCCTCATGATGGCGATGCAGCTGCCGTAGAACGCAAGGAAGCCGTACAGCGCGAACTCGGCCCCGCCCGTCATGGCGATCGAGCTTCCGAATGACTCGGAAATGAAGAACGCACCGTAGGCGGCGATGGCGGAGGTGAAGCCGATGATCGCAACCGATTCCTTGTCGGACTGGGTGACGATGGCGTTGCCGTCCAGGTCCGGCATCAGGCGAGAAACCTCCTTGCGCATGATCGCCGGAATCATCTGGAACGCGGACGCGCTGCCGACCACGCTGGCGGCGAACAGGAACAGGAAGCTGGCGAAGAAGACGGGGAACGCCGACCCGCTGCACTTCATGCCGATCGCATAGAGGATACCGAGAGTTCCGAGACACATCGCAATGAAGACCCGCAACGTGATGCGGCCGCCGCCGAACCGATCCGCCGGCTTGCCCGCCGCAGCGCGGGCGATCGCGCCCACCAGCGGACCGAGAAAGGCGAACTGCAGCACATTCACATCGGGAAACAGGATCTTCGAGAGCAGCGGAAATGCGGCGGAGAAGCCGATGAAGCTTCCGAACGTACCGGTGTAGAGCCAGCACATGATCCAGTTGTGCCACCGGCGGAAGATGATCGACTGGTCCGTGAAGGAGGACTTCATCGATGCGATGTCGTCCATGCCGAACCAGGCGGCGAATGCGCTGATGGCGATGAAGGGCACGAACACGAAGCCTGCGTTTTGCAGCCAAAGCGGCGCTTGCCCATGCAACGGCTGAGGAGGGCCGCCGAGTGCGCCGAACACGCCCGCCGTGATGACCAGCGGCACGACGAACTGCACGACGCTGACGCCGAGATTGCCCAGCCCGGCATTGATCGCGAGCGCGTTCCCTTTCTCCTTCCTGGGGAAGAAGAACGAGATGTTGGCCATCGACGAGGCGAAGTTTCCGCCGCCCAGGCCGCAGCCGAATGAGCAGGCCGGGAAAATCCAGCACGGCGTCGCCTGGTTCTGCACCGCCAATCCCATCCCGACCGCCGGAAGCATCAGCGACCAAGTGGTCAGCGTCGTCCAGAGCCGTCCGCCGAAGACTGCGGGCATGAAGGCATAGAAGACGCGCAGCGTGGCGCCGGACAGGCCGGGCATGGCGGCCAGCCAGAAAAGCTGCTCGTTGGAGAACGCGAAGCCAACGGCGGCAGCTTGGCGACCACGACCGACCAGACCATCCAGACAGCGAACGAAAGCAGCAGGCAAGGAACCGAGAGCCACAGGTTGCGGCGGGCGATCCGGCGCCCGATTGCGGCCCGGAACGCCTCGCTCTCCGGGCGCCAGTCCTGGATTCCGCCCCGCCCGGCGAGCGCGTCCTGCTGCGCGGGGCCGTGGATCGGCTGCATCTCGGGCGACTGCGGCAGGCTGCGCACCGGCACGCCGGCAACGGCCGCCGCGGCTTCCATCTGCCGGATCGAGACATGCATCCAGACGAGCGCGGTGCCGACGATCGCGAACGTCGGCCAGAAACGGCTCTGCCAAATACCCGTGAGGTCGTTCAGCAGACCGAACCCGATCGGCAGGACAAAACCGCCAAGGCCGCCGACAATGCCGACCGCGCCGCCGACGCGATCGGGATAGTAGACCGGGATCTGCTTGTATACGGCGGCCTTGCCCAGGCTCATGAAGAAGCCAAGCACGAAGGCCACCAGCATGAAGCCTGCGATGCCCAGCCGCGTCGAGAACGCCACGGGCCCGCGAATGCTCTCCATCACACAGTGGGTCGGCGGATAGGAAAAGATGAAGGAGCAGACAACGACCACGCCGAGCGACCAATACATCACGCGGCGCGCGCCATACTTGTCCGAAAGGTGCCCGCCATATGCGCGGAAGACGGAAGCGTGGATCGAATAGACCGCCCCGATCATGCCGGCCGCTTTGATGTCCAGACCGTAGACGCCGATCAGATAGCGCGGCAGCCAGAGAGCGAGGGCCACGAAGCCGCCGAAGACGAAGAAGTAGTAGAGCGAGAAGCGCCACACCTGGATGTTGGCGAACGGCGCCAGCATCGCCGACAGCGACTCCGGACGCTCGCCGGAAAGCCGCCGGCGCGCCAGGTCGGGATCGTCGTCAGTAAGGAAGAAGAATGCGAACGGGGTGAGTGCAAGGCCGATCGCCCACACATACATCACGGTCTGCCAACTATACGCAACCATGACGCTCGGTGCGGCGAACTTGGTCAGCGCCGCGCCGACATTGCCCGTATCCGAAGATTCCCAGTGCGGTCCCCTGCCGCGACTGCGGGAACCACTTGGGGACACAGGCGACGCCGACCGAGAACGATCCGCCGGCGATGCCGACGCCGAGCGCCGCGAGGAGGAAGGTCGGAAAGCTATTGGCGAACTGAATCTGGATGCCGACGATCGCCATCACGGTCCAGACCGCAAAGCAGATCGTGAAGGCGAACGTCGACATCCCAAGGGCGCGACCTTCGCCGGCCCACCGGGGCGGCATTCTGGTCATCTCCGGCTCCTCGACGCTTTGGTCTTCTTGACGACATGCGGGGTGATCGAGAGGCGGATTGCCGGCAACGGTAGGATCGGCTCGGGGGCATCGATCAGCGGATCGAGCGGGAAGCGCGCCTGCGCCGCGGCGATGTCCGTGATGGTGACCCCGCCGCCTTCGATACGGATGCCGTGACGCGCCAGTCCGGAAAGCGCCCGCGAGAAGGTCTCGCGCGTCATGCCGAGCTGAGAGGCGAGCGATGCCTTGCTCATCGGCAACCGGACAGTCCCGCCGGCGGCGCCCTCGGTGAGGCGCAGCATCTACGTGGCGATTCGTTCCTCGGCGGATCTCAGCCAGCGGTGGTCTCTCCTCGGTCATCGGGTCCTCTTGGCGTCAGGTTGAAGTCTCGCAACTCCACCTTAGCCAGCCGATCCGATGGCCACCTCAGCCGTCCAAGGAATTTCCACCACAAGGCCGGACGCTAACGCGCCCCGGTCGAGTTGGCACTGCGGCGGATGCTCGCCATGCGCGCCTACATGCGGTCCAAGACCGTCGATGGCGTGATCGACAAAGCCGTGGCGAACAGCGTCGGTCTCTCGGGCGCGGACATCGAGAAGATGTACCGGCTGATGGCGATCGCGAATTACGAGGACCGCTTCGTCATCCCGAC